>DUCU01000066.1 GCA_012959605.1 Dehalococcoidia bacterium | reverse complement strand
CAAAGACATTGAGAACCAACTTCAAGAAGCAACGATTGACCAGCAATTTGAAGCTATGACTCGCCTGGGAGAAGAACACATCCAGGCTCAAGCTGAGCTGGAGAAAAAACTAGAGGAGTGGGACACATAACGCCCTAAATTTTTCAAAAACAACACCTCTGGGAACACCCGGGTTAAATCAAAAGAGCCCCAATTATTATAATTGGGGCTCTTTTATTGGTATCCATCATTGGTTGGTGGCGGCTACTAACGAGGCTGCGCTGGGTAATTGCGCAGCTCAGCGACACGTTTGTACTGGTCAGGCCAGTCAGCGGCGCCGTCCAGTTCAATCTGTGCCTGAATTGGCCAGTAGGGGTTCCGCAGGAGTTCTCTAGCCAGCAGAATCACGTCAGCCTCGCCGTCTTCTAGGATCTTCTCCGCTTGGGCTGCTTCGGTTATTAAGCCAACAGCGCCGGTGGTCACTTCGGCCTCGCTTCGAATGCGGGCAGCGAACTGCACTTGGTAGCCAGGGAACGGGGTCAAAGTCTGGGTAGACGAGTTGCCACCGGAAGAACAGTCAATCAGGTCTACTCCGTCTTCCTTGAGCATGCGGCTGAAATCCACACACTCGTCAACGTCCCAGCCGTTTTCCATGTACTCCGTGGCAGAAACTCGGACGAAGAGGGGCATGGAGTCGGGGATCGCCTTGCGGACTGCCCGGGTTACCTCCAAGGGAAAGCGGACCCGGTTCTCCAGAGGACCACCGTATTGGTCGGTCCGCTCATTGGAGAGCGGTGAAAGGAACTCACAGGCAAGGTAGCCGTGGGCCATGTGCAGTTCAATCACTTTCATTCCAGCGTTGACGGCCAATCGGGCAGAATTGGCAAAATCATCGATTACCTGGCCAATGTCTTCCAGAGTCATCTCCCGGGGTGCGTCCCAGTCTTCCTGGAAAGCGATGGGGCTTGGCGCGATATTATCCCAGCCACCGTTGGACGAGTTTAGCTGATGGCCGCCTTCCCAAGGTTTGGTATGGCCAGCCTTACGACCAGCGTGGGCCAGTTGAATGGCAGGAACCGACCCGTTGGAGACTATGGCGTCCACTACAGGGCCCATTGCTTCAACGTGGGAATCATTCCAAAGCCCCAAGTCCTGGGGTGAGATGCGACCGTCCGGGCGAACTGCTGAAGCCTCCAACATGACAAGACCGGCCCCGCCAACTGCGCGGGTGCCATAGTGGACAGTGTGCCAACCGCTGCAGCGTCCATCTTCAGTCGCGGATGAGTACTGGCACATTGGCGCGACAAAAACACGGTTGCGCATCTCTTCGCCCCGAATTGTGATTGGTGAGAATAGTTTGCTCATGAATCTCCTAGCCTAATTTAAAGCCTGAATATAAATACCGGGCCGGGTTCAACCGCCTCGGCATGGTTGGGGTTGGGCACCTTGGACTATCCACAAAAAAACCTCAGCAACTGCTGAGGAATTCATTGAGACCGTAAGTTTGTCAGAGCAACTAAACAAACCTCCGGGATTGGATCGAAAATGAGAAGGGCAAAAAAATAAGCCCCCATTTCTTGGGAACTTGTCAAACATCATAGCGCAAATCACTTGGTATTGTCAAGTGTTTGTGCGTAAACTCGATTAATACATCAATAAACGAGCACTTTACTCAGCGGCTGAGTCTACAGTTTCATTGATGGCATGTTGGTACTCGGCTGCGGTGCCCAGATTTCGAAACGACTTCAGGCCATCAGCATGGGTCCGGAAATAATCTTCGCCCAACTTGATTACACGACACCTCAGGGCCAGGGCGTACATGGAGGTATCACCCAGGCTGAGCAACTCCTCCGCGATGGGCGGCAGTTTTTGTTATAGAAAGCGTGCAGGATTTGAAGGTGGCCATTAATCTCAGGAATGAGCGCGTCACAGTCCCCTAGATTTGCGGCCATATCCTGGATCAATGTGGCGCTGAGGTATGGCATTTCGCCAGCGGCAACGCGACATCGCTGGCGTTCAGATTCCGCACCACACCAACCAACGGTTCCTGCAACGGGTGTTCATCCTCCGGGATTTACACACCTACGTCGAGCAGTGAGGTTTTGTCCGTAGTGACCACGAATACTTGTCTGAAAACCAGTTTCATCGCAGCCACCACCGCACCAATTAAGGATATGTCACCAAACGCCAGGTTGGCGTTGGGCGCGCCCATTCGCCGACTTTCACCTCCGGCGAGGACGATGGCATCAAACTGGATAGTTTTGACTGGTTATCTCAACTCATCAGAAATCTGAGCCCAGAAGAACTGGTAATCCGGTTTTGGCCGATTCGTAGGCCTTCAGAACCATGGCCAAATCCAGACGACCCTCCTCTCCAGTCATGGTCGGTTCGGTCTTCTCCCGTATGCTGCGCATAAACTCCGACATCATAGGGTCGATCCCGCGCATGTGGTCATCCAAATGGCGTACTTCCTGGGAATGACCATAGTCAATCTTCAACCAAGGTCTGCCCATCTCAAAATTGATACGGCCTAGTGTGCCTGAGACACTTACGGTAGGCCGTTCGGATGCTTGGCCAATACTCCAGGTGTGGTTGATGATGCCCACAACCCCACTTTGCGAGCGGGTGGTTACCACGATGCCGTCCTCCGCATCCAGTCCGGGTTGACCCGGTGGTACCTGGGAGGCGTACAGCTGAGTTGGACGCCCGGCTAAATAAGACAACACGCTCACCTTGTGGATGCCTCCATCGATGAACGTCCCTCCCCCGTTGCGCGACTTGTCGTTACGCCACGAGTTTGGTTTAAAGGGAAATTCTTCATGTAGCTGGATGAGCCGAACTTTGCCCAGCGCTCCCGAATCGATGATTCGCTTTGCTTCTTGAACCGCGCTCAGAAACCGACAATTCTCAGCAACCATCAAGGTTACTCCGGCTTCGTTGGCGACCGAAATTAATTGACCTGCTTCCTCGATTGTCCGAGCTATGGGCTTTTCCAGCAGTATGTGTTTGTTTGCGGCAGCGGCGAGCCTGGCGTGTTCCAGATGTAGGTCATGGGGGGTGCAGATATAGACTGCATCTATCCTAGGATCAGCGACCGCGTCTTCATAGGATCCGAAAGCTCCAACGCCGCCAAATTCTTCTGAGTAAGCTGCAGATCGACTGAGGTCTCTGCTGGCAAAATACAGGTCCATCTCATCCCGGGAAGTCGAGAGCGATTCCGAGAATGAATGGGCGAACGACCCACAACCCAAAACGCAAAGCCCTAGTTTCAACTGAGTCTCCGCACTGGAAAGAATAATCCGATACCGTGGCGTTTTAGCAATCAATCACAGACTCCAGATTATATCGTCATTAGCGATTGTTGAAGATCGACTACCGGAGACGCGGTTAATCAACGTCCGGCTTCTGGAAACGAAACGCATAGTGCGTATGAACTCTGATTCTCCGGTCTTTTAGAGAATCTCTTTGCTCAGTTTGTACCGGTAGCGGTTATTGATTGGATCGGCCAATCCAGGAGCAACTGAGCTTACCGCCATGTCTAATCGCTATTGAGCAGTAACCGATGCCAATTAAGGTTTTATGTTGGCAGAGACGAATAATATATACTGCTGCTCGGGCATTTACCCAGTCCAAAACCTGAAGAATGATAATTGGAGGTCCCATGGAAGAACGAGGGACAAGATTAGATGGCAAGGTTGCCATAGTGACCGGAGCCGGTGCCACCGGTGACGGCGAATTTGTCGGTATCGGCCAGGCTATTTCGTTGCTGTTCACCCGCCAAGGGGCCAAAGTCATATTGGTTGACCGGGACGAGAAGAATGCGCAGATAACATTGTCTCAGATAGAAAAAGAAGGGGGCGACGCCTCGGTTTTTGTTGGTGACGTCACCGATATAGAGTCCTGCCAGGCTATGACCGAAGCTGCCGCTAAGACCTATGGCAAGCTGAACGTTCTGATTAACAACGTAGGTATCAGCGGCCCAGGCTCGGTTACTGACGTCTCGGAAGACTTCTGGGACACGGTAATCGACGTCAACCTAAAAAGCGTGATGCTAACCAGCAAATTCGCTATCCCCGAGATGATTAAAGACGGTGGCGGCTCAATTGTTAACCTGTCTTCCATCGTAGGCATCCGCGCTGGTGGTGGACGGCCCAGCCACGCCTATGCGGCCTCCAAAGGCGGAATCCTGGGCCTGAGTAATTCCATGGCCGTTCACTATGGCCGAGACAACATCCGGGTAAACTGCATTGCACCTGGCCACGTCTACAGCCCCATGGTCGCCCGGCACAGCTCCGAAGAAATGTTGAACCTACGCCGCCGTGCTGGCCCATTGGGCTTTGACGGCACCGCCTGGGACGTGGCCTACGCCATCCTGTTCCTGGCCTCGGACGAAGCTCGCTGGATATCAGGCGTTACCCTTCCGGTGGATGCCGGACTCCTGGCCGCCACGCCCCTGGCAATGTTCCCTTATCTGAAAGACCCGGAGTAGGTATTACTGGGCGCGGAAAATCTCATTGGCCAAATCGATGGCTGACCGGGTGAAGGGCAATCCGCAGTAAAATGTGGCGTGGACGAATACCTCCACGATCTGCTCCTGACTTAGTCCGATGTTCAGCGCTCCTTTGATATGGCTGGCCAATTGAGCTTCTCGGCCCAGGGCTGCCATTGCCGCCATAGTGCAGATGGAACGGCTGGGCAGGTCCAGGCCGGGTCTAGTCCACGTTGAACCCCAGTAGTATTCTGTGGTCAGTCGGTTGAACACCTTCTCGGCCTCGGTAACCGGGCCTGGTCCACCACCTGAAGGCGGGCCCATGTACTCCACCCGCTTGGCGATTCCTCGCTCGTTGAGTTGGTCGGGTGTCTCAGCCGTGTCAAACACCTTTTGCGGTGTGTAGTCGATGCCCCGATCCTCGAAGACCTGTTTGGCGATGGCCAAGGCGTCCAGTGTAGCCGGGACTCCGCTGTAGAAAGATGAATGCATCAATACTTCAACGATCTCTACAGGAGTCAGACCCAAGTTGAGGGCGTTGCCCAGGTGTCGACGGACCTGGTTGTCTCTCTTCAGCACGGTCAGACACGTAACAGTGACCATCTCCCGCTGTTTGTCGGTCAGCGCAGGCCCATGCCAGATGCTGCCAAACAAGAACTCTCCGGCGATGCGCTCCAAGTCCGGGGCCATCTCCCAAGCGAATGGGGTGGAGCCGGTGGTCAGCGTGCCTCCACCAAATTTAGTCCGCGTTTCGATTCCTTTCTGCCAGCGTTCATCCAAGGTTGTCATGTTCCAACTCCCATCCCATTAGTCTTTTCTCGTTATCGTTTTCAACCAGCGCATTGTACTGACCCAGACGGGCCACGCCAACCTGCCCTGTGATACCCTGTTAGCCAATCATTTCACCGGTAAATCAGGAGCGTTATTACGTGGCGCTCTGTATTAGAACGCGAGGTTAATCATGGAAATCCGCAACGCAGTAATTGTCGACGGTGTCCGATCCCCATTTGGCCGGGCGGTACGGGGTAAATTAGTGGCCACCAGGCTGGACGAGCTTGGAGGGAAGGTAATCAGACAATTGCTGGAACGGAACCCCAAGGTTGAAGACCACATGATCGAAGATGTTGGTCTAGGTAACGTTTTGGGCAACGCTGAGTTTGTGGACATGGGACGTGTTGCTCGGATGGCCGGTCTTCCGCCGGAAACCTCTACTTTCAACTCCAACCGGCAGTGCGGCTCCAGCATGGAGACCCTCCATCGGATCGCCCAGGCTATCATGCTTGGCGTCATCGACTGCGGCATCGCATTGGGCGCCGAACGCATGGCCCGGACTATCCCAGGCGATGAGGGCCCATTCACCAGAATCACCGAACCTACACCCATCACGTTCAACAAATCCCAGCGGGATATGCCCGCAGACCACTACGATAACTTCTCGGTGCCATTTCCTGATTTCATTCTGGATTCACCGCCCAAGGTGTCTATGCTGCAGACCGCCCAGAACGTGGCAGAGGTCTATGGACTGACCCGCAGCGACTTGGATGAATACGCCGTTCCCAGTCACCAGAAAGCCGCCGCCGCCTACGATGCTGGCCGCTTCAACGACGAAATAGTTCCCCTGGAAGTGGAGCAACCGGTATTCGACGATAAAGGAAATTGGCTGCCAGACGAGATTGGCCCGACCATAACCTTTGACCAGGACGAGTGCATCCGACCCGGCACAAACTTTGAGGCCTTGATGAACCTTAATCCCATTCCTGGCGTGGTCAGCTACGGCGGTAGTGAGATTATCATCACCCCCGGAAACTCATCCCCAACCAACGACGGCGTCAGCGCCATCCTGATTATGAGCGAAGAAAAAGCCCTGGCCCTAGGCTTGGAGCCGCTGGCCCGCATCGTTGGGTTTGGCGTGGCCGGCGTGAAGCCCCAGTTGATGGGCCTTGGCCCGGTTCCAGCCACCAAAAAAGCCATGAAGTACGCCGGGCTCACCATGGACCAGATCGACCGCGTCGAGTTCAATGAAGCCTTCGCCGCCCAGATCATCCCCAGCGCCCGCGAACTGGGAATCCCGATGGAGAAACTGAATGTCAACGGCGGCGCATTGGCCATCGGCCATCCCCTTGGTGCCACTGGTGGGCGCTTGGTCCTGTCCTTGGCCCACGAGCTGCGACGTTCGAACTCCAAATACGGTCTGGCCACCCAGTGCATCGGCGCGGGAATGGGCATCACCACCGTGTTGGAAGCCATCTAAGTCCTCCGCCTTATCACAAGCACAGAGTCGAAAGGCCCTGGGAATCAAATCCCAGGGCCTTTTGTTATTCGTCCACATACAAAGAATTACTAAAGATTTTAACCTTCAGTTTTTTCTGATGTTATTGACAAATATGCTAGAAAATCAAACTACTAACATTCCCAAATAATAAGATGAAATAATTTACATCTGGTGCTCGTGAGCACTTATTTAAGAACTAGATGCACGTAAATTATCAGGCAAATTACTTTCCCAATCAGGCAGCAGTGGCACTCTGGGAGATGGTAATAGTACTGCCGATATAAGACCGAGCAAACTAAAACCTAAGGACAAGAGCAAAGGTGCCATATAAGTCCCTGTCAAATCCCATAAAACCCCAGCAACAAACGGGGCCGTTCCCATTCCAAACCCACTTCCAATGCTTTGCCAACCATATAAACCTCCTTGAGGTACGTTCCCGTAATATTGGCGGTTCGCAATTGGGAAAGTAGGGACCTCACAACTTTGGCCGATACCAAATAACACCGCAAATACATAGAAAGCCCATGGGTCATGAGCCAGGAATATTATTGCCATGGGAAACGCCTGTAGGGACATACCGACGACCCAAACGGTTTTACTACCTAGCCTTTCGGCTATAACTGGGACAGCTGCACGTGCAAATACGCCCACACCTTGCTGGGTTGCAAGAACTCCAACTGCTAATTCAAGAGAAACGCCACGCTCAACCGCGATAGCAACGAGAAGGACGTTAATTATCTGGTGCCCCATACATCCCCAATAGTGGATGCAAATCAGGTTCCAGAAAGTACCGGTTTTCTTTGCCTGTTGTAAAAAGACGTCAGCCCTGATTTTGCTCTCTTCATCTTTCTTGGGTTTTCCGATGGGCTCGTCAGATTCGGACCCTAATGGCCGCAATCCAATCGTTGCAGGTGCATCATAAAAAAATCGGGTTAACCCCAGTATTAAAGCCCCTCCCAGAATGCCGGGTAGCCAAAAGATCCACTTCATCCCAAATTGATCAAATGCTGTGCTAATGAAAAATATGAAAGCAATTACCCCTATGCCCTGAAACGCCCAAACTGCTCCCATGGCCGACCCCAAGTGTTTCCTAAACCACAAGGTTAGTCCTGATATGGGGAGTACCGTAAATATACTGGAAGCTAATCCAAGAAGCAGACCGAAAAACACATAAAATTGCCATAAGCTTGACATAACTCCCGTTAGTAACATCCCAGCTATGAATAAAACCCCACCAAACCAAAGTAGAGGCCGCATTCCATATTTATCTCCAACCTCTCCAATATATGGGCTTACCAAGCCTAAAACGATCCATTGGAGGCTGAACCCAAGGGTAATAGCTGAGTATCCCCAACCAAACCCGAAATCCGCGTCGTTCAAGTACGGAACTAGGGCTGCCGCAGCGAAACGAATAGAGGACGTTACAAGTACCATCGTCGCGGCTATAGCAACGATAATCCAGGCATAATGAATTCGGATAGATTTCAAACTTACCATTCGTTAAAAACAATCAAATTTGTTAGAACCATTGGATATTCTCCAGATAGCAACATCCTGATTATTATCAGGATGAATCGCGACCCTGCTAAGGGTACACTTTAAGTGACTGGAAATGGGGTTTTCGATTAGGGCCTCGATAAAAGACCTTATTGAATACTAAAAATAATGTCTGAAGACCACCTCAGCGACACACCCCGGTTTGTCTTGTCCTTCGATTTCAATGGTCACTTCGTTTACCACTTGAAAGCACCCGTCGTTGACCTTGTCAACACTGACTATTTTGCTGCGGCTTCTGAGGTTGGAACCTGCGGCTACCGGGTTTGGAAAACGAACACGATTCATACCGTAATTAACTGAAACTTTTATGCCGGGATATAATGGTGCGCTTGAATCGACGCTTCCCGTTAAGTGCGGGATTAATGAAAGAGTCAAAAATCCGTGGGCTACTGTCCCTTTGAAAGGTGATTCTTTCGCAGCTCGATCAACGTCAACATGGACCCCTGATGGTCTTGGGTAACATCTGCAAACGCATTTATCATGTACTGGTCTATCTTTTGCCAATCACTAATGTGAGTTTCTTCTCCAAGTCCGCCGCTAATCTCTGCTATCAAGTCATCTATTGCCATGTTTTCTCCACAGTTCGATATATTTAATCTTAGTTGGCATAATGCAGACCTAGGCTAACGGCGATATTAAAAATTAAGGCCCCCTCCAATGAGGGGGCCTTAATTTTTAATATCGCCGTTAGGAATATCAGCCTAAGCGCTTTGTTCCGCAGGTTGGTCTTTTAGTATTTCCACTCCCAGAGATCCCATGTCGCAATGTTATTAGCATCTATCTTGAAGGTATAGACCACTACGGCAGAATTTAAACTTTCGAGAGCTGTAGTTGATGTCCGGAAATATGCGACTCCACCGAAATCAATTCCGCCTTCGCTATTGAACTTACCGACTCCGGTTGCCCTAAAAGTAGCCACTTCTCCGGTCTGAGTCATGATGACTCCTTGATTAGGGCACTCCCCGTACAACGACCCATCTGATTGCATATCCGATGTGTAGGTCGCCATGCAATTGACATCGACTCCCGCAAGCGTACCCGAACCTTCTACTGAGTTCTCAAATCTAGGATTAGGTCCATTAGCCGGTAACACACTTGTTTTGATCGGCCCGACTATTTGGCCCAGTTTTTCACCCAACATATTACTCGATACCTCCGTAAATATTAAAATCGTTAATATGCCTATAAGCGTATTAACAGCTGTGATTTTACACACGGCTATTTTATATCATTATTGTGCGGTATATGTTTCTAGTAATCATGGTTAAAACGAAATTTGAGTTCTTGATCTCCTGACGAATCAAATAATGATTAGCTTGTGTAAGCTAAAACAAGATTGAAGTTTCGAAGGACTACATGAACTACCCATATCACAATATCAAATCAGCCGTTATCACCATCCTTATTTGGATTGGTGTGATAACCGCCTTGTTTTTAGTTGCTCCACCTATGTCTGAAGTGACGACTAATGAACAAGAGGAATTTCTGCCTGTAGGGGTGGAGTCAGTCCAAGCGCTTGAAATACTACGAGATAAATACCCTATGGATGATGGTATACCGGCCATCGCAGTATTCCATAGCGACGATGGGTTCGATGAACCGGAGTTAGGTGCCATCAGGGAGTTCACAGAATTTTTAAGTTCCGACGATCTTCCAGGGGTCATATTTAATCAAATTTCGACAGTAGACGGTTTAATCTTAATCGACCCGTTTCAATCACCTGACGGTAGTACATTCGCTGTACCGTTCAAGGTCATCGGATCACCGTCTGACCCGTCTTTCTCTAATTCAATCGACGAGGCAGTCGCGCAGGCACATTCAATCGGCGGGAGAGTTCAGATAAATGCGAACTTAACCGGTCCTGCAATCATACTTCGTGACGCTGTAAAAATTTTCCAGTCTATCGATATTCGAATTACCCTCGTGACAATATTAGTGGTCATTGTAATCATGTTTTTGATTTATAGATCACCAGGTTTAGTCTTCATACCACTACTAATATTAGTCTCCGCTCTAATGGTCGCTCGTTTTGTGGCAGCCGTTGTGGTGGATCTGACTGGATTACCATTGAATGACCAGGTAACTTCGATCATGTCGGTTCTGTTGTTCGGTGTAGGAACCAACTACGTGCTGTTTATCGTGTCTAGATACCGAGAAGAGATCACAAGGTCAGGTGATAGGTTTCAAGCGATGGAATCAGCTATGAAGAAAGTAGGGCCGTCAATCATTGGCTCGTCGATGACGACAGTCGTCGCTATGTTCTTACTAATCTTCTCAATGCTAGGTTCCTTTAAGACGATGGGACCTATGTTGGCTATCACCGTGTCGATAATGCTGATTGTGGCGTTAACGGTTTTACCAGCGGCTATCGTTTTAATGTCGAGGATGGCTTTCTGGCCGAATAGAATTAGCGCAAATCAAAAAGATGTAGTTACTATACCGATTTGGCAGAAAATTGGTAATTTCGTAGTTAATCGGCCCAGAACCGTATTCTTGGTCACTACGGCTGTATTGTTAATAGCTATAACTCCAAGCATTCGTATGATTCCGAGTTTTAATTTTATCGATGGATTTCCTGATGACGTGGAGTCTAAGGCTGGGTATGAGTTGTTAAAAAAAGGATTTGCTCCTGGCGACTTGTCCCCAACAACGGTGTTCGTACATACCCCTGATAATGATGTGATTGGCCAATCAGAATTCATAGAGCTTCTGGCGCAGAAGATAGAGAACAGTCCAGGTGTAAATCATGTCAAAGGAATGACTAGACCATATGGTTCATACATTGGAGATCAACCGGATGCGGCATCTTTAAAAATGTTCAACTCTCCCGACGGAACTACTAGTCGGTTAGATGTTTCTTTGGAGGGAGACCCTTATTCGGAAAAAGCCTTGACCGTGATAGATGGCCTCCGATCAACTATCAAATCAACCATTAAATCCCAGTCTATGACTGGAGTAGAAGTGCTAGTAGGTGGTGATACCGCTGTACAATTCGATACTAAAACCGTTATCGACGAAGATACCAAACTCCTAGCTCCACTGATATTATTTGCGATTTTGGGAGTGTTGATTGTAATTCAGAGATCACTTGTTGCGCCGTTGTATTTGCTCTTTAGCGTAATTATTTCCTACGCAGCTACTTTCGGAATATCTATTTTTATATTCCAAGATCTCCTGAACCACACTGGAGTAGCATATTCCAACGGAATATGGATTTTTGTGTTCTTGGTCGCTCTTGGAGCCGACTACAACATATTCGTCATTGCACGGATTAAGGAGGAAACGGAAAGATTAGGGTTCAACGAGGGTATTGCTGTAGCTGTTGGTAAAACCGGAGGTGTAGTTACTTCAGCCGGCATAATACTCGCAAGCACGTTTGCAGTCTTAACCACATTGCCACTGAGAGATGTATTTCAATTGGGCATGGCTGTCATGCTTGGGGTGCTCATTGACACATTTGTTGTTCGTACTCTACTCGTCCCAAGCATGGCAGCCATATTGAAAAGTTATAGTTGGTGGCCATCGCTTGGACCCGGCAAGTCATCAGCAACCCTGCATTAATCCAATGACCAGAATGTTATTTTCATTAACCCCATTCGGCCGCATCGTGGTAACTACTGTTCGTTTCAAAGCCTGTTAAGTGTCGCCATTGCTTTCATATCCCGTTCCTAATCATATTTTTCAACATCAGTATGCGAAGATCTTAATTAAATTACTTCCTTTGCGTGTTAAAACAATTTATTATGCGCTAATCTTACCTAAGCCTTAGGAGTAAATAACATGAAATATGTATTGACGTGGTGGGAACGCCCAGGAGGGTCTTGTTCTGAAGTTGAAGCCGCTCAAGAACGTATATTGAGTATCTTCCAACAATATGAAATCCCAGAGAGTATGAATATTACGGAATTCGTAGTTCGAGTTGGTGAATTTGGTGGTTACATGGTGGTCGAAACGGAAGTTCCTACCGACATTCACAAATTAACAACAATATTCGCAGGATTCCAGGCTAAACTTGAACCGGTCCTTGATGTCACAGACGCAGTTGCTGCTGAATCAGAAGCAATCGCATGGCGTAATTCATTAGGGTGAATGCACCATTCTCAAATAGCCCGCGTTTAAGCCACCAAGTATAAATCGAATCATAAGTTCTATTCAGAATTACATTTAACGGCGTGGTTCTTAGATATCGGAAAGTAAGAAGGCCCTGACTCATATGAGTCAGGGCCTTCTTACTACAGCGTGCTTGTCTACCGCCAGTAGTTACACGGGAATCAAGCAGTCTTGAGCCAGAAACTGAACACCTCTCTATTTCCGTCTAAGTTCAATCTACAGCCCTTGCCAATATCGTTTACCTTCCAGTGATACAACCCTTCCGAACCCCGTACTGTGGCAAATGGCCATTATGGCGTTTTCAGACTCTGCTCTATCCAACATTTTTTTCCTGGACCTAATTGCCTCATCCGGATCAGAATCGAAACTGAAAACCCAATCCGGCTCGCTCACTTGAGGTGGGCCATGGAAAACATCGCCCATCACGAGGGCTTTCTCGCCCGCAGAATCAATCGATAGACTCATAGAGCCAGGTGTATGGCCTGGTGTCAGAATAGCTTTTATTTCGGATGTAATAGAGTGTTCACCGGATAACGGTTCTATTACACCTGCCGCTTCCAGTGGAGCCAATGTTTCTTCCCAAAATGTCAATCCGAATGTTTCACTATCGCGTGGCGGTCGAAATGCTTCCCAGTCATCTTTATGAAAAACATAGCGAGCTTTAGGAAATGTTGGTACTGGAGATGCCCCATCATTATTGATATTCCAGCCCACATGATCAGGATGTAGATGAGTTAGAAATACGGTATCTACATCTTCTCTATTTACTCCTGCAGATTCCAAATCAGTCAGAAGCCTACCATCAACTCCACCGGCAAAGGCTGTGACAGATCCTGGATTTGTTGCCATGCTACCTACACCGGTATCCACTAAGATTACTTGCCCTCCCGAACGGATTAGGTAGCAATCAAAATGGGCGGCAAAGTTCTCTTTATTATCTCCGTTGAAGCACTCAGGATATTTTTGTTGATAAGGAATCCAAAGCTCCGATTCAACCCCAGGAAATACCATGCTGAGAGGCAAAGCCCCTTCGTTGTCATGAATCGCTGTAATTTCGACGTTTCCGACTGTTATGGTTGTACCAGGCATAAAATCCCTCCTAGATAGATGTACGGAATCATTTAAAAATCTAAATATTTCGGATGACTATACGCCAGGTCGGCCAATTCGTCTAATTACAAATGGCAATCAACTTAACTCTGTTAATGTCCCGCCGAACTGTATTCAACCTCAACCTCTCAGAACAATCGCCACAAGGCCAATCGCAGAGACTATTGCCACAACCTCGGTTGAACGGGGGACGAGGAACCTCGAGTTGCTGCCACCCCACACCGTCTTTCATGCGAAGGCTGCGCCTCTACTCCTGCAGTGACGGTTGATTGTAAGTTCTGTCCAATAGACCAACGCGTCACGGAACGGCAACTTTAGGTGGCTTATTGGTCACTGAACATGGGTTATACTCCGACGGTCTAGCGATAACCCCATTTATTAGGAGTTGACCCATGCTCCCCACCAAACCAGTAGGCGTGCTTGATGGTGTGCGAATTTTGGAACTAGCCCGCTGGCAGGCCGCGCCCAGAGGCGGCATGATTCTTAGAGATATGGGCGCTGAGGTTATCAAACTAGAGTGGAGCAAGTCCAGCGATCTTCGTAACTCGGGTCCATTTGTTGGGGACATGAGCGTTCAGTTCGCCGCCTACAACCGGGGTAAGAAGAGTGTCACCCTCAACACCCGTCATCCGGAGGGCAAAGATCTGTTCTTCAAGATGTTGGAAGTTTCAGATGTGGTGTTGGAAAACTTCCGGCCCGGCACCATGGACAAGATGGGGTTCAGCTACGAGAAAATGTGCGAGGTCAACCCCGGCATCATCCTCGCTTCCGTATCTGGCTTCGGCCAATACGGGCCGTACCGAGACCGTCAGTGCTTTGACCCCATCATCCAGGCCATGAGCGGTATCGGTCACCAGACCGGGCGTGGGTTTGACCAGCCGGTGATGGCCGAGGGGCCGATTATGGACCGGACGGCAGCATTGCACGCCACAATAGGCATTTTGGGCGCACTGCGCCATAGAGACTGTACCGGGGAAGGTCAGTGGCTTGAGGTGGCGATGTTGGACGGTGGAATCACGCTGGAAGAAGTCGCCCTGGCCATGTGCCACGAAACGGGTACCAACGACTTCACCCGCGCCGGGTCGTTTATCCAATGCAAAGACGGGTACGTTTCCACTGGGGCCGCGCGCTCCGGAATGTGGGAGCGCATGTTGAAGATAATGGGTTACGACGAACTATCAGAGGACCCTGAGTTCGCTGCGCCTATGTTTGCCACTGACAAAGCTGAAATACGCATGGAGTTGTTGCATCTCTGGTGCGAAGAACGGACCAAGAAAGAGGTTGAGACCGCTCTGGTCGGCGCAGACATACCCGTTGGCCCGGCCCTGAGCATCCCCGAGGTTTTGGCCGACGAGCACCTATGGGAACGGGAGGTGATGATGGAAGCAGACCTACCCGAGGGTAAAAAGATACTCGTTCCCGGCCCCACCATCATCAAGTTCTCCAAGACGCCAACCACTGCTGGCCCAATCCCGAGCTATGGTGAGCATAACTCTGAGATCTATTCAGGCGTGCTGGGGCTGGACGACCAAGAGATTTCTAGACTCGTGGCAGAGGGCGTAATAACCTAGCCCACTGTCATCGCAGATACTCATTCCGAAGATTTGATGTCTGGTTAGCCAGTCCTGATTACCAGCACCGGGTCACCGGAGTGGCGCACCACACGGTCGGTAACGCTACCCAGCGTCCAACGTGCTGGCCCAGAGCGACCGTGGGTAGTCATGGCCACCAGGTTGTCTGGCGTTTCGAGGGCCACATCCACGATCACCTCATCGACCGGGCCGCGAATTATTCGCTGCTCCACTTTGGTCACTCCCTGCTGTCGCAGCGAGTCTGCAAGACCCTCGAGGTAATTAACCGCTTGTTCGCTGATCTCTTTGGTCATGTCGTCAAAGCTCTGGAAGTGCAGACCAGCGGTGCCCTCCGAGCGCTCGCAGCCGGGCATCACGTCAAATTTCTCTACGGTGGCGGTGGCTCTAAGCAGTGTCACTTTTAAGTTCAATGCATTAGCCAAGGCCGCAATGTGGGGCTATACCTGCTCTCCCAATCTGGAACCATCCACCGGAACGATGATCGTTCCCAGTTCAGCAAAAGGGAATCTATCCAACGGCACAAGAATACTTTCGTGCATATAACCCCTCCAAAAGCGATGCGCGAAATGTCCAAACCAGATTAAAAACCAATCGCAATTAAATTTTATTGCTGTAACCACGCTAACACAGGAGCCGTCCGGCCTGGTTTTTTACGCCATCAGGCTGTTTTGGTTAAAATTTTGGATTCAAATTATGACTGATTACCGCGCAGCGAATTGATGTATTTCTGGATACGGCCCAAGTAGTGGTAGACTCTCCGCCAGATGCTCGGCAACTGTCTAAATTACGGGCCCACACCTGGAGGAGAAAAATGGCACGATTACCTGTGGTTACAAGCGATATGGTCCCTGAGGAATTCCGCGAGGCCTTCGCTGAGGTCACCGCCCCCGCTGGCGGATCCATCACCGGCGGCCCCGGTTCGTTCACAATAAATAGCCCCGAGATGGCCAAACGCCGCAATCACCTGACCAGTTACCTGCGATATGAGACCCAATTCCCCAAGAGAATTTTGGAATTGGCGATTATCAATACCGCTCGGGCCATGGACTGCCAATACGTCTGGAACGCCCACGCACCGGCTGCCCGCAAAGAGGGAGTTGCCGACGCCCTGGTAGACGCGATCAGAGACCGGAAACCCTTACCCAGCATGCTTGCCGACGAGCAAGCCATCATCAATTACGGCACTGAGTTCTTCGCGAACCACAAAGTGAGTCAGCCGACGTTTGATGAGGCGCTGAAACAGTTTGGGGCGCAGTACTTGGTGGAGTTGACCACACTTATGGGTCACTACGCCCAGACATCGTTCTACCTGAATGCCTTTGAGGCTGAGCTGCCGGATAATCTTACCGAGCCAGTCCTGCCCGTTTAGTTTGCAACAGGGCTACAAGGGAATTAGCTTTGGAAGCATGGTAAACAAAATCATCACAATCAAACATCCACCTGCAACCAACCTGGCGTGCCGCCATGACTAACAGCTATCACCCTCTGGTTGATAGCCTGCGTCGCGCTGCCGAACTAGGCCCGGTATACGACATGCCAGTTCGAGATTCGGAACAAAGCGGTTGGGTTAATGCATTGTCCCTGTTCCAAGAAGATGATCAGCGCCTGCAGGACATTGTCGCCGCCCTCGGAAAGGCGTTCTTAGGCACAGAGAACCAGCACCTGGCCGCGTCGGGATTCATCATTGCCTACTTAACACGTGTGGTGTACCCTCTCATCGCCCAATACGTGCTGGAAAATAGAGTTATCGACGTTTCGTTGGGCAATCTAGAATTCCACACCAAAGGACAGGGGTTCGACGCAACGGCCCTCGGTCAACCACGGTTCGCGGCTCTCCCGGATGACCCAGACGCCAGCCATTTTGACACTGAGATTGTTCCTGACGAAGCAGCCCTCTATGCTAGACTCAAGGAACAACTATTTGATGCCAACTTTGGCCTGTTGATCCCTGCGCTTTGTCGTTCGGCTAGAGCCAGTGAAAAAATCTCGTGGAACGCGGTGGCCGCGTCCTGCGCCCATGTTTTCTATTGGTTATATGAACTGACCGACAGGAAAGAAGACGTGATGCGCCATGCCGAGGGTTTATTCACGGACGAAACATCTCCAATGTACCAGCAGGTCAGGATGGAGTTGTTGGAACACGAAGGCAAGAAAGGCTATTTCGCCAGGCGCGCCGGTTGTTGCCTGTATTGGAAGGTTAGAGAAGACGACATTTATTGTGCAGGTTGCGTCATCCTGTCTGATAAAGAGCAGGACACCAGATTCAGGAAGCTGATCGTTGCCCAGACGTAACCTGCACTGCCAAAGTTAGTGTCGAAAGAAAAGAGAGGGCAGATCCTTAATCTGCCCTCTCTTTTCTGTTTGGTTCGATTATAGGAGTGCCGACTACGGCTATTTATCCCGTTGTAGCTACTGATCGGTTTTCGCCAGACGCTAGGCGGATGGAGTCAATCAATCGGTGGAGGTCCACAGCCGTATCGAAGTCGGGGTAGTCAGAATCGTTGCCTCGAATGGCTTCGCCGAACTGGTAGTACATCTGGCCCACATTCATGGGCGGGCCCGCAGGCATACCTTCCAGCACGTTGGTGAGATTCGATGGGACTTCAATGTCTTCCAATTTGTCGGTGCCCTGGGCTCCCTGGAGGAATACATCGTCAATCTGGGGAGAGTCGTCTCCCGTTGCGACCAAGGTTCCCTTGCGACCGTAGATCTCCATGATGTAGCCACTACCTGCCCAGGGGTTAACTGCGACGTGCACCGAGACCACCGCGCCATTGGCCAGGCGTCCGTTTAACAAAATGTTGTCCGGTGATGTCACGTCCCGCATCTCTTTTGTGTCAGTTTCGTACCACTGGTCCACCTGGGTGGACACGATTGACGATACTTCACTGAACTCGCCAGCCACAAAACGCAGCGCGTCAATGGAATGACCAGCGGCTATGGTCAGGGTGTTTGCGCCCAATTCCACGTCTCGCTGCCAGGTGCGGCCAGAACCCCTCTCCAGCACTCCACCGCGGATCAGACGCATGGAACAAGACAACATCTCGCCCACGTACCCATCTGCCACCAGTTGCTTCATATGTAGAACTGCTGGTGCTGCTCGGGCTTGGAGGCCGACTATGACTCGCACTCCTTTCTCTTTAGCCAGTTCGGCCAACTCAATGGCTTCTTCTGTGGTCTTTCCCAGAGGCCACTCAGTGTAGACGTGTTTGCCGGCGTTAAGGGCGTCTTTGGTGATCTGGTAATGGGTTGGTACCCGTAACACCACCGCAACGGCATCAATCTCCGGATGGGCCAGCATGGTGTGGTAATCGTCGAAAGCCAGCCTAGCGCCGTACAGCTTCTTAGACTCTTCAGCAGTCTCCATTCTAGTTGTGCAGACGCCGGTTAATTCAAACTCGGGACTGGCGGCGATTGCCGGGAGGTGTGAGCGGTAGGCCCAGCCAACCGTGGGGCTGGCACCGATTATTCCTAAACGTATGCGGTCGGCCATGTTGTTCTCCTATGTATTCAGTTGATCTGGATGAGAGGTAGTATTACCCCAGCTTGAAATCACGAATGTGTTGCGGTATTTCCAGGCCGGCCTGGTTCTTGGGGTCTGGAATTGGGTCATGCAATATCTGAGAGATGGGCAGTACGCCAGCCCAGATGGGTAGCGCATAGTCTTCGTCATCGTCCACGGGGGGACCGGTACGAACTTTGGCTGAACCTTCGTCGATTGCCATAGAAAATACGGTAGTGGCCTTGGCCTCTTGGTCGGTCATTTGCCGTAGAGTCTTCAATCGACCAGGTATCAGGGTCTCGACGAAGCTATCGAGCAGCGCGTTCTTATCATCGTCTTCGATCTTGGTCGCCTGGCCAAAGAGCATGATCGAGCGGTAGTTGATGGAATGGTGGAACGAGGAACGGGCCAGCACAAAGCCATCGAAATGGGTAATGGCCATACAGACTTCCTTGTCCACGATCTGACGTAGGAACCGGCTGGCTGAGGAGCCGTGCCAGTAGATAGTGTCGCCCTCACGCCACTGCAACGTGGGTGTCACATAGGGACGACCGTCAATGATATAGGAGACGTGGCAGAGTGGTGTGGCGTCGATGATTTGGTTAACCGAATCACGGTCGTAGTCGGCGCGACCAGGGTTCCGCACCAATTGGGTTATGGGGGTTGCCTTGAGATCGCCTTCTGGCATTTTTCGTTCCTTTGCCGGTGTTTAAGAGGCTTGGTTAGCTGTTCTTGGCCTGTTCTTTTAGCTTGTCGAAATATAGCTTGGGGAGTTCACGGTAATCGGTCATCAGTGAACCAAACCCTTCTATTACATCATCCATCTTGTTGTCGCGCATGGCGTACCAATAGGTGGCGGTGTTGATGGCGATCACTGGTTTGTTGAGCCACTTTTCCGCCTCAGCAGCCATCCTGGCCATGCCTAAGTTGGTGCCAACCTGTACCAGGACTTCGGCGTCGGATTCGTTCAACTCCCGCAGCCCGTCCATCATCTCTTTTTCGGTCGTCTGGGCTATTGCGGCCGGACCGGGACAACAAAGTCCCTTCAGGGCCACAACTTCGAATCCGCAGTCGTTGAAGAAAAGGGTGACATTTTTGTCGGCCACCGGCCAGTACGGTGTGAGCACGCCAATTTTCTTGATGTCGCCGTAGCAGCGGATTGCCGCCTGGCAGGCGTCGGATCCCATGGCCACCCGCAGCCCGGTCATCCCGGTCATGTGGGCTTTTAGCTCGTTGGCCCGTGTTAGTCCGCCCCAGAATGTCTCAGATGACATCCCCATGACCAAGTAGTCGGGGTTGCATGTCATCACACGCAGAATGGCGTTGTCCCATTCTAGGCGGATGGCGTCCATCAACTTGTTGAAATCTTCATCGCTGGCCAGAGGTTCGTCGGGTACGTATATACGCGACATATGATTAGTAACACCCCTGGGGCGCATTTCATCAAACTCGGGTTGGACCGAGGTGTTTGTTGAGGGTGCGACGACTCCCCAATTGGCGCGCCATCCTAATTTGTCGGGCATCTTAAAACTCCTGCAAAATAGCGTGAGCCTGCGGATTAACTACTTGGCTCCCAATACCGATAGATTCTAGCAAAATCGAACCATCGCGCCCAGACCCTTGCGTCCGGACATTAGAGTTTGGGCAGATGTGCAGCCGCCGCTGAAATGGCGTAAAGTCTTTGCAGCTAAAGAGAGCCCCATCACACCCATACGTTTGATGATGAAATGACCAATAAAAATGGCCCATCGGACAACGCTTTGTCTTAACCACATTCCAGGCGATTGAGGACGATATGACCAGCAAGAACAGCCCATCTAAGGACGCTCTGTCTGAAACCACATCCCAAGCTATTGAGGGTGCACGGTCAGAACTGGTGGAAGTCTCACTTGACATCCACGCCCACCCTGAATTGAACTACGAAGAACAACATGCCGCCGCGCTGCTTTCAGGAACATTGGAGAAGCACGGGTTCCAGGTGGAACGCGGCGTCGGCGGCGTTGAGACTGCCTTTACGGCCACTCTGCCCGGCGGTGGCGGATACGGGCCCACCGTTGCCATTCTTGCCGAGTATGACGCCCTGCCAGACATTGGCCACGGCTGCGGACATAACTTGATTGCCATGGCGGCTATCGGCGCTGGTTTGGGCTTGCAGGCCAACCTGGACAAACTCCCCGGTAAGATTATGGTCATCGGCACCCCGGCTGAAGAGGGCGGCGGCGGCAAGATCAGGATGTTGGACGGTGGTGTCTTCAAAGGAGTCGATGCGGTCCTTTCGTCGCACCCATCGTCCAACCGGACGGTCATTCCCACGGATATCCCTTTGGGAGAAAGCTGGAGTTTGGCGATGGTGGGCTACCGGTACATCTTCCACGGCAAGGCTGCCCACGCTGCGGCCGTACCCCACGAAGGCATCAACGCCCTGAACGGCGTGATTCATCTGTTTTCGGGCATCGACTCGTTGCGGCAGCATCTCAGAGAAGACACTCGGATTCACGGTGTAATCACCGACGGCGGTCGCGCGCCCAATGTGGTGCCAGAATACGCGGCCGCCAACTTTATGCTTCGCTGCCGCGACCGTGACTACTTAAGTGATGTGATAGTCGGGCAGGTGCTGGCAGCGGCAGAAGGTGCGGCTGCCATGACCGGATGTCGGTTGGAGGTACAGGATTATTATCCGTTCTACGAGAACGTGCGCCCGAACGCGGTGATTGCTGAGCTGCTATTGATTAATGCCGGGATGTCTGGCCTGAAGCTGGACGAGCCGTTTCCGGGCCGGCAAGGTAGTGCGGCCTCCACTGATTTTGGCAATGTGAGCCAAGCACTGCCTTCGTACGAACTGCGGTATGCAGTGAGTGAGCAGCCGGTGCCGTCCCATTCCCGAGAGATGACGGAAACCGCAACCACGGGTTTTGCCCTGGATGCAGCCATCAATGTCGCGAAGACTATGACTTTGACCGCTTGCGATCTTTTACTTGATCCCAGCCTACTGACGGCAGCCAAGTCTGACTTTGACAAGCGCGGCCAAGCCTAGTTCAGGGCACTGACACGACTATTTTGATTGATTGACTAAGGTGAGTGATTTTGGAGTACCGCAAACTTGGCAATCTGGATGTCTCGGTGATCGGCCTGGGAACTTTGAGGACGTTCGATGTTACTGATGAAGCCGACTTGGCGCAACGTAGTCAGATAATCGACAATCTGCTGTCCAATGACATCAACTTCATCGACTCGGCGGCGATGTACGGCGCGTCGGAAAAAGCCGTCGGGGTCACGATTGAGGGCAAACGTGACCAGTTTTATCTGGCGACCAAGGTGCGAATCGAAGGTAAAGAGGCCGGTGAACAGCAGATAGCCCAGTCCTTTGAGAACTTTGGAGTCGATTACATCGACCTTTTCCAGGTGCACAACCTTATTGACACCCAGACCCAGCTACCGACCCTGGAACGACTGAAAGAAGAAGGAAAGATTGGGATGATTGGGGTTACCGCCATGGTGGATGAGGCGTATCCAGATATCATGGACATAATGCGCAGTGGTCGAATAGACACGGTGCAGATTCCCTACAATGTCGTTCAACGCACCGTTGAGGAAGGCATACTACCACTGGCAGAAGAATTGGGCATCGGCGTCATGGTGATGGAGCCCCTGAAAAAAGGACGCTACGTCAACGAACTGAAGGGGGAGCCAGACCTTACACCGCTGAAAGAGTTCGGTGTTTCGACCTGGGCCCAAGCTCTGCTTTCCTGGGTGGTGTCAGACCCCAGGGTCAGTATCACGATCCCGGCCACGTCACGCCCGGAGCGCATTAACGAAAACGCCGTTTCCGGCAGCTTGGGCACAATGCCGCAAGAACTGCGGGACTACGTTAGAGAAGAGACCGTTCGCATGCTCTAGTCTCAACCATTGAACAAACAATCCTTTCTCCCTGCCAGCGGGAGGGTTAGGTCCGACTATGTCGAGACTCTCGACGAATTCGGGGGTGGGGGCGGTTGACTCCCATCCAAGATGAATCGACAGGCTCACCATCGGGGCCTACCACCGTGCCCTAAAACATTAAACGTGCCTGCTGAGTTGTTTCCGGCCTTCGCGGGAAAGACGGTGGGCGGAGGGTGGCGAGTCACTTTCGCAGCCGCTCATCCTGCCATGCAGCCGGAGGACGTGGAAGGACCGCATCAATCATCCAAGCTGCATAAGCCTGTATCCCTTACGCCAACTGCCCTATGTACTCTTGGAACTTGGCGATGGCCAGTTCTTCGGGTCGGCCGATATAGTACCGGAGGCCTTGCGAGTACACGTGTATCTCTTGAGGATGGATGGGTAGCGGGATGGCGGGGCCTTTTACGCGGTATAGCCCGTCTGCCCAGTCTTGCAGACTTGTGTAGAGGGAGTCTTCAAGCACCAGGGCTTCTTGGCGCTCGACGTCGTTTCTAACCACCCATCTGGCGTAAACGAAGGGCAATTTGGTCCACTGCGCCCATTCTTCGCCTAAATCATAGACGTGTGGATGTTCCCGAAGGCCACGGCGGTGGCGCAACCCCATGTTTCCTACCAATAGACGTGCATCATGGTCTTCGTCTCCAGTGACATAGGCCGTTGGTTTAACTCCGTGTTTCAATTCCATCAGCACCTGCAGCAATTTGACCGACGTGGGAGATTCCCAGGGAACCGCCACGGTTTTCCCCGCCAGGTCTGTTATAGGTAGTTTGGAGTGAAGTTTGACGCTGCCCGCCTGAGCGACTGTCGCCAAGCAGAATCCGCCCAGCACCCGCATGCTGTCGTCCAGGTCAAACGTGTCTACCAGAGGGACCAGGCCGCCCTGAATCTGGTTTTCTGCGATCGCCGTCGTCAGCTCGTTGGGCGGCAGCTCCACAACTCCAATCCCACGCTTGTCCATGTCAAAATACATTGGTTCGGAGCTTAAATACGGAGTTCTGCCTACTGTGATCGGCACGTAGCAACACCACTTGAAGAATTCTTGGAGAAAAATAGGGCCTCGAATTTCGAGGCCCTATCGTTTTGCCAGTTAGGGACTGTGTCAGACCTGTCTCGTCGGTTCCGCTTAGAGGCGAGGACCAGCGAACGTGGGTGATTGACTCTTGTAGACCTGGATGCGGTTCCGAGCCGACTCAGGAACAAATATGTTTCCTTCGTCGTCAACTGTCACGCCGGTGGGTCCCCAAAAATCTTTCTCGCGTTCCAAACCTTGGGCTCGGTCCCGTTCGCCATACATCTCTGGGTTGGCGTCCAGTTTGGCCTTGCCCCACTTTGAGAGTCCAGCTTCACCAGTCTTCAGGTCGATGAACTTGCCGGTCTCGTCAAAAATCTGCAGGCGGTTGTTGAGCCAATCGGATACGTAGATTACGCCGTCTTGGTCAACCGCTACACCCGTAGGACGGTCGAATTCGCCCTCCCCTGACCCGGAGTTCCCAAATTTCATCAGGAACTTGCCGTCGGGCTTGAACTTTTGGATTCGGTCGTTTCGCCAGTCGGCGATGTAGATGTCTCCAGCCTCGTCTATGGTTATTCCCCAAGGCATGTCAAACTGACCGTCGCCGCTGCCATACGTCCCGAATTGGGCAAGGTATTTGCCATCTTTGTTGAACTTTTGGACGCGGTGGTTACCGCTGTCCACAATGTACAAGTTGTCGTCGGCGTCAAAGGCCATGCCCGAAGGACGATCCAGTTCACCGTCTCCAGAACCAGTACGCTCTTCCCATTTGCCCAGGAAGTCGCCGTCCTTGGAGAACGAGGAGATTCGATTCAGCCACTCATCGCTGATGAAGAGATTCTCCTGACTATCAAGTGCGATGCTGGTCGGCCAGACTAGAGCCCCATCATCCATATTGTGTGCGTGGGGACCCTGGTAATCGATACCCCTGGCGAATACGGAGATGTATTCCTCGTCGGTAGTGCAAACAACGACACGGACGCCTTCTGGGCGGAATTCCGTGCCCCGGCATAGGACATACATGATGCCTTCTTTACCACGAGCGACGTTTATCGGATAGGTGAAACCGGGGCCAAATTGCTCACCACGACCGATGGTCTTAGAGTATTGCACGCTTATATGTGAAATCTCTGTTGTCATTTGTTCCTCACAGAGTTAGATTTTGCTGAGTTTGACAGGCCAGATTTAGATGAAGGCCAATTGTTCAAATTCGCCGCCAACAATGGGTTTAGCGTCCAGGCCCATCCACTTCTCTAGGATGGTGGAATACACACCCCGGAAATCGGTATTGTGCTGTAAATCCCCGTCGTCTAGCTTGTCGGCGTCCAAAGAAGGATACTCACCATAGAGTCCGCCTTTGACCTGATCTCCAATTATGAAGCAGTGTCCGCCTGCGCCGTGGTCGGTGCCGGAGCCATTGTCCTTGACTCGTCGGCCAAACTCGGAGAAGACCATGAGTATTACATTTTCTCCCGCGTTGTGCTCTTTCAGGTCGTCATAGAAGTCGCCAACGGCACGGCTGGTCTCACTCCAAAGCCTGGTATGGGCGGCCAACTCACCGGCGTGGGTGTCAAAGCTGTTGAACGGGGCCGTTGTGTACAGAACCCTTGTGCCGAACCCAGCCAGATGGGTCTGCACAATGTTGCGCATGTACTGGCTGACAGTGTC
This sequence comes from Dehalococcoidia bacterium, assembly GCA_012959605.1. Classification (GTDB taxonomy): domain Bacteria; phylum Chloroflexota; class Dehalococcoidia; order Lucifugimonadales; family UBA3495; genus UBA9611. The sequence goes on along the minus strand of DUCU01000066.1, from coordinate 71,121 downwards.
TGATCCGTATTCCACGGTCGAGGAATACATCCCAGGCGCACTGCTCAGGATGTCGGCGCCTTTCAGGGCGTCCAATCCTGTATGGGCAAGGTAATCCATCACTGGGCCGGTCCCAATCATAGGGGAATAAACCTTGGTGAAGACATCAAGGGCCTTCAGGCGCTGGTCTGTGTCATCTATTCCCGTTAGAACTCCGTAGGTTTCCAGGTTACCCACAGACGCCGCCGCCACTCCCGGTGCCGCAAGGGCTCGGGGCAGGCCGCGTCCAAAGTTCACCGCGGTTAGAACGTTTTCGGCTTGGGGGTCGAGGTCACGGACAACCCGGCCCAGCCAGCCTTCGTCACCAATCTTGATGGGCTCACAGGTGTGCCATATGTCCATTGAGCGGAAGTGTGACCGGCTAGCAGTAGGATAGCCAACTCCCTGAATAACCGCCATATGACCTTCGTCATAGATTTTTTTCATGGCACCCATGTTTGGGTTGAAACCAATCTGATCGTTAATTGGCAGAACCTGATCCTCAGGGATAAAGACGTTGGGGCGGTTGTCTTTATACTTGGGGTTGCCGTAAGGAATCACGGTGTTTAGCGCGTCATTCCCGCCAGCTAATTGAAGGACCACTAATACTGGGTCTTTCTTAGTAGAAGTCATTCTTTAATCTCCAATATTCTTGTCGGATCAATCGTTTTGATTTGGATCCGAAGCTGCCCGGCCGTTTGAGTTGAGACCTGGGCAGCGTCAATTCAAAATTTCCTATCCGCCTATGGAATGGCCTAGGCGAATAGGTATTCGGTGGTGGCCACTATGGACTGGAGCATGGTTCCAACCTGGAGGGGGAATCCCTCTGAGTCAGTACGGATCTCTCCGTCGCTTTCAGCCATTTCCAGTAATTGTTTTCGAGTCTCGTCTGCCAGTTGGTAGGCTCCGAGGTTCTCAAGACAACCTTCAACTAACTGTTCCGCAGTCAGCACTGGGCCGACACTGCTCAAGCGGTTGATGATGTTTTTCACACCGGAGTGGTTGATGTTACCAACCTGGTCGGCGGTGAAGTTGATGCGCTCCACAAGGGTACCCGAGTCGATCCACTCACGGCCTGTATGCCAACCTTCAACTGTGGGTGGGTTTAGCAAATCTTGGCCCATGTACCGGATGTTCATGGTCATGAGATCAAGGCCTGGCCGAGGGAACTTGAAGTCTCCCACCAGCTTGAGGGTTCCAATCACAGTCTCCGCCGGGCTCTTAACCTTGGAGAAAGTGGAGTTCTTGAAGAAGTCCGACTTGAACAACACTTGCAGCATGGCGGTGATGTTGTAGTTGGAGCGGAAGTATTCTTCTTCTAACATCTTGATGGCTTCAATATCCTGGGGAGGAGTGTCCTTCCAGGCGGGAACCTGTACATCGTCTGCAACGAAGAAGTTGTAGAGGTGGCGCGCCACGAACCGGGCGGTGGCCGGCTGTTTCACGATGATGTCTACGATGTCTTCGCCGTTGAAATTCCCGGTCTCGCCCAAGAATGTCTTCTCTTCTGCGTCGTGGTCACGGGGGTCAAACATGAACTTGGCGTCGTATTTTCCGTAGGGATAGCGAGGGACTGAGTTGGTCACGGTCCATCCAGTGAAGGCTCGGGCCGCTTCCTTGACGTCATCTTCGCTGTAGTTGAAATCACCGTCCATGCCTACGCCCAAGGAGAACAGTTCCAAGAGTTCCCGGCCCCAGTTCTCGTTGATGGCGCCCTTATGGCTCATGCAGTTGTCTAGATAGAAGACCATAGCGGGGTCCTTGGACAAACCCTTGAGTAGCTCGTGGAAACTGCCCATGCCCACGGTCCGGAACATGTCCAATTCCATGGCCTGCTGCTTGGGGTACTCACATTTGGCGTGACCAGTGACCAAAACGCAGTGCCAGAAGAGGGCAATCTTCTCTTGAAGGGGGCGCTTGGAGTTGATCATGCGGAAAGTCCATTCTTCCTGTTGACCTTCCAGACCGGCCTGAGAGAACCAGTCCACCTTGTAGCGCATCATCATATCGCGCTCCATGGGAGGCTGGGACTCTGGGTCTAGCAGTTCATCAACAGTTGCGTCGTACCCTTTAGCGGCCCTTGCCTGTAGTTCTTCCAGCGGGGCACCAAAACCGGCGCGGCGCATTAGATGGGCGATTTGTGAAATATCTTGTTCAGACAATTGTTTCCTCTCAACTCAGCAATTTATTTGTATCCATCTGGGTAATACTCAGGGGGAGGGACTCCGAATTCAGAGCAAAATGGGTTCAAAATGAGCATGATTCGAAGCAGTAAATCAGATTTCGTAAACATCTGGATAACCGGAATCATTACACGTCTAAACCACCAGCGCATTGTATTACTAGCCTCGCCAATCGTCAATAAAATTGGCGGGGCTGTATTTACTGAACCAATAGTAACCTGCGTCGGCCAGAGGCTCTGATCACAGGATTTGTTCCGTAAATATTTTAAGTTAAGCGATAGAAATCCTGAGTTCTTCCTGCATCACCTTGATGGTTTCGGCACGACCTCGTTGTGGGCTGCGCACCCGACGACCGATGGGCTCGTTTTCGACTTTGGGGGTCATCTTCATGGCAACGAAGACCGGCCCTTCCGCCTGCATGACCTTTTCGATGCTGTCGGCGAATTCCTCTAGGTTGTCGAAGGAAAAAGTTGAGGCATAACCGGCTTCTCGGGCCATTCCTGCAAAGTTTATGTTGCCAGCGTTGGGTGTCGGCTGTCCGCCGGTGGTGGCGTAAACTTCGTTGTCCATCAGGAAGTGGACAAAATTCTCAGGCTTCATTCCGGCGATGGTGCCGAGGATGCCCATGTTCATCTGAAGGGATCCTTCAGAATCAAAAAGCACAACTTTTTCATTGGGTTGAGCGAGGGCAAAACCCAAGGCTGCCGCGTTGGTCTGACCCATGGCCCCTTGTAGGCTTAGGTCACGTTTCTCGTCTTCTGAGATGGCTCTCCAGTCGCGGCCACAAGTACCAGTCACTAGGACGATGGCCTTGTCACGATGAGGTTGAAAGGCTCGGAACATATCTGCTGAGTCGAACATTTGATTCTCCATTACGCTTAACTGTTAGCGTTTATCTTTTTCATTTTGTCGGCTAGTCGGCGCGAAGATTTAGTTGGCGCCAAGGCCTGCCCGATTCTCTAATTCAGACCCGAAAATCAGGCCCTGATTACATTCGATTGAAGCCGTGGTACTCGTCGCCGACCAATACAGCAACGGGGCAGCTGTTCTTACGAGCTTCTTCGAACGCCACGGAGATCCGTGAAGCGTCGTCATCGCCTTCCAGCAGGTAGTAGTTAATACCCATAGCATGCAGGAAAGTCTCGGTGTACTTGGCTGCTGAATCGGTGATTACTCCGTGGCGAGTCCAGCCTCGGTAGCCAATCAGCATGACTAAGGGGAAATTCGCGTCTAAAGACATTCCACGGATGGAGTCTCCGGATTCCATCATGCCGGTGTTCTGAATCACGCAGACGGGGACCTTGCCGCCAACGATCAAGCCGAGGGCGATGGCGAAGGTCTCTCCCTCACGAGAAGTGGGGACAACTTCCAACCAGTCCTGCTCTTTCATCAATTCGTACAGGTAGTTAGTCTCACTATCTGGGATAGTCACAATATGGGTGACGTTGTTCTTCTTGAACTCGGCCACCAGTGACTCCGGTTTCAGTAATGCCGCTTGTTGTTGGACCATGGCTGCTCCTCCTTTGTTGTTTTGTTGTTTACTAGTCCCGCCGTGGCGTATGCAGCCATCAGGTACGGGGCTTACTTCGCTGTTTTGGGGCGCCTAATTATATTAACCATATAATCGCCCAGTCAATGTTATGTTGGAATTTCCGAAATCGTGTTGAGCGGCCACTACCCGTAAGGAAACTGTGCAATCGGAATGTGTATGATTGGTTTGCTTGCTCCGGACACGCTGACAAGCCAGACAGTCAACAGTCAAATGACCAGGTAGTTCAGCATTTCGGCTTCTCCTACGACATCCCACGTTAATTTTCACCACCGTCCTATTGATTGCTATACCCTTGGGCGGCAAGGCTGTTTAAATGCTTCTCGCGTCCCGTCTCAGGTATAAATTCCCCTTTTACTATGGTTGGATTGTAGTGGCCGCATCCAGTACTGTCGTGTTTGCCAGGATGGCGCCCGCTATCACCACACTCACTGTGCTGATTTTTCCAATTTCGCAACAGTTTGGCTGGAGCAGGACACTGATCGCCGGCTCAGTCAGCGCCGGTGCCATTGCGTCGCTGGTTTTTTCGCCCGTGATCGGTTGGGCAATCGATCGATTCGGCGCGCGACCGGTCATGGTGGTCAGCGTTTTGTGTTTGGGTGTGGCCATGATCTCATTGGCCTGGGCTACCGTTCCCGTCACCTTTTATATTGCATTCGCAGTGGGCCGGATCGTATTCCACACCTCAGCGCCCATCGGCTCAAGTACCGTGGCGTCGCGTTGGTTCATAAAAAAAAGAGGCCGTGCCATCGGGTTGATTTTTCTGGTTGGCGCGATCGGCGGCATCATCTTCACAATGGTGGCGGCGTTGGTGGTGGAGAGCTACGGACTGAAGGCAACCTGGATCACAATTGGGGTGATTGTGCTTGTAATTTCAGTGGCTCCGTCCCTGTTTTTACTAGCTGAAAGACCTGAAGATATCGGTTTGCGACCTGATGGCGAGCCTGAACCACTGAGAAAACCAAAAGATTCAGAAGAAACAGACCAAGCGCTCAGCCCAACAATTACCGTCACTGCATCGTCCTCGATTCGCCAACCTAATGACGACTCTTGGACCATTGGCGAAGCAATCCACACAAGGACATTTTGGATTATGGTGACTATGGGGTTCACCACTTATTTCGTTCACACCAGCATTGGCGTCCATATGGGAGCGTACTTCCGCGATGTTGGTTTGGGGCCAACCGCCGCGGCGTTGGCAGTGAGTGTGAGTTGGACCGTCTCGGCCGTTGGCAGCATGGCGTGGGGTTGGATTACCGACCGACTGCCCACTAGATACGCCTATTCCGGAATGTTTCTGGTCCAGGCCGGCAGCACTTTATACCTGATATTGGTGAGTGGCACAGTCGGAGTTTTTCTTGCCGCGGCCCTGTTCGGCGTCATCTCATCGGGCTCGAATGTGGTGCCGTCAGTGATGTACGCCAATTATTTTGGTCGGACATCGCTGGGTCGGATTCGCGGCGTGGGCGAGGTTGGGGTGCTGCTCGGCCAGGCTACAGGACCGGTCATAGCCGGGATTCTTTTCGAACTCCAGGGCGGTTACAGTACGATTTTCACCGTGTTTGTGCTGATGGCCCTCGTTTGCAGCGTGGTGGCGCTGAAGGCCACAGTCCCAGTCAAGAAGCCGGTTTTACAGGCACGTTATTAGTGACTGTCGCACAAACTTGGCGTGTATATTCCAATATATGAGGATTTGCTAAAAAACCCTGGATGTTGTTTCTAGCAAAAAAACTCCAGCGGATACTGCCCTTCTATTACGGATGGGTAGTCGTTGCCGCGTCCGGATCCGCCGTCTTTGCGCGGATGGCGCCCAACATCACCACACTCACAATCTTCATTTTGCCCTTGTCGCAACAGTTTGGTTGGAGTCGCACACTGATTAGTGGATCGGTCAGCGCCGGGGCCCTGGCGGCTTTGGTCTTATCCCCAGCTGTGGGATGGGCCATAGATCGGTTTGGCGCAAGACCTGTTTTGGTTATCAGCGTGTTGATTCTGGGGTTGGCAATGACGTCAATGGCCTGGGCAACCGTACCTCTAACTTTCTACCTTGCATTCGCCGCTGCCCGAGTAGTATTCCACACCTCAGCACCAATCGGTGCCAGCACAGTCTCGGCCAGATGGTTCATCAAGAAGAGAGGCAGGGCGATCGGTGCGATATTCCTCTGCGGAGCTATCGGCGGCCTGGTGTTCACGATGCTGTCCGCACAGATGATTGAACATTTCAGCATGAAGACTGCGTGGCTGAGCATAGGGTTCGTGGTTTTTGTGGTCTCCTTGGCGCCAACGCTGTTGCTGGTGGTGGAACGCCCGGAGGATATGGGACTGCTGCCCGATTACGAACGCCCGAACGAGTCGCCATCAGAGGGTGACGAGACGACCCCTCAACCAAATATATCTATGAGCCTGGCTGAAAACGATTCGTGGACCCTTACCGAGGCCATGAGAACCAAGGCGTTCTGGATATTATTCTTCATGGGAATGGTCATGTTCTGTGTGAACACAGGCACCAACGTCCATATCGGAGCATTTTACCGTGACCAAGGGTTGAGCCTGACCATAGCTGCAGTGGCCATCAGCTTTAGTTGGTTGGTTTCAGCTTTTGGCAGTGTTGGCTGGGGCTGGGTGTTGGAGAAGATCGAGGCACGCCATGCCTATTCTATGGTCTTCGTAATATTGGGTGTGAGCACCATGTATCTGCTCACCGTAGACGGCACTGCCGGCGCACTGGTCGCCGCAGCGCTGATAGGCTCCGTTTCGTCTGGGTCCAACGTCATAATTTCCATCATGTACGCTAATTATTATGGTCGAAACTCCTTGGGCCGAATCAGGGGCGTCAGCGAGACGGGCGTGCTGTTGGGGCAAGCAACCGGGCCGTTGCTGGCCGGAATCCTCTTTGACAGCCGGGGCAGTTATACCTTCGTGTTTTTGCTATTTGCCGGTATTGCCCTAGCCTGCAGCATGATTGTATTGAAGGCCAAGACGCCAGTACGGCCCGTGTCGATGAATACGGGGCTAAATTCTGGCACCCTTTCCGAAGGACAAACCCAGAATTGACCACTTATTTGACCACCCTGGGGAGGGTTTTATTAGATGGCGGATAATCCGGACCGGAAAATGATGATGGTGGCTTTTTTGCAGGCCTCCAATTGCTCTAATTACACTGGCTCATGGCGTCACCCGGAGACCGACCCGGGGTTCATGGATTTGGAATTTTACCAGAACATCGCCACTACTCTCGAACGCGGTAAATTTCATTTGGCCTTCATCGATGATCGTCTGGCCATGCCGAGCCGCTTTGGTGATTCCTTTTCGGACGCGGTTGAAAACGGTATACGGGTGGTCAAATTAGACCTGGTGCCAGTTATCACAGCCATGGGCCTGGCCACCAAGCATTTGGGACTGGGTGCAACCTATTCCACCACCTATTACTCCCCTTATCATGTGGCCCGGCTGTTTGCCTCGCTGGACCACTTCACAAAAGGCCGCGCTGCCTGGAACGTGGTGACGTCTCTGAACGACTCTGAAGCCCAGAATTTTGGTGTGGCAGAGCATTTAGAACACGACGATCGCTATGACGTGGCGGATGATTTTTTGCAGGCGACAGCCGAGCTGTGGAACTCATGGGAGGATGGGGCGGTGGTGTTGGACAAGCCGACCGGTCGTTTTGCCGACCCGGAGAAAGTCCACCGAGTTGACTATGATGGAGAATGGTTCCAGGTACGTGGGCCATTGACGGTGCCGAGGCCGCCCCAGGGACAACCAGTAATGATCCAAGCAGGCCAGTCGGAGCGGGGCCGTCAGTTTGCCGCCCGTTGGGGTGAATTGCTATTTGTAATCTACTCGACGCCCGAAGCCTGCAAAACCTACCGAGACGACTTGCGCCGTAGGACTGCATTGGCAGGTCGCGACCCCAACGCAGTGCGTGTTGCCCCGGCAGTCTATGTTGTGGTGGACGAAACGCCAGAAAAAGCACAACAGAAACTGAAGTTCATTGAAAACCTGGCCAACCAGACAGACTCATTGACCCTGCTCTCTGAGGTATTCAATTACGATTTTTCGCAGCATCCGGTAGACGAGCCGCTGTCCGACGAAATTCTGGCGTCTATGACCGGCCTGAGAGGGTTCTTGGACCGGGTGGTTGAACTGAGTGGCACGCCCAACCCAAGCGTGAATGACTTCATAAAATGGTCAGGCCGAGGCACCCTCCGCGAACTCCCGTTGTTCACGGGTACCCCGGCCCAAGTTGTCGATCAGATGGAGTCTTGGTTCCAGGCCGAAGCCTGTGACGGCTTTGTTCTTGCCGCCACTCACATGCCTGGCGCCTATGAAGACTTCGTCAATCTTGTGGTCCCAGAGTTACAACTCCGCGGGTTGTTCCGAGAGGAATACACGGAAGGCACCCTGCGCGATAATCTGGGATTTGTGCGTCCTTAACAAACCTAGAGTTAGCTGATTGGGTATTTAATCGTCAGAACTGGTCGGTTTGCTTCCGTTTCATTCTCGCTGCTATTAAAGCGTTTTGCGGTGCGGTTTTCGGTCTCGTCTCCCAAAACCAGCCAACCGTAGTTACTGTCAGGGTTATCAAGCCACTTTGGATCCGCAAAATGTATAATGCGGGCGCCAAGTATAATATTGGCGCCAGATTCGCCAGAGAGGACGCATTCAACATGGCCGAGGCTGAAAACAAGATCGAACTGGACTGGGACGCACTAGAAGTTGGCGAGACATTCGAGAAGTTTGAATATCTGCTGACTCGAGAAATGATCGACACCTACCGGAAGGGAGTGATGGACCCGGAAGCGAGCTTTCCGACCATCGCCCACAAAGTGGACGTACGCCAGTACAACGACAGATATACCGACGCCGGGTCGGTAAACGCTCGTTGTGCCTTCCATTGCTACAACCCGCCAGAGGCCGGCAAGAAACTGACCGTGACCGCTTGGATTGCGGACAAATATCTGAGACGCGGCAAGAACTATATTGTGACCGAGGCAGTGTCCGTTGACGAAGACGGAAAACTCATCGATCGCGTTATCACCCATGAACTCAAGCAACCATCGGAGGTAGGCAAGAAATGGGGAGGGTAATTAGAAGTTACGAAGAGGGCGATGACATTACGCCCTTGATAAAAGAGATGACTCAGGAAGCCATCAACCTTTTTGAAGGCAGTTCCGGACACACTGGCCCGTCCCAATTCACCGACGAAGCCGCCGCTAAAGAAGTGCTTGGCACCGAGGGCACAGTAGCCTCAGGTCGAATGTCTCTTACCTTCGCCATTGAGATGCTGCGCCGGCACTTTGGCCCTGAGGTGTTCAACCACACAGGTACCGTGGACATCAGATTCCTGCGGCCCGTCCGCCCCGGCGACACGATCACTTTCACCGGCAAAGTCTCCGGCACCACCAAAGAAGCCAATGGTAGCCGTGTCTCGGTGAACATTGAAGTAACCAACCAGAAGGGCAACACCACCGGAGTGGGACAAGGCAGCGCCATCGTTCCCAACGCCTTCCTACCGCCAGAAGACCTATAGCCCTAACTCATCGTTCTAGACGCGAAAAGACCCTGGTCCTTAACGGACCGGGGTCTTTTATTCTGCTGAATGCTGATAGCTTCTAGCCCCAGCGTGGAGACTCGTCTGGGTTGACCCCAAGTGCGGTCTTGCCGACGAATTCCATGGTAAGTGCGTTATTGGGCGGGTGAAGCTTGACTAGGCGGGCGTCGCGCCACAGGCGTTCAAACCCACTCTTTTTGAAGATGCTGAACCTACCCTGCAGGTCCATGGCGGCGTCCATCACCCTCCCAGTTCTTTGGGCACAGCAGACAGGAGATAGCCGACTTCTTTTAGTTGTTTGAAATCTTCGTCAAAGAACGTATTGTCCCGGTCGTAGCCGGGCGCTCGTTCTTTGCACCCCTGTAGGATGGCCTCGGTTAAAACTGAAGCCGGATGTGTTGTAGTCATACTTATTCCTCCCAATATTCGTCCGTGTAATAGTTCGTGCATTCTCTTCCCATGGAAGAGCAAACTTATTACAACCTATGTGATGCGGAAAGGGTACTTGCCGATTCACATCTTGTACCATCGGGCCGTGTCAGGTCAGTTCAATTTTTGGAGTTAAACCGGACACAAAACTTCTGCGAATCTCAACGCCTTGCGGTATGAATCCGCAACTAAAGCAGCACATGCCTCAAATTTCCATTTTGCTATAGCTAATTAAGGCTATGCGACTAAATTTCTGTCGAGAAATACCGCCCGGGTGTGATGCCTAGAGTGCGCCGGAACATGGAAATAAAAGCGCTGGGGTTCTCATACCCAACTTCAAGGGCCACTGATGTCACTGCCTCACCCTCGGCCAGGCGCATTAGGCCTTCCAACAATCGGGCCTGCTGTTGCCAATGCCGGAAGGTCATCCCCGTCTCAACAGGAAACAGTCGGGCCAGAGTCCTGGGGCTGGCCCCGGCACGCCGCCCCCACTCCTCCAATGTGCGTGTGTCAGCTGGGTTCTCGCGAATGGCTGTGGTTATTTGCTTCAGGCGAGAATCAGTTGGCTCTGGCAGGTGCAGCGGCATTACCGGCGAACTGCGAATCTCACTCAAGATTAGATTCATGATCCGGCCGTCCCTGCCGTTTACATCGTAGAGTTTGGGGGCGTCGGCAGCAGTCAAGATGAGCTCACGTAGCAGAGGCGTCACGCCTACCACACCACAGGAAATGGGAAGTTCTGCCGCCGGTTCGTCTCTGACGTAGACGCTGCGCATGGAAAATGGACCTGCAGATTCTATCTGGTGCTCCACCCTCGCCGGAATCCAAACCCCGCGGTGCTGCGGGACAACCCACACTCCCTGTTTGGCCGTTACTTTCACCACGCCTGCGCATGCGTAAACCAACTGGCCTCGGCCGTGCCAGTGGCTATTCGACATATACCCAGACGGATACTCAGACGCCCGGACCACCACCATCCGGTCAATGTCCTCTCCATAGGAGTCATGTTCCTCAGAATGCATGTTTGTCCTGTTTGAGGTATTTTCTGTCTGCATGTCGATAGATTGTACTTGTTGGTCTGGATATACTCAACGAGGATTTTTAACCTTGCGTCTATAGAAATAGATTTGAACGTAGGTTTGAGGCATAGCTATGGCGGCATCTGAGATAACACCCAGCGAAAAGCAAAACGTGCGGTTCACTGCACGGGTAATGGTCACTGCATTGGCCGTTGGTCACGTGGGTTTCCACTGGATACTGCAGAGCTTCGTGGTACTGGTCCCGGAGATCCAGCAAACCTTTGGCCTGAATGGTGTGGGAGTGGGTGGCATCCAGGCTGTGAGGGAATTGACCTCTGGGTTGATCACTTTGCCCGGTGGCGTGCTAGTTGGCATGTTGCGCAAGTGGTGGGGATGGCTGTTAGGGATTTGTATCGGCGCGTCGGGATTGGGTTCCCTACTGATGGGAATATCCCCGGCCTACGTTTTACTGCTGATTGGAGTGGCCGTTGTTTCGGTCTCCCACTCGCTGTGGCATTTACCAGCCGCGGCTTCACTTTCGCACCACTTTGCCAGTCGTCGAGGCACTATGTTGTCCTTCCACGGTGTGGGTGGCAGCGTCGGTGACGTGGCCGGACCACTGATAACCGGAGCGCTGCTCCTGGTGATGGGCTGGCGCGGTATTCTTAGTATCTATGCCATTGCGCCATTCTTCATGGCTTTCATGGCTGTCTGGGTCTTCAAGGGAATTGGCGACGTGAGAGAAGACGACGCCAAAGTCGCCGGCCTGGCCGAGCGACTTGCCATGACCAAGATGTTGTTTAAAAGTCGGTTGCTGCAGGGTATTACCGCGGTGAGGGGGCTGCGCTCAATGGCTCTGGTTGCCGTGGTCACGTTGCTGGCCTTGTATCTGGGCAACGACTTGGACTTGGCAGTGTTCGATCGAGGGTTTCACATTGCACTGTTGATCGCGGTTGGACTGCTGGCAAAACCAGTGGCCGGGATGATATCTGATAAGTTCGGGCGCAAGCAGGTGCTGGTGCCAGGATTGATCTGGTCCTGCGTGCTAACGCTATTGATGGTTGGGTTCAATGACGGCGTATCTTTGACCATTACGATTGCTCTGTTGGGCTTGTTCCTGTACCCAGACCAACCGATTTTAACGGCGGCGTTGTTTGATGTACTGGGCCGTGAGGAGGCCACAATCGGACTAGGGGTTGTGTCCTTTGTCAGCTTCCTGATGGCGGCGGTCTCTCCGCTGATTGCCGGAGGGCTCTATGAGGTGTGGGGATTCCAGGCTGGCTTATATTACGTGGCGTCGCTATTCGCCTTGGCCGCCGTCATATTTACCTTATTGCCGCTGAATAAGAAGATTGGAGAGTAGCAAAACAAAAGAAAGCGCCCCAAGTCCAGGGCGGACGGGGGGCGCTGATAGGTGGGAGGGCTATTTTAACGGCTGATTGGTGCCGTTCTTTGGTTTTCCCGTGTTGTCAGTTGCTCTAGGCCGCCTTCTTAATATCCAGGTTGTTTTTTTCCTCTGCGTAATGCTCAGCGCAGAGATCGACGACTGTATGAGGGGCGATGGCCAAAGCTCGGTTAGACCGGGCGGTTACACCCCATCATCGCGCATTTGGGTTTAACGCTCTCTATTTTATTGGTAGCCATATCAGCGCCCCCACCGAATTAAGTTCTCTATTTACTTAGGTGCTTCAGTCCAAGCTTAGGTTCTGGGCCATTTAACCCCAAGTGTTGATTGGGCCGTGTTAGTCGGGCCATATGGCCCAAATTATCGTCCTTATATGATGTCCTTGATTGAACATAAAGAGGCCCGCTGGTCCCCATTTGGAGCGAACAGCGGGCCTCTTTGGTCTGCTTGGTTGTTCAGACTGACGATTTGATTATTTCACCTGGTTGACTAGGAAATGAGCTTGGTACACTCGTCAATCAGCGGCGTAACCTCAGCCTGTTCTTGAGAGGGCAGGGTGAAAATCACCCGGTTTACACCGGCTTCTTGCAATCGTGCGATCAAGTCCGGGTCGGGGCGTATGCCAAAGCTGGTGATGTTCAAGGAGTCGGGGTCTCGGCCGGCTTCCTCAGCCTGTTTCTTCAACAGGACGATTTTCTCCCCTAGGCTGACCCCGCCGGAACCACGCCCGCCGATGGGTATCCAGCCGTCGCAGTACTCCACAACTCGGTCAAATGTAGTCGGGCCATCTCCGCCCATGAGAATTGGTGGGTGCGGGCGTTGCACGGGTTTGGGATAGGCCCACATCTTGTCGAAATTCACGTGGTCGCCGTGGAATTCAGCCTCTTCTTGCGTCCAGATTTCCTTCATGGCCAGTATCTTTTCCCGGAGGATTCGCCAGCGACTTCGGTAGTTGGTGCCGTGGTTACTCATTTCTTCGGCGTTCCAACCACCGCCAACGCCAAATATAAACCGACCTCTGGAGAGCATGTCCAAGCTGGCGATTTCTTTGGCAGTTGTGATTGGGTCACGCTCAATCATTAAACAGATACCCGTGCCCAATTTCAGGTCAGTGGTCACTGCCGCTGCTGCGGTCAGAGCGACAAATGGGTCATAGGTATGCCAGTAATCTTTGGGAAGGTCAGGGCCACCTGGCCAAGGACTGGTGCGCTCGGCCGGTATGTGGGTGTGCTCCGGGACCCACATTGATTCAAAACCACGATCCTCCAGCATCCTGGCCAGATCATCGGGACGAATGGAGTAATCAGTTGAAAACATCATTGCGCCGAAATCCATAGCAACCTCTCAGAAACAAAAACTAATACAATCTTGGGCATTCACAGGGGGAAGTGAGGCTATTATAGCACCAGCGATATACGCCTAAATAAAACCGAAACGAGACTGCGAACAAGATTATTTTGCGGGGATAGAACGAGCGTAGGCGGCGCCGCGTTCTATCCATGCAGCCAGAGCGGTGTCAGTTGCAAACCCCTCAGACTCCACGTAGACAAACCCCTTCATGGGCCTTCGGGTGAAATCCATTGGCCGGGCGTGGGGCAAAGATAACGCCGCCTCAAAATTGATTGGACCGGGCCGTACCATCAGGTCATCCCCGGCTATACCCACTGCCATGTTCCGACCAACCATAAAACAGAGGCCGCCAAACATCTTCTGCTCCGTACAATTGGGTTCGAGTTCGAACACGGCCCGGACCCGTTCCGCCAACTTCTTGTTATAAGCCATTGCCATTCATCCTCCCCGGTTTTCGATAATATTTTACTTGCTGGACTGATTCCAGGAAACCAGACGTTGTCTTCGCGCGCCGCAACCGCTGCTTGTGCGATACTGCCGTCCTACAGTATCTAGAATCGGTATGTTGTTTTACCGGCGTGATTCCTTCAACGATCCATGACTCCAGACAAACCTGAAATAAACACGTCCATAAACTCTTCGGGACAAGGACTAGGTCGCTTCTTCTCCGGCCGGTTCTTCTACGGCTGGTGGGTATTGGGCCTGATCAGCGTGATGGCGGCCATGAATAACGCCTTCTTCGACAAAGGGCCGGCGTTGTTCTTGATCCCAGTGGGAGCGTCATTGGGGCTGAACCGCGCCACCACGTCGCTGGTGTTCTCTTTGGGCCGATCAGAAGGCGCAGTGGCCGGACCGTTTATTGGCTACCTGGTTGATCGGCTGGGCGCTAAACGGATAATGGCGATTGGCACCATATTGGCCGGGATCGGGTTTATTATTTTTTCCTTTGCCCAGAACGTCTGGGTGTTCTCTTTTGCCTACCTGGGGTTTGTGGCATTCGGCGCTACCATGGCCTTTCAAGACTCGGCCACTGCCTTGGTGGTGACCTGGTTCAGCCGTTACCGAGTACGCGCTATGTCGGTGCGCGAGGCGTCGGGAAACCTGGGATCCACTCTTCTGATACCGCTCATGACCCTGATTATCGCGATCTATGACTGGCGGGTCGCCGCCCTGATGGGAGCCGGAGCTTATTTGTTGGTCATTCTGCCGCTGATGCCGTTTTTGAAGGAATCGCCGGAGAGCATGGGATTGTTGCCCGACGGCGCGAAAGAGGCTGACGTTAAAGCGGCGAGGGAGACACCCGGAGCATCAAGCCCGTCCGTCTCCAGCCCCGCCGACTTACAGCGGCTGCGAAACTACTATGCGGGAGCGGAATTCACCGTGCGTGAGGCGTTGCGCACGTCGTCATATTGGTACCTTCTTATGGGCACGGTATTGCGGCAGGTATCCCGAGTTGGCATCGACCTGCATTACGTGGCGATACTAGAGTGGAAGGATTTTGATACGTCCATTGCAGCGTTGTTCTTCACCCTGCGTCTAGGGATGAATGTGCCGTCCAAATTAATCGTTGGTTATTTTGGAGATCGAGTGCCGGCACAGATAATCCTTGGCGGCGGGATGGTTCTCTACGCGCTGGGACTGGTTTTGTTGCTATCGTCCGACGCCCTGATGATTTTGGCCGTATCAGCCGTAATCATGGGTATGTCGGAGGGTATTACGCCGGTCAACTGGGGAGTGATTGGCAACTATTTTGGGCGGAACCATTACGCCACACTGCGGGGAATAATCAACATGAGCTACAGTTGGGCCCTGCTGTCAGTCCCCTTCGCAACTGGATGGTGGTTTGACCAACACACTAACTACGATCTGCCTTTGGTGGTCTCCCTGGTCGCCGCCGCTGCGTCTGCAGTGGTCTACGCCATGTTGCGGCAACCAAAACTGCCGGCCAGATTGCGCCAGATAGAACAGAAATAATCTCTAAGCCAATGTGGGGTGGTTTATGGCTGATGAAGTGACCACTCGCCTGTGTCTACCAGATGGATATTGAAGCTGTCCTAGAACTCTGGCAACTAGCGGGTTCCACTTCGAGTATCACCGACACTCCGGGAGACTTGCGGCGGGTCCTCGATTCTGGCGCATCGACTGTGATACTGGCGTTGACCAGTAGCGCCAATGATCCAGCCAGACGGAGAGGTGTTTGGCCTGGATTTCAACGGTGCCCAAATTACGACCGCTCGCACAATGGATCCGTCCATAGACTGGTGGGAGGGTGACGCCGGTGCCCTTCCGTATGCTGGCGGAGAATTCGACTTGGTAGTGTGCCAACAGGGGTTCTAGTTCTTTCCAGACCTCGTTCAGGTGGTCAAAGAGGTCTACAGGGTTCTGCAACCGGGCGGCCGAGTCGGAATTGCAGTCTGGTCGGCGTTGGAGCAAGTTCCGGCTATCTAGCCGTTGCTCACGCACTGGGTAAAACATTGGGACCGGAGGCGGCCAGACTGCTGGACGAATTATTCGTGTTCCCCAGCTCCGGTGAAGTTGAGCATTTCTTTGCTCAAGGCGGGTTTTCGGACGCAGACGTGAAAACCCCGCGCATCATTGCCGCATTCAATTCTGTGGATGAATTCACTCGTGCGTTAGCCGTGGGCTCAATAATGAGGCGCACTCAAACCCAATTCTCAGAGGAAACTCTCGGTTCATTGGTAGCTGAAGTTGCCGTCGAGATGGCCTCGTACGTGTCGGCTGACGGTCTGCATTTTCCCATGGAAGCGCAAATGCTAACGGCTTCCAAGTAGGTCTAAGCCGACCTCTAGAAAATCACTACTGAACGCAGAACTTCGCCCCGATCCATCTTGTGAAACGCCTCTTCCACATCTCCGATTCCGATGGACTCAGATACGAACCGGTCCAGGTCCAGTCGACCCTGTAGGTAGAGGTCAATAATCACTGGGAAATCCCTGGACGGCAGACAATCGCCGTACCAGGATGATTTCAGGCTGCCGCCGCGCCCAAATACCTCTATCAGCGGCAGTTCAATCTTCATGTCAGGGCTGGGAACACCCACCAAGACAACTGTACCCGCGTGGTCTCGGGCGTAGAATGCCTGCTCGTAAGTCACAGGGCTTCCCACAGCCTCGATTGCCACATCAACGCCGTTACCGCCAGTGAGCTTGCGAATCGCCTCTACCGGGTCAGTGGACGTGGCATTGATAATATGAGTTGCGCCGAATTCCTTGGCCCAGGTCAACTTGCGGTTGTCCAGGTCCACGCCGATTATTGTGTGCGCCCCAGCCAGTCTGGCTCCGGCGATGGCCGCATTGCCGACTCCGCCACAGCCAAAGACGGCCACAGAATCGCCTCGGCCAACGTTGCCGGTGTTCATAGCTGCGCCCAGTCCGGCCATTATCCCGCAGCCAACGAGCCCTGCCGCAGCTGGGCTGGCCTGAGGCGAGACTTTCACCGTCTGACCAGCGTCCACCAGGGTCAACTCGGC
This sequence comes from Dehalococcoidia bacterium, assembly GCA_012959605.1. Lineage (GTDB taxonomy): Bacteria > Chloroflexota > Dehalococcoidia > Lucifugimonadales > UBA3495 > UBA9611. The sequence goes on along the minus strand of DUCU01000066.1, from coordinate 54,127 downwards.
AAATGCGCCGATGCCCAAGGCAGGTGAAAGGGGAGTGCCGTCTGCCAGCGTCATGGGCTGGGATGCGTTGCGACTGGAGAAACAGTACCAAGGAGCGCCTCGCAGACAGGAGCGGCAGGTGCCGCAGGGAGCCCGCCAGGCAATGATTACAAAGTCTCCGCGGGCCACATTGGTTACGCCTTCACCCACCGATTCCACGGTGCCTGAGGCCTCGTGGCCCAGCAAGAACGGGAAATCGTCGTTGATGGCGCCTTCACGGTAATGGAGATCGGTATGGCAGACTCCACAGGCTTTTACCCGGATCAATGCTTCTCCGGGGCCGGGATCAGGCACCAATATGGGCACCAATTGAACTGGCGCGCCTTTGCCTGCTGCGACTACTCCATTAACCTGATGGGCCATTGATACGCTCCTCCAATCCTAAATCCGAGACTACGAATTGATACTAATCCGCAGGAGCGGAGCTTGTCCACCGGTTCAAACGCTTAATCAGTGGTGATTATCTTCCGCTGCCAAGAGTCCTGTTTCCAAAGTCTTGAGCCATTTGTGGTAGTAGCTGAAAGTAAGGTGTTCCTCAGGCTCCATAGCAGGTCGCAATCCACCGGGCTCAAGCACTCGCTGCCTGGTTATGGCCAGCACCATCCCAAAGGTGCGGCCTTCCCAAGGTTCGTGAAAGGTCGGTTCTTCCTTTTGGTGAGGGCTGAGGGGCCCAAATCCAGCCAAGCCGCCAACGTCATGGACCCTGCTCATTAAAAACCTCTGCTACCAGGTTGCTTCGCGTAACTAGTCACGCACATGAGATGGGTGAGCAGTTGAAAAGGTTGCTGTTTAGCTCCCGAACTCAGCTTCGACCCTGCAGGCAAAGCCAATCAACTGTTCATCAGAGCCCCGGTCACCCATGATTGAGATACCCACGGGCATCCCGTTCACCTCTCCAAGGGGCATGCTCAGTTGCGGTCTCCCAGTTGTCCCGGCAATGCAGGTCAGGCGGCTCAACCGAGACTGTACGTCCTTCTTGGCCGACGCTGGCAGACCCCGCAGCGGAGCGGGCACGACCGCAGTGGGCAAACACAGGAACCCACCATCGGCAAAGACTTCGTCCATCCTAATTCTGAGACTATCTCGCACTGCGACGGCTCCATCTATCTGAGCGTCGGTCAGATTTATGGCGAACTGGTATCGTTCCGAGACCCAGAAGCTGAACCTGGGGTTAACCTGATCAACCCAGTCTTTGACCGTGTCCCAAGCTTCTTTGGACTGGAGGACGTTCTGTTGGGCCGACCATTCAGCCAGGCCATTGGGAGCCAGTTTCACAGTTGTGGAACTGCCAACCATGGCAGCGATCTCTTCAGCTATGGGCAGTAACGCTGCTGAAACGTTTTCATCAGCTTCATCAAAGAGGTCTTGGGCGATGATTATTCTGGTGGGGCTGGTATCCGGGATGCTGGTCTGAAAGACTACCTGCGCTACTTGGGCGTAGGTAGCTGCGTCCCTGGTGAACCAGCCGATTGTGTCATAGCTGGACGCTTGCTTTAGGATTCCTTCCAAAGGTATACGATCATGGGTAGGACGCAGACCCCAAAGGCCACAGAAACTGGCTGGGATTCGAACTGAACCTCCAGTGTCCGACCCTAAGGCAAAGTCAACCAACCCGCCGGCCACCGCCGCTGCCGATCCGCTGGAGGAACCACCCGGAACCCTTCCCAAAGCCCTGGAATTGATGGGTGTGCCGTAATGGGCATTCTCCCCCAGGATTCCACGCGTTAGCTCATCGGTGTGGGTCTTGCCCACCATGGTGGCCCCAGCATTCAACAGGGTCTCCACGATCCAGGCGTGTTGATCTGCCGGCGGATGAGTGGCCTTCCAGTCAGGGTTGCCGCCGCCAGTCACGAATCCGGCCACGTCAAAAATGTCCTTGGCCGCGTATTTCAAATCGGAAAGAGGACGACCTTCCGGACCGGCCAGGTAGGCGTCGGTATCCTTGCAGAAAGCGTCCAAGGGGTCTGAGAAAGGTTCTTTGGGCCTGACCATACTGTACCTCCGAGAAGTTAAACCTGGCCTCTGCCAGCGAAGGGTCTGAAGCGAGTCACGTAGTATATAGCACGTGATTGGTGTGTTCACCCAAAAAAACGGGAACAAATCTGCGACGGAATCCGTCAGGTAATAAAATGGAAGATTGAAACAGCCGGACGGAGGAAGGCAATGAACCAGAGAATTGGAATAATCATGTTATTGGTGACGGTGGTCGCCATCCTATCTGCAGTAGGCTGTGGGAGTAGCGCATCGGCGACGCCGCAGGTTCAGTCGCTTCCGATGGCCAAGCCAATCAAGGGAGACCCGCCGACGGTAGAACCGTCTCCGGTTGAAGTTGCGGCTCCAATTGAAGATGCTTCAGTAGTCCCACCCAGCGATGTTGTTGGGGATTACGTCTTGAATATCATTTCAGGGCTGCCCAACGGTTGTGCCGAATTCAACGGGTACGGCCTGGATCAAGAAGGCAACGCGTTCGTGGTGAGCGTTAACAATCTGGTACCCCATCCCAGCCTAGAAATGGCCTGCACGGAACGATACGGCATGCACGAGGGACAAATAAGCATTGGTAGTGGTTTGGTTGCAGGTGAGACCTACACAGTGATGGTCAACGACCACCTGACGATTTCCTTCAACGCTATGGACGCGGTAGGTCTGGACATGGTGGAGCAAGAATCACCGGTGGAGACGGTGGAAGTTTCTCAGACTGACGGCGGGTACACCCTATCCGTGATCTCCAGACTTCCCAAGGGTAGCAGCTGCTCCAGGTTCAGCGGTTACACGATGAACAATCGGCTCTTGGATCGGATAGAAGTTTCCGTCAGTCACCGAGAGGTCTTGGCGGACAACGTGCCCTGCACCCGTGATTTGCCCGTAGTCATCACCGAGATTCCCCTTGGAACTGCATTCGAAGATGGCACGACTTATACCGTGGTCGTCAACGGAGTTGAAACCAACTTCCCAAGCGAAGAACTGGCCATGGTCTCAGTTTCGGCTCCGGTTGAATCTGCAAAGCTGGTCACACCAGAGAGTTCTGATGGTGTCTACTCCGTCGACATCACTTCCGGATTGCCGAGCGGCTCCGCCCAGTTCGACGACGTTGAGGTCAGCCAGGTTGGCAACGAGTTCGTGGTTGATGTAACGAACCTGGTGCCAACCCGAAAGAGCCCATCATGTGCACCGCTATCTACGGCTACCACGGAAGCAAAGTGACCTTGTGCAGAGCACTGACTGCGGAAGATGAATACCCAGTAACGGTCAACGGCAAATTGACTCTCTTGTTCACTGTCCCGCAATCAGATGGACAGGCGATGGCAGAGAAAGAATCTCCCATTCAGAGTGTAATGTTGGACGAAACTGACGATGGCTATCAGCTAATTGTGGTTTCGGGCCTATCTCTGGGGAGTGCGTGCTCAAAATTCAACGGCGACGAGATCAACAGACGGTTCTTTGACCGCGTGGAAGTCACCGTTACTCATCTGGAAATCGAGGCGCAAAACGTGCCCTGCACTACCGATTATCCGACGGTGGAATCAGTGATCTCATTGGGTGATGTCTTTGAAACCGGTCGCACTTACACCGTGTCAGTGAACGGCGAAGAAACTAGCTTCATCGCCCGGTAACCCTGGCTTTGTCTTTATGCAGCATCGATAAATTCTGCGATATACTGTCCGGCAATCAACTAACACAGATGGTTCTTCTCGTGAAGTTGATCTCCAAAGGTTTATTAGGGAGGGTCATATGCTGACCGCCGAAGCTCAAGAAAGACTAACCAGAGTTGGCCCGGGAACACCAATGGGCGAATTGATGCGCCGTTATTGGTTACCGGTGCGGCCGCTATCGCAGCTGAAAGAAGAAGAAGTGATGCCAATTAGGATTCTTGGCGAGGACTTGGTTCTCTTCATCACGAAGAAGGGCGAACTGGGTCTGGTCGGCGAGCGCTGTCCCCATCGAGCAGTCCTGATGAAGTTTGGAATCCCCGACGAAGACGGCCTACGCTGCTGCTATCACGGCTGGGAGTTCGCTCCGGACGGCCAGTGCATTGACACTCCCCTGGAATCGCCCACCAACAAACTCAAAGACCAAGTAAAAATAGCCGCCTATCCCGTGCGGGAAATGGGCGGGTTGGTCTGGGCTTACATGGGCCCACAGCCGGTGCCTCTGCTTGCTCCTTGGGACCTGTTTGTGATGCCCAACGCCATCCGCCAGATCGGTATCTCGGTGCTGGAATGCAACTGGCTCCAGTGCCATGAAAACACCGGCGACCCGGCCCACAGCGTTTACCTTCACGGCTACATGTTCAAACATATGCTGGAGAAAAACGGTGACCTGGAAGAACGAACGAAAGACAGACAGATGTCTACCCTGCACTCAAGAATCGACATGGGTCGTGGCATTGAGTCCCTTTACGCCCATGAGACCCAATACGGCATGGAAAAAGGAATCAATTACTCCAAGGCCATGGGAGCAGATAAAGACCGCCAGTCTCGACACTCCACGGTGATATTCCCGTTCTACACTCAGACCGGCGGACCTGGCCAAGTGCGTCAGGAGTTTCAGATTCGGGTGCCCATCGACGACGTCAGCACCTATCACATTGCCTACGGCTGCTACACAGCCCCAACAGCAGTCCCTGCCCCGGTGCAAGACTCAATTCCCTACTACGACATTCCGATCTTTGATGAAGACGGTAAACCGTTGTGGGATTTCGTTCTCGCTCAAGACGCCCATGCCTGGGTCTCCCAGGGTGAGATATACGACCGGACGTCGGAGCAACTGGGCCGCACCGACCTGCCTATCGTGTTCATGCGCCGCCAATTTGAGGAGCAAATGCGTGTTGTGGAGGACGGCGGTGACCCCAAAAACGTCTTCCGTGAGCCAGACGCCATGCCTGACTTGATCCACGGTGGCATCTGGGACGAGGGTAACTCCTCAGTAACCGGAGCTGGTGGCGCCATCGCCAACTTCCGTTCTGCCTACCACAAGGGCTACGGAATTGACGACGCTGACCGTTACGGCCCTGCGATGCCGGTCATCATAGACCTGATGCAACGCATTGACGACCACAGCGCCGCCCTGTCTTCAGACTAACTTCACCTGGTAGCACATTAGCCCCGTGCCTGAGAGTTTTTACGAGAACCGACTCCCGGAATCGGGGTTTTTTGCGCCTGCTGGCAGAGGGCTGGCAATGACCGGCTGCGGTTGCTTAATTCCAGTGATAAACTGGTGCGAAATCCAGCAGGCGGACCAAACCACCGCTAAATGGGTTTCGAAACTCACCGTAGTCATAAAGGAATACATTCATGCGCGCAGTAGTCATCACCGAACCCGGCGGCCCAGACGTTTTGAAGGTAATGGAAGTAGATGATCCTGTGCCCGGCCCCGAAGATATCTTGGTGGATGTTAAAGCGTCGGCCCTGAACCGTGCTGACATGCTCCAGCGTCAAGGTGCCTACCCTGCGCCGTTTGGCAGCCCATCTGAAATCCCCGGTCTGGAGTTTTCCGGAGTGGTGCTTGAGGTGGGTGACCGAGTGGATAGCCTGAAGGAAGGCGACCGTGTTTTTGGTCTCCTGGGCGGCGGCGGTTACGCCAGCCGTACCATCACCCACCACCGTATGGCGGTCAAGATACCGGCTGGTTGGGATTTTGTGCAGGCTGCCGCGACGCCAGAGGTCTATCTCACGGCCTACGACGCGTTGTTCAACCGAGGTAATCTCCAAATGGGAGAGAGCGTGCTGATCCATGCCGCTGGGAGCGGTGTGGGCACTGCTGCCGTGCAACTAGCCCATCAGGCCGGAGCATTTGTGTTTGGAACTGCCGGCTCGGCAGAGAAACTGTCCGGGGCAACTGACCTGGGCATGAACGTGGGCATCAATTACCACGAACAGGACTTTGCAGAGGTAATCAAACAGGTAACCTCCGGCGCAGGCGTGGATGTGCTGATTGACTTCATTGGTGCCCCGTACTGGGACAAGAACATCGCATCTTTGGCTGTGCTTGGCCGGTTGGTCGAAGTCGGCCTCATGGGCGGGACCAAAATGGAAGTTGACCTGCGCCCGTTAATGGCCAAGCGTTTGCAGGTCTGCGGTACCGGCCTAAGAGGTCGTACCCTCGGTGAGAAACTAGAGGTAACTGCCCAGTTCAGGCGTCACGTGCTGCCCCATCTCGCCTCTGGAAGCATGAAGCCGATAGTTGATCGGACGTTTCCGCTGGAAGAAGTTGCCGAGGCCCATAAATACATGGAGACCAACGCCAACTTCGGAAAAATCGTCCTGACTATCGACTGAAAATTCGCAACTAAAGCCCCGCACTAAAGAAGCTGCAACGGATTGAGAGGGCTCCCATGCCAGAGATGCAGGCACCGGACCAGATAAAACCCAAAGGCCCTGGGACTACCTGGAGGTAATGAGGAAGGTGATGTTTCAGTCGGGCATGTCCAACAAGATTGTGGAATCAAAATGGCCGGGCATCCGAGACGGGTTCCACGGGTTCCACGGGTTAGACGCTACTAAAGTCGTTGGCATGACCCCTTCAAAGATAGACTTGCTGACCCAAGGCCAAAACTATTAGGAATTGGCGCAAACTGGAAGCCGTGGTGAGTAATGCTCAGAGATTAGAGATTGCTGGAACTGGATTTAGAGTTCAGTGGATTTCAGAAGTATTTACGCTTCCACGACGATTTTCCCGCCCTGGTTAAAGACCTGCGCAAGCAGTTTAAATTCCTAGAGGAGATGGGCTGCTACTACTATCTTTACGTCCTAGTCGAGAAGGTGCCTCCCCACGAGGAATGGCAGGCTAGCCTCAAGAAATAGTTTTAACGGAGCGAACCAACAATATGAAACTTGACGGAAAAGTTGCTCTGGTAACCGGCACCAGCCCAAACATCATGGGCGGTATCGCAGAAGGCATGGCTGAGGAAGGGGCCAACGTGGTCTGTGTTGACATAAACCCCGCCTACGCTGAGAAATGTGCCCAGGCTGTAAAAGATTTGGGACGCGAAGCCATCACCATCGCCTGTGACGTGACCGACGAAGCGCAGGTGATTGCCGCTGTGGACCTGGCCAAAGAGACTTTTGGCGGAGTGGACATCTTGGTCAACGGCGCCACTGTCTTCAACTGGAAGGGCGTATTAGATATGCCTGTGGATGAATGGCGGAGGCAGACCGACGTGATGCTGACGGGGGCCTTTTTGTTCACCAAATATGCCGCCAAACAGATGATTGACCTGGGGCGCAAAGGCAACATGATCAACATCATCTCCACGGCAGGTCACCAGGGTGAACCGGGCAACATCGGTTACGGTACCGCCAAGGGTGGCCTGATGAATTTCACCCGGTCCGTAGCCATGGAATTGGCTAAATATGGGATCAGGGTGAACAGCCTGACCCCGACGGCCACCGACCGAACAGAGGCGTTTGAGCGCGCGAAGCGTTGGGGCGTTGAATGGCCAGGGCCTAGGGGCGGGCAGCGTTCCAGCGGCTGGCTGGCAGACCCCAGCACCGGGTCGCCTCTCCAGAAGCTGCCAAGCCCTCGCCATTACGCCAAAGCAGCGTCTTTTTTGGCCTCTGACGAGGCTGAGATGATCACCGGGACTGACCTTAGAGTCGATGCGGGCGCGGTCGCAAAATATTGGATTTGGGATCCGAGCGCAGATGCAGCGCCTTAAAGCCTCTCAATCCGGATGGGATGGAATTGTTTTCAGTTATAATGCCCTGAATATATCTTGAAGCCCATGATTTTGAATCAATTCAACTGAACCGTGGAGGTACGATATGCCGTTAGACCCACAGATAATACAGGTGATGGAAACCGTGGCAGCCCTTGGTCTGCCGCCGGCCGATACCGTTAGCCCGGAAGTAGCTCGAGCCAACTCCAAGCTCCGGAAGCGTTCTCCCGGCCCTGAAGTGGCCAAGGTGGAAGACCGGACCATCCCCGGCCCCGACAGCGACGTTCCGGTGCGCATCTACACTCCGGAGGGCGATGGCCCGTTCCCCATCCTGGCCTGGTTCCACGGTGGTGGTTGGGTGGTGGGCGATTTAGAATCGGCTGATGGATCCGCACGCAGCTTATGTGTGGGCGGCCAATGCATCGTCGTCTCGGTAGATTATCGATTAGCGCCTGACACCAAATTCCCTGGTCCCGCTGATGACTGCTGGGCCGCAACAACCTGGGCGGTGAATAACGCCGCGGCGATCAACGGTGACCCCGCTCGGCTGGCCGTTGGCGGCGATAGCGCAGGCGGCAACTTGGCCGCGGCCATGGCGCTGATGGCAGCCGATAGAGGTGGCCCAGAGATTGCGCTCCAGGTCCTGATCTACCCGGTTACCGATGTCAATTACAACACCGTTTCCTACAACGATAATGCCGAAGGTTATTCACTGACCAAGGTTGGCATGCAGTGGTACTGGGAGCATTACTTGGCCAATGAAGAGGATGCTTCAAACCCCTATGCGGCCCCGCTACAGGCCAAGAGTCTGGTCGGACAGCCACCGGCGTTGGTGATTACGGGAGAATTCGACCCACTACGCGACGAGGGAGAGGCCTACGCCAAACGACTGAGTGAAGCTGGTGTGGAGACCACCGCCACTCGGTATGACGGTGTGATTCACGGCTTCTTCAGCATGGGAGCCGTGGTGGACAAGGGACAGCAGGCAGTGGACGAGGCGTCTGCCGCCCTGCGAAACGCCTTTTCCAAGGCCGGCTCACCAAGCGCCGCCGACTAAACAGTCGGGACTTGCAGTAATTAAAAAAGGCCGTTGTGAGTCTCACAACGGCCTTTTTCATTTTCTGGAATTAGTCAGGAAACGTGCGTGCTACAATGTTCCGAAATCGCTCCTGGCTTAGATATTCCCCCGATCAACCCACAGTAGAGAGGTAGAAAATGGCCACTTCTAATCCCGTTAATGTCACCGTTTGGTACGACTACACTTGACCCTATTGCTACGTCGGCCTGGGTAGGCTCGACATGTTGTCATCGGAGTTGTCCATTGATGTAGATCGCAGACCGTATCTACTTCGCCCGGAAAGACCTGCGGAGGGAGAGCCTCGTCGGCTGTTTGACGGCGAGACCGAAACCGAACTCAACGCCGGGATGCAAGAACGGGCCAAAGGCGTTGGATTGGAGATGCACCGCCCGCAATGGTCACCAAACACGAAACGTGCGCACGAGATCACTGCGTACGCCAAAGAAAAGGGTAAAGACGGTGAGTTCCACCACCTGGCTGCTGCGGCTTACTGGGAGTCTGGCGCCGACATCAACGACTTGGACGTGTTGCAAGAGATAGTGACCGCTTCTGGCATGGACTGGGTTGACCTTGCCCCTCGAATTGAAGCAGGTGAGTTTCGAGACGCCGTGATGCAGGATCACGAAGCGGCTAAAGAGGCTGGGGTGGGCGGAACTCCCACCTATCTCATTGGCGGGGAATTGCTGGGCGGAGACATTAGCATCGACGATCTTAGAGCGACCATCAAATCTGCTTCCGCGGGGTGATTGTCTTGATTGACCAGCTAGGCCTGAGGCAATCCAAATTGCCCGTAGATTATCGTGCTTGCTGACAACTCAGTACTGGTGATTGGGGCTGGCATATTTGGGCTGACCGCCGCCTTGGAATTGCGGCAACGCGGCTACCGAGTCACGGTGGCGGATCCGGGGCCGGTTCCTCATCCACTGGCGGCATCCAACGACGTCAGCCGCATGGTGCGCCTGGACTACGGTGCCGATGGCCTTTATTCGTCGTTGGGCGCTGAGGCCATTGAAGGTTGGCACCGCTGGAACGCCCGTTGGGGCAGAGACCTTTACCACGAAGACGGGTTTCTGCTCATGACCAGCGTGCCGATGGCTTCTGGGTCGTTTGAGCAGGACTCGTACTCGCTCCTGACTGAGCGTGGCTTCCCCATTGAAAAGCTACTAGCCGGAGACCTGGCCAGTCGTTACCCTCATTGGAACGCAGACCACTACATAGACGGGTACTTCAACCCAAGGGCAGGTTGGGCGGCAGCTGCCGAAATTACTGCTGCCCTGGCCCACGACGCAATCGATTCTGGTGTTTCAATCGTGACTGGCTTCGCAGCGACTCGGTTGGTACAGAATGGTGATCGAGTAACCGGTGCAGCGGCATCAGACGGTCGGGAATTGCTGGCTGAGTGGGTGTTGGTGGCCGCCGGGGTGTGGACTACGGTTTTGCTACCAGACCTTGCCGACCGGATGTGGCCGGTAGGACAGCCCATCTTCTACTTCAAGCCGTCAAATCCGGAAAACTACCGCGCGCCATCATTTCCACCTTGGGGCGCGGACATCCCACGAACCGGCTGGTACGGATTCCCGGCCAACTGTGAGGGAGTGGTCAAGATGGCCAACCATGGGCCAGGCCGCAGGGTTCACCCTGACGCGGATAGATTGACGCTACCAGAGCAGGAAGCTCATTGCCGGGCGTTCTTGGCCGAGTCTCTGCCCTCTCTGGCGGCGCTCCCACTTTACGGCAGCAAAATGTGCCTCTACTGCGACACCTGGGATGGGGATTTCTGGATTGGCCGAGACCCTGCCCGGCAGGGCTTGGTGGTCTCCACCGGCGGCAGCGGCCACGCTTTTAAGTTTGGCCCGGTGCTGGGCGGACTGGCTGCAGATGCTTTGGAAGGAATCGAGAATCCTTACACCAAACGTTTTGCATGGCGTTCGCTGGGTGAGTTAAAAAGCGAGGAAATTCGCTACACGGGCGAATAGGTTACACCGCAGCCAGTACTCCTTTCAGCCTGGGCATCACCTTTTCGGCGAAGAGTTTCATGCTCTTTTCAACCTCACCGTAGGGCATTCCGCCAAAACTAAACGCGCCTATGTATGATTCGCTTCCGGTACGGCCTCGAGTTTTCATGATCTTTTCGTAGCACTGGTCGGGAGTTCCCCATACCTGCAGGTCCAGAAAGAAGTCCTTCACGTCCTGGTTTCCGTATTGTTCTATCTTCTCGGTGAACTTGCCGTAGTACTCGTAGCCCTTGGTCTCTTTCAGGTGGTCACTGTGGAACTCGTAGTGGTCCATTATCGAGTCCCAGTAATTGCCGATATACTCGCTGGCCATCTCTCGGGCCGTTTCTTCGTCTTCGTGACAGAACGTGAACCCGACCACTATCGGAGGCGGTGCTGGCTCGCCATTGATCTCCTGGTAGATCTCTCGGTAGGACTTGAGTTCGGCTTCAACCTCGCTCCACGGCTTCTGGGGGATGATCAACATGCCGAGGCCCAATTGGGCCAGCGCCAACGAAGATTCCGGAGAGACTGCGGCAGCGTAAGTCCGGCCCTTGAAACTCTTGTAGGGTCTGGGCCTGATTTCCACCCTAGGCTGTTTGATCAGTTCACCCTGGAACTCGGCGAAGCCCTCTTCAAGGGCATCAACCAATAACTTGGTGCTCTCCGCGAACCTGGCCCTGGACTCTGACATCTCTATCTTGAATCCATCAAATTCAACTCTGGCCAGACCCCGGCCAACGCCGATTATCGCCCTTCCGGCGCTAAGATGGTCAAGCACGGAGAATTGCTCAGCTACCCTAAGCGGGTCGTGCCAGGGCAGAACCACCACCATGCTACCTAGTTGCACCGTTTGGGTTCGTCCGGCCATGTAGGAAAGAAACTGCAGAACGTCTGGGCACATGGTGTAGTCGGTGAAATGGTGTTCCACCCCCCAGATTGAGTCGAAGCCCAACGGTTCAACCATGTCGGCCAGGCGCAGCTCGTTCCGATAGATCTCCAAGTCGGTCATTGCCTGGCGGTGGTTCTGGAAAAAGGTAGACGATCCAACGTGCATGATTTAACTCCAGCGGCCTCGTCTGAGACAACGTTTGGCCAGCGCTTTTGGGCATCAGTATCGATTTAAGACTGGTTAAGGGGAGAGGCTATGAGCATCAGTCTACAGTTCAATCGAGCGTGCCGTCCACCAGAAACGAATGGGCATGAATCGGGTACAAATAAAAAATAGGCTGGGTTTAACCCAGCCTATTTTTATGCCAAAGATCGAAAACTATTTGTTAGCGAGAAGCTGAGAATCCAGCGGCTTCGATGCCGGCGCGAGCGCAGTCTTCATCCTCTTGAGCTGTTCCGCCGCTACCACCGACTGCGCCGATGATCTCGCCGTTGCGGAATACGGGCAATGCGCCCTGACCGGGGATGAAATGTCCGCCTTCCATGGCCATGAAAGCCCGGAAGATGGGAGCCTGGGAGTTGTCGGTCAAAGCGCCGCTGGCAACTTCAAAGCTGGCCGAGGCAACTGCCTTACCGCGGGAGACCACGGGTGTTCGCCAAGGTGCTCCATCCATCTTGCACATGGTAATCAGATCGCCACGAGGGTCAACCACTGAGATACTCATCTTGACGCCGAGCTCTACCATTTTTGCCTTCGATGCCGCCAAAATCACTTCAGCTTCCGCAAGGTTCAAACTAGCCAAAATCGTTCCTCCAAAAAATAGGTGCTTGGTCGTGAATTACGGCCACATTGTAGGCGAGAATCCAGATTGTGGAAAGAGGGCAAAATAAAAAAGAAACACCGGTTAGTTCGGTGCCTCCTTTTTCCGTCTTAGCTCTAGTTAGTTAGGACGTTGATTATTGGAAAGTGACTATGGGCGACAGGGGATGGAGCTCTGTGACATTGAACTCCCCATCTGTGGTCCCAGTGACAATGTCGACCAGTGTATTGGCATCAAACGCCGCGATACTCTCCAAACTTAGAGGCATGGCCCCAGATACACCGTCGCGCACTCGAAATTTCACCACGGCCACCGGGCCGCTACCGTTAATCCCCTGCATATCGATGATGCCAGCCCAAAGTCGGCCTGGCTCTGATGAACTAGAGTCGATCAAGGCATCACCGGACAACAGGCCACGTTCAACCTGGGCAAATTCCAGCTTGGCCGGGTCGTAGACCAAGACAAACTCCAGGCTGCCGACGTTGGCGGCCCGGGTGGCCAATATGGGCACTGAGATCACCTTGGCCGGCGCTGCGGGCACCCGCGTAGCCGAAGGCACTGGTGTTGCAGCAACCGCCTGAGTTGGCCTTGGTGTCGCCTTAGGAGCGGGCCTTGGTGTCGCGTTAGGAGCGGGACTTGGTGTTGGCGGGGCGGCAACAAAAGGCCCGCCAGGATCAGTGTCGCTACTGTCACCGCCACCCAAAACTCCCACTCCGAACAATAATCCCACCAGAATTGCGACCGCGGCCGTTGAGCCAAGCAACCATTTCCAACTGGTGGATAAGCCGATAAATGCTACTTCTAACATCCAGCGCATAATCTACTCCCCTAACTAGGTCGGGCCATGTTCAGAATTATTCGGGCGTCATCAATGGTAATCTTGCCGTCATTGTTGACGTCCAAGGAAAGGTCTATCCTGGTGCCGCCTGCGGCCATCTTCAGGGCCAGCAAAGCGTCCAGCGCTGTAACTAGACTGTCGCCATCGGCGTCGCCCAGTATCTTGGAACCGACTCTGAAGTCAGCTCCAACCAGTTCCACAGTCAAAGGACCCTCGGCTCGGTGATTTACCAAGGCGTCTGATAGGGTGATTGGGCTAACTGAACCCTCAGCCCCTACTACCTGGAAGGACACAACGGCCGCAGTACCACTGGATTCTGAACCCTGAGTCACGGCAAATCCAAACCGCACCTGTCCCGGTAAATCATTGTCATAGCTGAATGAGTCCTCAGTTAGTCTGGAACCCCGTTCTACGTTGAACACTCGGAGTGCGTTGGGGTCGTAGTTCAGCGTGAACCCAAGACTGGTGATACCCGACGCTTGGCTCAGTTCCACCGGAACCCGGACAATGCTCCCCAACGGTGAAACCCTGGACTCAAGGATCATTGCGGTCCCGTCTGGGGCGATGATCTTGGGTAGGGGTATATCTGGCACCGGTTCTGGATCCGGTTCGATTACCTTGGGTACCTCAGGTCGCGCGTCACTTTGTCGGTTGACGGTGATGGAATAAGTGCCAACGGACTTGCCCACTCGTTCGGAGGCCGATACGGCGAGTATGTATGCCCCCGATGTTGGGGCCTCCCACTCCAGAGATTGTTCCAGGCCGAAGTTGGAAATGGAGAAACCTACTATTTGGCTCTCAACTGAGAACCGGACGCCTTCGGCGGTTTCAGGTCTCACATCTACGGTGTAGGTGATTCCCTGCTCTGCGGTGAACTCGAAATAGTCATAGTCGGTTAACGGGCTGATGGCGCCTCTGATGGCGTTGCCAAATCCGATGCGAGTGCCATTGCTGGCAGCGTCGCTATGCCGATCTTGCAGTGCCAGATCAGGCGTGACCTTCAGTGTGTACGTACCTGTTGGTTCCAGTGCTTTTGCCGAGGCTGAAACCCTGACGTAATAGGTGCCCGAGTCCGGAGACGTCCATCGGATAATGTTGCTCTCTCCGAAGTTACGAGCGCCGCTATCTGAACTCCCGTCCAAACTGCTTACTTCAAATGAAACTGCCGTTGCTGACCCATAAGTCATGTCCAGCAGATATTCAACTCCGCGCTCAGCGGGGAATGAGAAATAATCCAAGTCAGACTGGGGGCTGATCGCTCCCTGATAGATAGTGCCAAAACTCAGAGGAGTGCCACTTGAAGCCGTGTCCAAGTGACGGTCTTCCAAGCTGGTGTTGGCTGAGACTGTTAACGCGTAAGTGCCGATGCCCTCATTTGCCTGGGGTGAATGGGACACCACCACGTAGAACAAGCCGGTACTGGCCGCCGTCCAACCTAGACCAGTGCCCAGGCCGTTGGTGCTGCTCAGTGTGTCTCCTGCGGGGTTCTCTATGGATATGACTGCACCGTCGGCGGTCAGCAGGTCCAACTCCAATGTGTAGTTGACCCCTCGTTCTGCCGGGAACATGAAGTAGTCTCGGTCGGTATTGGGGCTGACCGCACCCTGATGAGCGTTGCCAAAGCTGAGGACAGATGCCGCCCCAGTGGAATCACCGTGGTGGTCCTGTAGGGTGGTATCGCTGCTCAGGTTTAAAGAATAGGTTCCAATAACATTGGGGACCTGGGGCGAGGCTGAGACTATCGCTAGAAAAGTGCCATTGGCAGGAGCCAGCCACTCTAGACTGGTGCCCACACCGCCATTGGAAGCCAGGCTGGTTTGGTCAGCGTCGATTATGGTGAGATTAACACCGTCAGCGCTGCCTAGAGATGCTTCCATCATGTATTTAACGCCGCGCAGGGCGGGGAAGGAGAAGTAATCTAGGTCATTGGCCGGGCTAATCGAGCCCTGGTGGGCATTGCCAAAGCTGACTACGGTTGCTCCGGTCACGGAATCTGTGTGGTGGTCGAGAAGGTCGGTCTCGGCATTCAGCTTGATGGCGTAGGTGCCATTGGAATCGCGCACCCGACTCGTTCCGGATACAGACACGTAATACGTGTCGTTGTTTGGAGATATCCAACTCAGCGTGCTGCCAATGCCGTCGCTGGTCTTCTCGATGCCGGCAAAAGTGGTGTGGATGGCTATCTCAACTCCTTCAGATGTGGCTAGGTCGACCTCAACGTTGTATTTCACGCCACGTTGGGCTTGGAACGAATAGAAATCGAAGTCGTCTCCGCCGTCAACGGTGCTGGCTAGGCTGGGCTGGTTACTCCAAGGACTAACCGCACCCTGGTAAACGTTTCCTGGGGAGATACTGGTTGCGCCGTTGCGCTCGTCGGAGTGCCGATCCAGCAGGCTGGTATCTTCAAATCCGCTGATGGTGTAGTCACCCAGGTAGAAAGAACCGTCAAACGCGTTGATAGTCCCGGCGACTTCCACGTAGTAGGTATCAGTGGTCCTGGCAATCCAGTCGACAGTCTTTTGACCGCCCGAAACCGTAAGTTCCTGCTCAGGGGAACTGTTGTTGCCGCGTGACAGGGAGTTAATTATTGAAATATTGGCGTCAACCACCGTGACTTCGTCCAAAAGGAAGGTGTATCGAACGCCCCTCTTTGCCTGGAAAGAGAAATAGTCCACATCAAACAGGATGTCGGCGGTATTGATGACGCCAGAAACAGCCCCAGCACCAATACTCAGGTTGGTGGAAGTGAAACGGTAATCACCGTGATCGTCTTCCGCATGAAGATTTGATTGATTGGCGAAGAAGGCCACCACAACCAGAGCCAGTAACATTAGTGTGATTGGCAGCCGCAATATCGAATACCGCATTCCCATCCTCCCTCACTTGGTCGCAATTCTGCGACACGGACGCCAGGGTCTTGGTTCCCTTGGAAATCTCAGGTGAAATTCTCAGGTAAAACTCGATGGACCCAGTTTTGTGGGCGTGGGTTATGGGCCAAACTCGTTGGCCAATATCTAAACTACCCACTTTCAGTCTAGAAAATTATATATAGTTTAAAATTAATTTTAAACTAATACAATTAATAAGAAGACGGGATACCAGATGAATCGTGCACCAAATAGGGCCGGAGGAAGGGACGCAGAACTGGAGTTAAGAGGTGTAGATGTCTGTGTGGGGGTAAAAACGTATCAACCGAACCAGTGACTGGGCAGCCTCTCTAACGTCTGGCTGGTATCGTAGAATCGGACCAGGCTATCGGTCTCAGCTAGCCAGTCGGCCCCATTCTCGTCATTGAGTATCACTGCTGATTCGCTGGAAGAACTCGATATTGCGAATACATGGTCGCTTCGGTCATAGGCCCGGACACCGCTGCCTGACGAATCTGGGACGATTACCACGTCCTGGCCAGTTAAAATATCGTTGACCGGGACGTGATCTTCAAACAAGGCAAGTGGCTAAGCCCTTGCCTCACCATCCAAAGCCAACCGAAATACCTGATACTTGGTGGTCAGGTCAGAATTGCGCTGTGACACCGGGAACATGCTGTTTGCATGATTGCGGTAGACGAAATACACCGAGTCGCCCTCCAGCTCCAATTCGCCGTTCATGGCATCTGAAGAGTTGGCAACAGGTGTGTTATCGGCAGCAGTCTCCGGTTCAAGAGTTGGTGAGCTGTCGCCGGAAGAACAGGCAGCCAACATTACGGTCAGCAGCACAACAGCTAGCCATAACCGCCTGAGGAGTCGAATGGGGGTATTAGATTCACAAACGCTCACCGACGAAAGCATAGTTAACTTGGCTATTCATGTTGAATACGACAAAAAGCCAGCGGGTGGATGGGCGTTGAGTCTACGCAGACTCTCGGAAGAGCTCCCGGCCAATGAGTATCCGGCGTATCTCGCTGGTGCCGGCGCCAATCTCGTAGAGCTTGGCGTCTCGCAGCAGTCGGCCGGTTGGCGAGTCGTTGATGTAGCCGTTCCCGCCCAATGTTTGCACTGCCTGGAGCGCCATTTGGGTGGCATGCTCGGCAGTGAACAGCAGACACCCAGCGGCGTCTTTGCGTATGCTCTGCCCTTGGTCGGCAGCGCGGGCCACTGCGTAGGTGTATGACTGGCAAGCCGATAGGGCGGTGTACATATCGGCCAGTTTCGCCTGGATCAATTGAAACTCGCCGATTGGCTGGCCGAACTGTTCACGCTGGTGGACATAAGGCACCACCACGTCCAAACAAGATTGCATGATGCCCAGGGGGCCGCCGGCCAGGACCAGCCGTTCGTAATCCAATCCGCTCATCAGCACCTGGACGCCGTGATCAACCTCGCCAAGCACGTTCTCCTCAGGCACTTCACAATCGTGAAAGACCAACTCTGACGTGCTGGAGCCGCGCATGCCCAGCTTGTTCAGCTTGGGAGAAGCTGCAAATCCCGCAAACCTTTTCTCCACCAAAAACGCGGTAATGCCGTGGGAGCCTGCTTTGGGGTTAGTCTTGCCGTAGATTACCAGGGTATCGGCGTCGGGGCCGTTGGTAATCCACATCTTGGTGCCGTTCAAGATGTAGTGGTCGCCCTTCTTATCGGCCCTGAGCGTCATGCTCACTACATCGGAACCGGCATCAGGATCGCTCATAGCCAACGCGCCCACGTGCTCCCCACTGATCAACTTGGGCAGGTAGCGTCGCTTCTGGTCGTCGTTGCCGTTACGGGATATCTGGTTGACGCACAAATTGGAGTGGGCACCGTAGCTGAGGCCAACGCTAGCCGAGCCCCGAGAAATCTCTTCCACAGTGATGGTATGTGCCAGGTAGCCAAGTCCGGCGCCGCCGTATTCCTCGGAGACCGTCATGCCCAGCAGACCCAAGTCGCCGAGCCTGGGCCAAAGGTCTCTGGGGAATTGGTCAGTCTGGTCTATCTCATCAGCCCGTGGGGCAATCTCCTGAGTTGAGAACTGACGCACCGTGTCTCGAATCAAGTCGATTGTCTCGCCCAGTGAGTGGTCCAATGTGCTGAATGATGGCCTTCTGGATGTCATTTTCTCGCCCCTGTTCTGAATCTAGAAAAGGGTATTAGGGAGTGCGCAGGTCGATGATGCGGCGGGCTTTGAACTGGGTCCGCTCAAACTCACCAGCAGGCTTCAGTTGCACGGTAACGCTGACGCCAATGGCGCGGCGTAGCTCTGCGGTGAACCGTTCTCGTATCTGCTCCAACTCCGTCGGGTTGAACTCCTGGGAGGCGTAGGCTTCAGCAACCACTTCTGCCTGCACGGTTAGCCGGTCCATCTGTCCGGTCTCCCGTTCCAGCACCAAGCGGAACTCTCCGCCAAATTCGTCCATGCTCCGGAGCACGTCTTCGATGCGTGATGGGAACACGTTCTGGCCTCGAACTATGATCATGTCATCGACTCTTCCGTAGATGCCGGTGACCAGAGTTGGGTAGGTGCGGCCGCATGGGCAGTCCACCATGTCCCACCGGGCAATGTCTCCTGACCAATAGCGAATCATCGGCTGTGAGGTCCGTTCTGTGTGGGAATAGACCGGTACTCCCTCCTCGCCCATTGCCAGGTTCAACTTGGTCTGAGGGTCGACCATCTCCGTGTAGACAATGTCTTGCCACAGGTGCATTCCTCCGTCCAGATGGCGGCAGCCCGAGTTGCTCATCCAGGGTGTCATCTCGGCCATGCTGCCCTGGTCGACTATATAGCAACCAAAGGTTTCTTCAATTAGGCGTCGGGTGGCCGGTACGCTGGCCCCAGGCTCGCCCGAGAAGAACATGAACCTAAAGCCAAAGTCTTCTTTGGGGTCGAACCCCATCTGCCTTGCGGTCTCGGCTAGATAGAGGGCATAAGACGGCGTGGCATAGAGGGCTGATGGCTTTACCATTTTGCACCACTCAACGGCACGCTCCGTCTGCCCAGGCGCGCCGCTGCCAAAGGGAAAGCAGGTAGCCCCCAACCGTTCTGCGCCGACCAAGGCACCCCAGCTACCCACGTACAGGCTGAAGACAGCGGCTACCATCACTGTGTCGTCTTTTCTGAGTCCTGCGCCCCAGAGGATACGGGCATGGGCCTCGCCAATGCGATCCCAGTCGTCATTGCTGATGCCGAACACGGTGGGGCGTCCGGTGGTGCCCGAAGTGCCGTGAATGCGAAAAATCTCTTCTGGAGTCACGCAGAGGAACCGTCCGTAGGGTGGGTGTTGTTCCTGTTCGTGGCGGATGTTTTCTTTTGTGAGGATCGGCAACTGCTCAAATTCTTCCAAGCTCTGGAGGTTGGCCGGGTCTACGGGCAGATCTTTGTAGAATTCTTTGTAGAAGCCGGAGTTCTGGTAGGCGTAACGCACCTGGGATTGCAGCTTGGCCAGAATGTGTTGGTCCCGTTCGGCAGTCGGCATAGTCTCCAGTTCAGGAGACCAGTATTCCTGATCCGAATCTGGGCGATAGTTATCGGGGTATTTGGGAGGCCATTGCATAGGTGCGGTCTCTCTGATTGGGGATTAAGCTTGCGGCGCGGAACGGCCTCGGCTGATGTTTTCGGTGATGAATTCGGTCATGGAAGTGGTGAAGCTGCCCACGGGAAAGACACCCTGTACGCCAAGTTCGTGTAACGGCTCAACGTCGTCTTCGGGAATGGTGCCACCGACCATCAGGAGAATATCATTGCTGATTTCCCTTTCTTGCAGCGCCTTGGTCAGGCGGGGAATCAGCCGCATGTGAGCACCAGACAGGATACTGATACCCACGACATCGACATCTTCTTGCAACGCCGTTTGAGCTATCTGATCTGGCGTGACCCGCATGCCCATGTAAACAACTTCCATGCCCGCGTCGCGCATGGCTCTGGCGATGACTTTGATGCCGCGGTCGTGCCCGTCCAGACCAATCTTGGCCAACAGGACTTTGATGTTTGTTTGCTGAGTCACGGCTAAAACACCCCCGGGTCTACGTACTCGCCGTAGATGTCGCGCATGGTGTCTAGAATCTCGCCCTCTGTGGCCATGGCACCTACTGCCGCCAAAACGGCTGGCATCAAGTTCTTATCATCTTGAGCGTCTTGTTTCAGCGAGGCGAGCGCCGACTTCACATCTGCCGGACTGCGGCCACCGCGAATCTCCGCCAGCCGTCCCTTCTGCCATTCCTCTTCTTCGGGGTCGAACTGGAAAAGCTCCAGTTTTTGGTTGCTCTCTGATTGGTACTGGTTTAATCCGACCACCACCTGCTCACCACTTTCGATCTTGAGTTGGTACTCGTAGGCCGAGCGGGCAATCTCAAGCTCGATGTAGCCGGTGTCAATCGCGTGGAGCAGGCCTGACTTTATCTGGTACTGCCCCTCTCCCAACGCCTCAATTTTGGAGATGTATTCCCAGGCGGCTTCTTCAATGTCGTTGGTCATGCTCTCCATGAAATAGGAGCCGGCCATCGGGTCAACGGTGTTGGTCACGCCGGACTCGTGGGAGAGGATCAATTGTGTGGCCAGGGACATACGCATGGCTTCTTCTGAGGGAATGTCAAAGGCTTCGTCGAACCCGCTGACGTGGAGAGATTGTGTCCCGCCCAGCACTGCGGCCAGTGCCTGCAAAGTGCCTCGGGCGATGTTATTTTGCGGGTCTTGCCGCATGAGCGTTGAGCCAAGGGTCTGGGTGTGGAACCGCAGCCGCATGGACTCTGGTTTCTGGGCGTTGTAGCGTTCCTTCATGATTCGGGCCCACATGCGTCGTGCGGCCCGGAACTTTGCAACCTCTTCAAATACGTCATTGTGGCAGCCAAAGAAGAACGACAACCTGGGCGCAAAGCTGTCCACAGGCAGTCCTCGTTCTAGGGCCGACTCAACGTAGGCCATACCCTGGGCAATGGTGAACGCGAGTTCTTGGATAGCATCTGATCCGCTCTCGCGGATGTGGTAGCCCGAGATCGAGATTGTGTACCAGTTGGGCACCTGTTTGGTACAGAACTCCACAATGTCGGTGGTCAGCTTGAGTGACGGCCCTGGCCCCAAGGCAAAGGTCTTTTGGCCGTGGAATTCTTTCAACGAGTCGTTTTGCACTGTACCGCGCAGGGCCTTCCAGTCAACGCCTCGCTTCTCGGAGACCGACAAGAACATGCCCATTAACACGATGGCCGGGTGGTTGATGGTCAGAGACACGCTGACCTTGTCCAGCGGTATATCCAGGAACAGGTCATCCATATCTTGGACCGAGTCTATCGCGACACCCAGACGGCCAACCTCACCCTCAGCTAGGTCGTGGTCCGAGTCGTAGCCGGTCAGGGTTGGGTGATCAAAGTCGGTGCTGATGCCGTTCTGACCGTGGTCCAGCAGGAATCTGTACCGTTCGTTGGTGGCCTGGGCGGTGCCGAATCCTGCAATCTGACGCCTGGTCCAGAGTCGACCCAGGTACATATTGGGATAGGGGCCACGGGTGAATGGGAACTCGCCGGGTTGACCCAGGTCACGGACAAAATCGGTATTGGCCAAGTCTTCTGGAGTGTAGACCGGCTTCACTTCTAGGCCTGAGAGGCTGCGATTGGGCTTGCTGTTTGTTTCTTTGGCCATCAGGTCACTCTGTTCGACATCAGGTCTTTATTTGATAAATAAGGGCATCCCAAACATACCGGGATGCCCTTAGTTTGGTCGCGGTTGCTGTTGGTTTAGATGCGGACGTACTTGTCGACGCTTTTTTCAGCGCCCAGTGAGAGGTACAGATCGCCATGGGCGTCCACCCATGATCCGTGGGCGGAGATGCACTCGAAGCGCTCCAAGACCTTTCCATCGCCGTCCAACACGCTCATCTGAGCAGGGTTGGTGTCGTCGGGGCGCTCTGACGTGTAGAAGATGCCCTCACTGTCGATGGAGATATCCAAGGGACGCATCATATCAGTCCACATGGTGATGTACTCACCGTCAGGAGAGAACACCTGCACGCGGCTGTTCTCGCGGTCGCACAGGTAGATGTTGCCGTTGTCGGCCACCACCAAGCTGTGAGGAAGGTGGAACTCGTTGGGGCCGCCCTTGCCGGGCTTGCCCCAGGACGAGATCAAGTCACCGGCGGCAGAGAACCGGTGCACGCGGGCGTTACGGTAGCCGTCGGAGATGTAAAGATCGCCATTGGGCGCAGGCACCATCTCGGTTATGTAGTTGAAAGGCCCAGCAGACCGAGGGCAAACGTCGCCGGCCTTTTCGCAGCCGGTGTCCGAGTACTCGCCTTTGGTGCCGATGGACAGCAACGGTGTGCCGTCCAGTGTGGTCTTCATGGCGATAGAGCCCTCACGATCGGTGAGATAGCAAATGTCGTCCTTGATGAAAATGCCGTGGGGGTCGGTGAACATCCCCTCGCCCCAGGAATTCAGGAAATTGCCTTCGCGGTCAAAGACCAGCACCGGCGGGTTGGTGCGCTGGAAGACGTAGACCCTGTCTTGGGAGTCGGTTGCCACCGCACTGGCCGTGCCCATTAGCTGACCATCGGGCATCTTTGCCCAGTTGGGGACGTATTCGTAAGTGTATTTGCCGCTTCCTACCGTGGCCATGATGAGTTCCCTCCTGCCAACGAAAATTTATTCTGATGAGGACGCCTGGCGCAGAGATTGCCACGCCTGACAGTCGCAACAATACTACCACAGGAATAGCCGGTCGGAGCCAGAATCTAATTGAATACTAAACCCGGCTGTTGTAGCCGTAGTGCGGTGCAACGTCAGCCTTGCCCCAGTCTTTATAAAATTCTTCAACGAACGGAGTTAACCCATTGGCGAGTTTCTTTGCCTCTAGCGCTTGTCCCTCCATTGGACGGGCAAACTGCTCTTTGATTTCACGCAGTACTTCTGCCCGGTCCATCTTGATGAACCTCCCGTCTTTGACCACCACTTCGCCTTGGATCATGACTGTGTCTACGTGGATGGCCTTGCCCCGGTATAGGAGTAGGTCCACCACATCGAGGCCGTCATCCGTGTAGGGCTCGGTCATGGCGTTTAGATTCAGAAGCACGAGGTCTGCGAAGCGGCCAGTCTCCAGTGTGCCGATCTTGTCTTGTAGAGATGTGGGTCTAGCCCCGTTGGTGGTGGCCATGCGCAGCGCTTGGTGGGAACTCAGCGCCGGTTGGTCCAGCCCTGGTTGGCGGTGCAGTTTCGCGGCCAGACGCATTTCCTGAATCATGTCATCGTCATCGTTGATAGCGGTGCTGTCGGTACCCAAGGCAACATTCACGCCCTTTCCCAGCAGCGCATTTACTGGCGAAATACCGTTCTTCAACCGGAGATTGGAGCTGGGGTTGTGACAGACGGTCGCGCCAGTTTGGGCCATGATGTCGATGTCTTGGTCGGTCAGCCACACGGAATGGGCACAGGACACCTCAGGCCCCAGAAACCCCAGAGTGTTCAGGTGTTTGACCGGGGTGTGTCCCCAGGTGCGCAGTCCGTATTCTTTCTGGTACGGGCTTTCCACCAGATGTATGTGGATTGCCGAGTTGGTACGGGTGGCCTCTTCTTTGATGCGGAGCAAGAAATCGTCCGACACCCAATGTACGTTGCTGGGGCTGAGCAGCACGGTCACCTTCGAATAGGCATCGCCCGAGTATTGCTGGTGCAAACCCCTGAAAACGGAAAAATAATCTTCTTCAGAAAGGTCCACCGCTGCCAGGAACTTCCGCAGCGATGTAGAGAGGTCTGCAGGCAAGCTGGACATGAATTGGTCGTCGTCTTGGTACACCACCCGATTGCGCTCTCTGAAGTACACCGAGAAAGCAGTGCGCATGCCCGAATCAGCGAAACCGCGCAGGACTTCAGACACGTCATCGTTAAGTCCGATTGCCGGGGTCTGGGCGTGGTTATACATGGTCGTGGTGGTTCCGGACTCAATCATCAGGATTGAAGTGTAGAGGGTCATCAGATAATGGTCGTAGGGGCGACGACCCCAGCCGGACAGAATCCAGGTCTCCAAACAGTCGTCGATACACCCGTTCTGAAAGGTGGTGACTCCCCGCCCGTGGTGATGAGCGTTAACCAGCCCCGGCATCACCACAAAGCCAGGTCCACCCAGTTCTTCGTCCGCTTGGTGGGTTGATTTGAGCTCTTCATAAGGCCCCACAGCCTCAATGATTCCATCTCGCTGAAAAACCGCCCCATCCGAGATCACCCGGCTGGCCTGGGCGTCTGTGCCAGCTTCACAGATGACATACTTGCCGCGAATTATCGAGGTACTCATGATTCACTCCATTAAAACAAAACCGGACTAAATAGAGATCAGGTTTACGGGTTGACGCATTATACGATATACGATTCTTTCGGAAGTGCACATGCCGGCTTGGCGTTGAATTGACCTGAACGGTCGATTAAACTGGCCTGACGTTAATACTGATTAAGTATTAGTTAATTTCTGGAGGCCCAATGCCTGGATTAGACGGAAAAGTAGTATTGATCACCGGCGCCGGCGGTATGCGCGGCGTGGGTCGGGCGACTGTAATGAAACTTGCCGGACAGGGCGCAGATATCGCCCTATCCGACGTTCGCCGTGAGGTTTCAGATTTGCCGCCGGCCGAGGTCCGCGAAGAATGGGGAGGGATTGAAACTGTCTCCGAAGAAGTCCAGGCGTTGGGCCGCATCGCTTTACCAATCTACTGCGACCTGTCAGACCCGGCGCAGATAGAACGGATGGTGGCAGACACCATCGCCAAGTTTGGTCGTATAGATATTCTGGTCAACAACGCTCGGGCGATCATCGGCAAGGACAAAGTGCCGGTTACAGAGTTGGATAAAGAAGTTTGGGACCATTTTCTGTCCATCAATACCACTGCTGTGTTCCTGGCCACCAAGTTTGCGGCTCGCCACATGATCGATGCCGGTAACGGAGGTCGCATCATCAACATCGCCTCCAACGCCGGCAAGCAGGCCAGCGCCAACGGAGCGGCTTACTCGACATCCAAGTTCGCCGTCATCGGCCTGACCCAGGCCTCAGCCATGGACCTGGCGCCCCACAACATCACCGTAAATGCGGTTTGTCCCGGACCCATCAACACCGACCGTATGAGTTATTGGGAGCGCGATCAGGCCGCCGAAAGGGGCATCACTCAGGAAGAGTTCAGGGGCCAGATCGTGGCCAGTTCCTCCCAGAATACGCCGCTGGGTCGCATTGCCGAATCTCAGGATGTGGCAAATATGGTGGCATTTCTGGCGGGCGAGGACGCCTCTTTCATCACCGGCCAGGCCTACAATGTTAATGGCGGCCAGCTCTTTCACTAAGCCAATACCAGGTAGGCTGAACCAATGACTAACAAAGACACAGAAGCGATCGTTTCTAGCACCAAAGCCTACTATGACGGCCCAGCAGACCAGATCTACCGCACCATCTGGGGCGACAACTTGCATTTGGGCGTGCCCTGCAGGGATGAGTGCCCTCACCCCGAAGCCATGGAGCACACCAACGAAATCATGGCCCAGGCGGTGAATCTCAAGCCCGAAACCAAAGTTTTGGACCTGGGGTGCGGTTACGGATCAACGGCCCGCTATCTAGCTTCTGAGTACGGCTGCCACGTCACTGCCACCAACATCAGCCAGAAGGAACTGGACCTGGCTGCGGAACGCACTTCGCAGGCCGGTCTAGAAAACCTGCTGAACTTCGAATACGGCGACTTTCACCAGCTAAAGTACGCTGATGGCTCGTTCGACATTATCTGGAGCCAAGAGGCTTTTTTGCACGGCGCTGACAAGGCTTTAATCTTGTCCGAGTGCCTTAGAGTTCTGGAGCCGGGCGGGACGTTGGTGTTCACTGATATCCTGGTGCGCGCCGGTACTCCCCAGGCCGACCGAGACCGTATATATGACCGCGTCAAATCACCGGACATGTGGGACCTGCCAGATTATCAGCAAGCGCTCACGAAATTGGGGTTTAAAGTCGGGCGATCGGAGGACTGGTCGGAACACGTGGCCCGGTCCTATGGATGGGTGCGAGATCAAGTTCTGCAAAACCGCACCGAATTATTGAAGTTGGTCGACGAAACAACGGTTGATGGCACGGTGGATGCCCTGGGCTTCTGGGTTGAAGCCGCAAATGCAGGTAAGATTGGTTGGGCGATGTTCGTCGCCCAAAAACCTTCAGTCTAGACTTGGGGGCTATGCAACCAGAAAACAACTCAGAACTATTCATCAGCGAGTACACAACAGAGTTTGTGGACCGCTGGGACGAGTTGATCGATTGGGATAGACGCCGCGCTTCCGAGGCCGGTTTCTTTGAGTCGATCTTGAATAACAACGGCGCCCACACTGTGTTGGATATTGCCTGCGGTACGGGTTATCATACGGTCAATCTGAGACTGACTGGCTTCCAAGTTACTGGTTCTGACGGCTCGGCCAACATGGTCAGCAAAGCCATGGAGAATGCGGAGCGGTTCGGACAAAAAGACGCCCGCCTGGTGGAGGCCCAATGGACCTCACTTTCCGACGTATTCACTGACGAGAAATTCGACGCCATTATCTGCCTCGGCAACGCCTTCACCCATTTGTTCAACGATGATGAACGACGCAAGGCGCTGGCGGAGATTTACGGGTTGCTGAAAAACCACGGTGTGGCAATAATCGACCACCGCAACTACGACACCATGCTAGACAAGGGTTTCTCCAGCAAACACCAGTCGTATTACCTGGGTGAAACTGTGGATGTCCAACCCGAGACCGTGAGCGAGGAGCAAGTGCGGCTCCAGTATTCCTATTCTGACGGCTCAGTACACCACCTGACAGTCTGCCCAATCAGACAAGATCACTTAACCAACCTACTTTATGAAACTGGTTTCCAAAAGGTCGACCGCTACGGCGATTTCAAGGGGTCATACGATCTTTATGATCCAGACTTCATTGTGCAAGTGGCGACGAAGTAGGGGGTTCAGTTACTGGCCTTTCACGAATAAACTGCGTCAGAATTGCAGCGATCACCGCCAATATCAGCATCAGCTTGAATGCATCGTCGTAACTACCACGGTTATCGAAGATCCACGCTCCGACGAACGCCCCTAAGCCGCCGGAGATCTGGTGCACCATCGATATCGACCCCGCTAGGGTGCCCATCCGCGCCATGCCGAAGATGTTACCCACGAAGACCACAGTCAGCGGAGCGGTCACTAAGAATGTGAGCCCGTAGAGCAGCCCAAACACCATAATCGATGATGTGCTCTGGTCGAAGATGATGAGGGCAAAAATGGACATGCGGACCATGAAGCAAATGATTGTAGGCCGCACCGCGCCAAATTTGTCGGCCAGAAATCCGGATCCTAGCGTTCCCACCAAACCCATTAACCCCATGAGCGCCAGCATATTCCCCGATAGAACCGGACCCATTCCCTGGTCACGCGCAAATGCGACGATGTGGGTCGCGACGAAGAAGTCTTGGATCCCGCAGATCCCATAAATGACCGCCAATAACACCAACTGCCTGGAGGTCAACGCCCGCCGCAACGAAAGCACTGAATTGGGAGGCGAGATTGTCGGCCGTATTACGTCATGCGACGTTTGACTTTCGACCGCCGGTTTGTCTCTAACTGCCAAGTAAACCAATGGCACCATGACGGCGAGATAGACGATGCCCAGCACTCTAAACGACCATCTCCAGTCCAAAGAAACCAAGATTGCGGCCAGGGCCACGACTATAAACAACTGTCCAACCGCATTTCCTGCCACGGCTCCACTGCTAGCGATGCCGAGCCGATTGGGGAACCAGCGGCTAATCATCACAGTTACAGGTGATATAGACGACCCTGCGTTACCGAGGGCGTAGATCACTCCGTAGACGATGAACACCTGCCAGACAGCGTCCACCTGTCCCATCAAGCCGATGCCCACACCACCCAACACGGCAGAGATGCCAATGGTGTGCTTCAAACTCCAGTTATCCACCAACCGTCCCACGAAAGGCAACGCCAGTGCCGAAACCACCATGAAAGTGGTCACCGCCAGGGAGAGGGTAGACCGGCTGACATCAAGGTCTTCAGACATGGGCTTAAGCATCAGGCCGAACGCAAACCTGGAGCCACCGCTAAAGAATAGGATGAAGAACCCAGTAGCCAGAATCACCCAACTGTAGTTGATACGCCGCAAAAAAACTCCGACTAGATTGGCTAAAAAATAACCACCGGTCCCAATTGTTCGAGACCGGTGGTTGGTGTGCTTAAATCAGAAGGCACCCTTAGAGATTACGGGGGTTATCGGCCCATCAACTTATTTACTGTTGCGATTATGCGAGTCTCGTTGGGCATGTACTCGTTCTCCATGGCCCGGCTGTAAGGAACGGGCGTGTGGGGAGCAGTGACGCGGGAAGGCGGGGCGTCCAGGTAATCGAATACCTCTTCGGCCACACGGGAGCAAATCTCAGAAGCCATGCTACAGACCGGAGTGTCTTCATCCACCACAATCAGGCGGTGCGTCTTTTGGACCGACTCATTGATGTGGTCGTAGTCGATGGGCGACACGCTGAGCAGGTCGATGACCTCGCAGTTTATACCCTCTTTGGCCAGTTCTTCAGCGGCGGCGAAGGCAGTCCAGGTCATCTTGGAGATGCCGACCAACGTGATGTCAGTCCCTTCCCGCACCGTGCGGGCTTTGCCCAAGGGCAGTACGTATGGCTCTTCAGGGACTGGGCCGGATATTCCGTATAGACCCTTGTGCTCAAAGAACACTACCGGGTCGTCGTCTCGGATGCTCGCAGCCAGCAAACCTTTGGCAGTGTAGGCGTCAGAGGGGCAGACGCCCTTCAGACCGGGAATGTGGCTGAATATGGAGTAGTAGGACTCAGAGTGCTGGGCAGCGGCCCCGAATCCGGCTCCAATGCGGGTCATCATTGTGAAGGGCACTTTAACCTGCCCACCAAACATGTAGCGCATCTTGGCGGCGTTGTTGATCAGCTGATCCATACAAACGCCGATGAAGTCTATGAACATGAGCTCGGCCACGGCCCGGAGACCGGTGGAAGAGGCTCCGATGGCTGCTCCAATGAAAGCAGCCTCTGACAGAGGAGTGTCTAGCACTCGCTCCTTCCCGAACTGCTGGATCAGGCCGACGGTGGTGCGAAAGGGGCCACCCCAGGCGTCTTCAACGCCCTGGTCCTGGCGTCCGGCGCCTCCGGCAATCTCCTCACCCATGATGATTACGTTCTCGTCCAGTTCCATTTCCTGGCGGAGACATTCGTTAATGGCTTCTCTGAATTGAATCTCGCGGGTGCCGGTCGGTTGCATTGTGGTCGTCATATGAATCTCCTTAAATGACCTGAGCACGCGATTAATCTAACCTGCGTGTTGATTGCTTAATCGTCCGGCTAGATCGACATGTTCACGCCGCGTTTCATCATGTCTTTGGGGTAGTCGACATAAACGTCGTCGTACAGTTCTTCCGGCTTCGGCAGAGGACTTTCATCGGCGAACTTAACTGCCTCTTCCATTAGGGCTTCAGCGTCAGCGTCCAGCTGGTCCAACTCGGCGGCCGTTATCTCACCCTGAGGAATCACGACGGTCCGGAAATGGTTCAATGGATCACGGGCGCGCCAATGGTCTTCTTCTTCCTTGGAGCGGTAGGTCAGCGGGTTATCAAATACCGTGTGACCGTAATAACGATAAGTCTGGCATTCAACCAATGTGGGGCCTTCCCCTGATCGCGCTCTGGCTACGGCTTGGGCTGCGGCATCGTAAACAGCGAAGACATCCATGCCATCAACGAGTACGCCAGGCATATCGTAACCCTGGGCGCGGTCTGAAATGTGGGTCGTGGACACCCCGTACTCGCTGGGGGTCGACATAGCGTAACCGTTATTCTCGCACAGGAAGATGACGGGCAGCTTCCAAATGGAGGCTAGGTTCATCGACTCGTGTAGGACGCCCTGGCTGGATGCGCCATCGCCGAAGAAGGCAACGGCCACCCGGTTTAGGCCCTTGACCTTGGATGTTAGCGCTGCCCCCAGCGCCAGAGGAATGCTGGCGCCAACCACTCCATTGGTGCCCAACATGCCTTTGCTCATGTCTGAGATGTGCATTGAGCCGCCCTTGCCCTTGTTGGGCCCGGTGGCGCGGCCAAAGAGTTCGGCCATCATTTGCTTCACATCGACACCCTTGGCGATGCAATGGCCGTGGCCCCTGTGGGTGCTACCGATGTAGTCTTCGTCGCTGAGGTTGGCACAGACACCGACCGGGACTGCCTCTTGGCCCGCAGAGGAATGGACCGAGGCTGACATGCCCCGCTGACCCGTTTCCGGGATACCACGTTCTTCGAAGTGGCGGATCACTGTCATTGTGTTATAGAGCTTAAGTAGAGCCTCGCGGTCTAAATCCATGCTTCCTCCTATCCTTCTTAAGAAGGATGGTACTTATTAGTTCAGGAAAAAATCGAGGCTCGGCGAGCCGAGCAGATTTTCGGATATGTTAGCACGCCGCCTAACTATGTCAACTTGAGTGAGTCACGGCCGTAACCGGCTCTCCCTCGCCTGCCTCCAAGAGGATTCCTGCGTTTCCGTTGGCCACAGCAACCTCCAAATAACCATGACTGCCAGCCAACGCGATCAATCCATCCCCATTCACATGGGTATTGTCGTTGAAGGTGCGGCTCAACCCAGCAACTCTACGGTTCTTTATCAGAACTGCGACGTTCCCCAAACCGTATAGAGTTTCAGCCAAGATATTTGTGATTAAGTTGCCGTAGACGTCTTGGTAGATCACCTGCCCGGTAATCTCGTCGCCGTTCGTTACAGGCTGAGGCAATGGCAGAAAGAAGACACGGCTCACTGGCTCACCCAAGTCTTCAGGCGCGACTCCTAGTGACAGGTGAGCCGCCACCGGCGTAAAAACGTCTCGCCCATGAAAGGTCTCACTGACTGGGTGACGCCAATATTTCTCGTTGGTCAGGTGCACCGCTGTAAGCGGGGATGGCAGTTCTACCAAGCCAGCTTCAGCAGAAACTGATGTTAGGTAGCTGGAAATCACCCCGCTGAGCAGGCCGTTATCCGGGGCGACAAAGCTCCCGCAAGGGGTGGTGAGAAGTATGGGTCTGCGGTCGGTGCCTACACCGGGATCAACTACAGCGACTTGGATGGCGTGGTTCGGGAAATACTTGTGGTTGATCCCAAGTAGGAACGAGCCCTGAGCCACGTTCTGAGGCAATATCTGGTGGGAGAGGTCTATGAAGCGGAGGTTGGGGTTGATGGAGAGGGCTACGCCCTTCATGACGCCCGCATAGGCGTCGGACAGCCCAAAGTCGGTGGTGAATACCAGCAGTGGCGATTTCATACCGATTTATATTCCGGGGAAGGGCGGGTGCGACCGCCCAAATTAACCTACTCTTACGCTGATGATCGAGATGACTATGAACGATATCGCTAAAAAAATTGTGAACTGGAACAGTGTTTTTTCCAGACCACGGCGAGTGCGAATAGTCGATGATGCGGAGCCGAATAGCCCGCCGCCACCCTCTTTCACCTGAGCTAGGATTACAACCACCAGCAAGATAGAAATCAGCAGTTGGATGATGTTCATGAAATCGTTCATGGATTGACCTCGGCGGACGCTACCGCCCGTTCTGAATATCCCCGCGTTATGCTGGGGTGTTTAAGGCTAGGTTACTTGAGTTTTTCCAAGGCCACAACGACCAGTTCATTAACTAGGTCGGGCTTGGCCTGACCCTTGGTGATTTTCATCACCTGGCCCACCAGGAATTTGGCGGCGGTTTCTTTTCCGCCCATGTAATCCGCCACTGCCTGTGGGTTGGCGTCAATGGCCTGGCCAACCGCCTCATCGACAGCGGAAGAATCGCTTATCTGAGTATATCCCTTTTCTTGGACTATCTGCGCCGGTGAACCACCGGATTCAAAGGCTTCTTCCAAGACCGTTTTGGCCATGGATACGCTAACCGTGTCTTTGTCCACCAGGTCAATCAACTCAACCAGGCTTTCTGGGGGCACCGGTGATTCGTCTATCAGACGGTCTTCCAAGTTCAGCAGGCGACTCAGGTCGCCCAGAATCCAGTTACTAACATTCTTGGCAAACTTCTGGCCATTATCGCTGTCTGTGGCGTGGAGTCTGGTTGCCTGCTCGTAGTAGTCGGCCATGCCCTTGGAGTTGGTCAACAGCCTGGCATCGTACTCGGGAAGCCCGTATTGATCTGTGAACCTTGCTAGCCGGTCAGTAGCCAACTCAGGAAGATTGTTTCTAAGTTCTTCGATCCAGGAGTCTTCAATCACTAGAGGGGGCAGGTCTGGCTCTGGGAAATACCGATAGTCGTGAGCCTCTTCCTTGCTGCGCTGAGAATACGTCGCGCTACGCTCCTCAGACCAGCCACGAGTCTCCTGAATGACGCGTTCTCCTGAATCCAGGACTCTCTTTTGGCGTTCCTGTTCGTGGTTCAGGGCCATGAATACTGCCCGGAGGCTGTTCATGTTCTTAATCTCAGCCTTGGTGCCGTATTCTTTCTGTCCCACCGGCCGCAGGCTGATGTTGGCATCGCAACGGAAGCTGCCATCCTGGGCGTTAGCGGTGGAAACTCCTAAGTATTGGATAATCGAGTGCAGCTTGGTCAGGTAAGAACGGGCTTCTTCCGGAGTGCGCATGTCCGGGTGGCTAACTACCTCCATGAGTGGAACTCCGGAGCGGTTCACGTCGACCAGGCTATGGGGGTCATCGTTTTCATCACTAACGTGCTGGAGCTTGGAAACATCCTCTTCCAGGTGGACTCGTTCCACGCGGACCGTTCGGTCCTGGCCGTCGGCGGTGATGTCCATCTCGCCGTTCAAGGCCAATGGCAGATCAAACTGAGATATCTGGTACCCCTTCATCAGGTCCGGGTAGGGGTAGTTCTTGCGGTCAAACTTGGTCAGTTTGGGTATTTCACAGCCCAAGGCCAAGCCGGTCATGATGGTGAACTCAACGGCCTTCTTGTTGATGACCGGTAGGGTTCCCGGCAGACCGAGGCATACGGGACAAACTCGGCTGTTCGCGGGTGCGGTCTGGTAATCGGCCCGGCAGGAGCAAAACATCTTGCTCTGGGTCCGCAGTTGGACGTGTACTTCTAGGCCAATGACTGTTTCGTATTCCATAGAAAAAGAAGGTCTCGTTAGGTGGCGTCGCAGGATGAAATTGCGCCTGTGCGTTACTGAGATTCAGTATATCAGGCGCAGTTTTGGGTAACAATCACGCGGAAGCTACTCAGGCCGTTGGGGGAGCACTGCCTAGGTCAGCAGGCTTTTGCTGCGGAGCATCTCCTGAGCGGTGGTGCCGATGTCAGCTGGAGTGGGAATTACCCAAGCGCCGGCATCCGTCAGCGCGGCAATCTTGTACTCGGCAGTTGCGCTCTCTCCGGTGATGATTGCTCCGGCGTGCCCCATACGTTTGCCAGGAGGGGCTGATGCGCCGACGACCAATGCTGCCACTGGTTTGCTGAATTCTGCCTTGATGAACGCAGCGGCGTCTTGTTCCATGGTGCCGCCAATCTCGCCAATCATCACCACTGCATCGGTGTCTGGGTCGGCGTCGAACAGGCGTAGAACGTCCACAAAGTTGGTACCAATGATTGGGTCGCCGCCAATTCCGACACAGCTAGACTGGCCTAAATTGAGGGTGGTGAGCTGTCCCACGGCTTCATAGGTCAAGGTGCCACTGCGTGAGAGTACGCCCACCCTTCCCGGTAGGTGAATCGCTCCGGGCATGATACCTATTTTGCACTTGGCGCCGGGGTTGATGAGTCCGGGGCAGTTGGGCCCAATCAGCCTGGTAGGTTTGTTTTCTATGTAGCGGTAGACCTTGACCATGTCCTGAACCGGGACGCCCTCTGTGATGCAGGCTATGAGCGGGATACCGGCGTCAGCGGATTCTAAGATGGCGTCGGGCGCGAAGGGTGGCGGCACGAATATCAGTGACATATTGGCCTGAGTCTCAGCCACAGCTTCTTCAACCGAGTTGAACACGGGGACTTTGTCGTCGAACATCGTCCCGCCCTTGCCGGGGGTAACTCCAGCCACCACGTTGGTGCCGTAGGCCATGCAGCCACGGGCGTGGAAGCTGCCTTCCTTTCCGGTTATCCCCTGCACCAACACCCTAGTTGTTTCGTCTACCAGTACTCCCATCAGGGTTTATCTCCGACCGCGCTTGCGGTTAAATATCGCATTGAAAATTTGGCTACTAAACTTAGGTTTTAAACTTTAATCTGTTTGATGGCGTTGGAGGCATCAGTGAGCGTGTCCGCAAAAACCACCGGCAGTCCCGATGCGCCCAGTATTTCTTTCCCTTCCGCCACGTTGGTGCCCAGCATCCTGACCACCAGTGGAACAGTTGAGCCAGTTTCCTTGTACGCCATCACGATGCCCTCTCCGGCGATGTCGCAACGGAGAATGCCACCAAAGATGTTGATCAATACTCGTTTCACTTTGGGGTCTGAGAGGATAATCTTGACGGCGCTGGAGACTTTCTCCGGAGTTGCTCCGCCGCCCACGTCTAAGAAGTTGGCCGGGGCTGCTCCGGCAGCGTTGGTCACATCTAGTGTGGCCATGGCCAGACCCGCACCGTTGACCAGGCAGCCTACATCGCCGTCCAAGTTTACATAAGCGATATCCAAGTCCGACGCCTGAGCTTCCAACGGGTCTTCCTGGCTGACATCACGGTAGGCCAGAAGGTCCGCGTGGCGGAACATGGAATCGTCGTCCAGGTTGATCTTGGCGTCCAGTGCTACCACATGGCCTTCGCCAGTGATTATCAGGGGGTTGATCTCAACCAGGGTGCAGTCGTTCTCCACAAACACGCGGTACAGGGCCGATAGAACCTTAGCGGCTTCACTGGCTACGGCCTGATCCAACCCTAACTTGCGTACGAGACGGCGAGTCTGAAACGGCATCAACCCGGATAGGGGATCGACGGGCTCGGTGTGGATGTCTTCGGGGTTATTTGCGGCTACTTCTTCAATGTCCATGCCGCCCTGGGTGCTCACCAGTAAGGCGGGTCCCCGGTGGCCACGGTCAATGGTCAGCGCCACGTAGAGTTCTTGTTTGATGTCGGCTAGTTCTTCGATTAATAACTTTTCTACGGGAGCACCCTCTGGTCCGGTCTGAGGAGTGACCAGATTGGTTCCCAGCATCGTCTGCGCCACTTCCGACGCTTCTTCTGGGCTGCGAACTAATTTGACGCCACCGGACTTGCCGCGTCCGCCGGCGTGTATTTGGGCCTTTACCACTGACTGTCCACCAAGTTCTGCCGTGGCAGCCTTGGCTTCTTCAGGGGTGGTGGCAACAATGCCGCGAGGCACCGGAATCCCATAACGGGAGAATACTTCTTTGGCTTGGAACTCGTGGATGTTCATGCAGGTCCTTGGCTGGGATGGATAGGCTCCGGAACTAATCTGCCAACGGGGTTAACTAAAAATCAACCATTGGAGACGGCCATTTCCCAGGCGTCCGTAGAATGTAGGTGATTTTGGCTCGCCCGTCAACGCGTTTGAGTGCGTTTTCGGTGGACAAATACGGTAGCCAGTTTCATAATCGCGCCATTCAATCAAATCCGTTCTATAAATACGATGGACTCAGATTCGATTGGATAGCGACTCCCGAGATAATGATTTTGATAGACGCTACAACCCAACTCGGCAATTAAAGGAGAAACCATGGTCCGCTATAACAAGGTGATTGAACTATTGGAACAGGACAAGCCGGTGTTCTGCTCCGGCTTAGTCTGGAATGGCAATTTGGACGATATGACCTTTGTCGGCGACGCCGATTACGACATGGTCATTGTTGAGATGGAGCATCAAGGGTTCGATTTCAATGATCTTAGGACCATGCTCCAGTTCTTGATGAACCGCAAAAAGATCGCCGAATCTGGCACACTGCAAGCTGACCCGGCCCCGTTTGTGCGAATCCCGCCGAATACCGGTGAGCGCAATCAGTGGGTGATCAAGCAGGCCTTGGACGCTGGAGTCTATGGTCTGGTATTGCCGCATCTGGATACCGTGGAAGATGCCCAGGCGGCGGTGAGAGCCGCCCGCTATCCCCAGGTGCCTGGAGTGGCAGATTTTGAACCCAAGGGAGAGCGTGGCTGGTGGTACCGTATTGCGCCGCGTTACTGGGGCATGACCCCGGCTGAGTACTACGATGCGGCCGACCTCTGGCCGCTGGACCCGGACGGCAACATGCTGCTGATAGGCATCATTGAAGACCCAGTGGGCGTGAAGAACGTGCGGGATATTCTGCGGGAAGTTAAGGGAATCGGCGCCATCTGGGCTGGGCCGGGAGACATGTCTGTGGCCATGGGACACAAGGGCAATGCCAGTCATCCTGATGTACAAGCCAACCTGCTGACGATCTTGGAGGCCTGCAAGGAATTTGGTGTTCCCTGCGCCACTGGCTGCACCGCAGACGAAGTACCGATGCGGTTGGAACAGGGGTTCCGGATAATCATAACGGCCCCCGAGAAGACCACTAATGGTCTGGCCGAGGGCCGTAGAATCGCTGGTCGTTAAGTTTTAGTGCATTTGCTGGATGCCGGAATTAACTCCGGCATCTACTTTTAATTGGTGTTTGCGACGCCCTCTCCAGGTCCTTGCAAGAACTTGAAGATATCGGCCTCTGAAGACAGGATGACCGTTGTCCGCTGGTTCAAGAACACCTTGTAGGCTTCGAGGCTCCTCCGGAAGGAGAAGAACTCAGGATCCTCTTCCAAGGCCTCGGCTAGAATACGAATCGCATCCGCCTCACCCTGGCCTCTGACTTGATTGGCGGTCTTGTCTGCCTCGGCTAGGATAATGTCCCGTTCCTTGTCGGCGCCAGCGCGAATCTGCAGGTCTTGCTCGTCACCCTCAGCACGGAACTTAGTGGCGATCCTGTTCCGCTCTGCACGCATCCTGGTGTAGATGCTGGGGGTTACCGTGTCCGGGAAGTCGGCGCGTTTGATACGAACATCGATAATCTCAATGCCGAACGGTTCATCACGCGGAACGAAGAACTGAATGGTGAAGGAATCACCGGCATCCAGCGACTCCTCTGCTTGCGTTCCCAGTGTAAGCATTCCATCAGCCTCGCTGAAACTTCGAATCTCCACATCAACGCCCGGAGTTCCTTCGCCTTCTGGTCCTGCAATGATGCGCATATTGCCTACGTTGATAACTGTTGCGTCAATCCTGAATTGGAATCCTTCTAATGCTCCACCAGGTTCGGGTACCGTAAGTTGGATGGTTTGTTCTCGTGCGTTGACACGGGCTTGCACTCCACTTAGCACTTCAGCCAGAAGCTCCGTCCTTGATTCCGTGCCTTCGATTAACGGCAGGCCTTCATCGTCTACCACCGGGTTACCAGTGGGGTCCAAGATTGGCCTTGCTCCGATAATCTCTGGCCTGGTCCGTAGAGCGATACGCTCACGCAGGGTGGCGTTTACGATGTCACCCAAGCGGCTTCTAGCGTTGCTCTCTGTGAGCAGAGTCTTCCGGAACTGGACTGGGTCAATGATCCGGTATCTGGCGTAAGAGTCAATGCTAAGGTTTTCTTTGTTGGCGTCCCGCATCGTCTCGGGGTCTGCGTCAATCCTGAGAAGCCGTTTGTCAAAACGGACCACAGTATCGACGAAGGGAGCTTTAACGTTGAGGCCGGGCTTGGTTTTAACAGACTGGACTTCACCAAACCGGGTAATTATAACCTGTTCCGTCTCGTCTACTACGTAGAGGCCTTGGGATATGACAATTAGTCCCACGATGATGATGATGCCTGCGATTATGAGAGTTCTCATTTAATTTAATTCTCGTGCGAAATTGGATTCAATCGAAATGGTGTCTTTTTTATTGGGCTACGGCGGGGCTACGGCTGGGGGCTGGGGCCGATGGGCAATGGAATCCGTCCGCCGGAATCGCCCAGTACCAGCACGGATTCTGCGTCTGGCGAGACGATTATCTTGGCGATGCCAGGAAGAATCTCTTCCATTGCCTCTAGATATAACCGTTGCCTGGTAACGTTTTGTGACAGTGTGGATCGATTGTATTCTCCCAAAATCGAAGTGAATCCTTCAGCTTCACCCTCTGCCCTGGCAACCCTGGACTGGGCGAATGCCTCTGCTTCTCTCTTGATCCTTTCTGCGTTACCACTAGCCCTGGGTATGATGTCATTCTCATACGCCCTGGCCTGGTTGATTCTGGTGTCACGTTCTTGGCGCGCCCGGAGCACGTCATCAAATGCGTCGCGTACTTCTTCCGGTGCTTTTACGTCCTGCAGCTGCACGTTGGTCACGTTGATACCAGATTGATAGCTGTCTAGGATTGTCTGCAAAAGCTGTTTGGTGGCCGCCTGCACCTCTTCACGTCTGGCGGTCAGCACATCGTCAATGGTCCTCTGGCCGATGACCAGACGAAGAGCCGCTTCTGAGGCGTCTTTTAATGTCCTCCCGTCAGGACTGCCTATGTCGATGCCACGGTCAATTTCGCCTGGGTCCGAGACATTGAACAGGAAATCTACGACGTTTTTAATGTCGTACTGGACCACCATCTGTACGTCAACGATGTTTAGGTCACCGCTGATCATCTCAGCTTCCAGAGGGGCTGGGGTGTCAGCAACATTTTCGCCGCTACGGAAACCAAGCTCCAAACGGCGGGTCTCAGAAGTCAAAACAACGTCTTTTTGTCCAACGGGGCCGGGCCACCACCAATGCAGGCCGGTCTGTGTGACTGGATTACCCTGCACTGCTCCAAATCTGCGCAGCGCGGCTTGTTCACCGGGGCTAACGGTGTAGATGCCGCTGGCTGCCCAGATGATAACAATCAGGCCGATGACCAGAACTATAGCCAAGCCAATGCCACCACCGCCCAGTCTCTGTAAAACGGGATTGAGACCATCGCGGACATTGCCAATTATCTTTTCAAAATCCATTTCAGGCCTACTGGGGCCGCCACCGGGTTGATACATATTTGTACTGTCCTTTTGCCTATCCTGTTATTTATGGCGCTAGCCGACTTAGCCATCTAGTGAGAGCTGGGCGCCCAATGATCTACTGAGCACATTTGATTCTATCACCTTAGGTATAGATGAACTACAGACTAGCCTCTGGCTTAAGAAGACGTGAACGAAAACCAAGTATCTCGACTTGGTGCGTTAGGCACGCTCGTCACTCTTTATTTATGATGCAGTTCACCTCGATTACGTTGTGCGGCCCGGCTGGGATCATCTCCGGCATCGTTAGAGATTTGGCACCAAGTCCGATGATTCCAGGATTGGAGGCAGGGTATAATGCTTTCGATTGTCAGGGCTTCCTTAGGGAATCGAGCGATTATCGGCGATTAACACAACAATTAATTTCAATTGAGGATCTAGCAGATGACCACATTTGGCCTGGATATCATCCCAGGAAACGACATGACCCGAATCAAGGCAGTATGCGAGCACCAACGGGGCTTAATTTATGTAGTGCCTGCAGAACGTAGTTGGGTTTGCAGCAAGGAAAATCTGCCGGCACACGCCCTGGCGGGGTTCTTCCGGGAACTCAGCGCCTTGGATGACAAAGCGGTTGAGGGGTTAATGCAGGAATGGGGCATCTACTTTAGACAGCTACCCAAGGAACAAGAAGACGCTGAGACTGAAGGCACAAAAGCGTCTTAAAACCTGTCTTAGTTAAAAGACAAAAAAAGAGGCGGGTCTAAAACCCGCCTCTTTTTGTTTGGCTTTGGATGGGGTAACTAGTCGTCGCCGTCCACTGTCGCGGTCGATGGCAGTGTTGCTGCTGGCTGTGGGTTTCCAGCCTGAGCAGGGCTCTCGGAACTGGGTGTATAAGCGGGCGGCGTCTCTGGCGCCACTGGAGGTGTGGCAGGATTGCCACCGGACTCATCGTCAGCGTTGAATAGCCGGTTCATGGCTTCACCAGACACGGTCTCGTATTCAATCAGGTATTCTGCCAGCCGCACGAGTTTGGACTGATGGATCTTGATCGTATCTACGGCCAAATCGTAGGCGGTATTAATAAGTTCTGATACAGCGTGGTCGATCTCTTCGCCCATTCTGCCGGCGTAATCCTTCTCTTCTCCGCCAGAGGAACGGCCAAGGAACACCATTTCTTCGGCCTTGCCAAAGGTCCTAGGCGCTCCAAGTCCATCAAGACTGTGTGAATCTTTGATGATAATGGTTACCGGTTTGAGACCGTTTTCAATCAGGCCTTCGTTGAAATTGGCCAACTGGAAGTCGGCTTCTTTACGGGACCTGAATTCAGAGTCGTCAGTCATTATCACTAGGATGTCGTCGCCATAGACCTCGATCGTTGAGATTTCACCGTCTCTGGCCTTTTGAATGACTGAGCTAATCGGCATTGCCTCGTAGACCTTGGCGCTGAACATACCGTAGCGCTTGACCATTCCCATGGCCAACTTGGTGGCCTGTTCCAGGTCATTGCTGGCTCCGGTGGTTACTTCGTTGAAGATGATCTGCTCGGCAACCCGGCCGCCCATGGTCACGGCCATGCGGTGGGCGAACTGGTTCTTAGTCCATAGGT
Organism: Dehalococcoidia bacterium; assembly: GCA_012959605.1. GTDB lineage: Bacteria > Chloroflexota > Dehalococcoidia > Lucifugimonadales > UBA3495 > UBA9611. Next base: position 13,373 of record DUCU01000066.1, on the reverse strand, counting down.
ACCGGTCTTCTTCTGGCACCAAGGAAGTGTGTCCACCCATCTGCCCGCGGGCAACAATGGAAATCTTATGCACAGGATCGGCAAATTCCAGGCCCCACGCAACCAGAGCGTGTCCGGCTTCGTGATAGGCCGTCATCTCTTTCTCACGGGCGTTAATCCGCCGGCTCTTCCGTTTTGGTCCAGCAATTACACGATCCACAGCTTCTTCAAAGTCGTCTGTAAAGATCTGTTTTTTGCTGCCCCGGGCAGCCATGATGGCTGCTTCATTTATCAGATTTGATAGTTCTGCGCCGCTGAATCCCGGTGTCTCCTTGGCCAATGCGTCAAAGGTGACTTCCGGAGCCAAGGGCTTGCCGGCGGCGTGAACCTTTAGGATAGCCTTCCTGCCTTCAATGTCGGGCAGGTCCATGGTCACGCGTCGGTCGAATCGACCAGGCCTCAATAAGGCTGGGTCCAAGATGTCTGGGCGGTTGGTGGCGGCAATCACAATTACGTTGGTATTGGTCTCAAAGCCGTCCATCTCAACCAGAATCTGGTTCAGGGTTTGTTCTCTTTCATCGTGTCCGCCGCCAAGACCGGCGCCACGGTGGCGACCAACGGCGTCAATCTCGTCAACAAAGACGATACAGGGTGCGTTGCGTTTTGCCTGATCAAACAGGTCTCTGACGCGGGCGGCACCCACACCAACGAACATCTCTACAAACTCGGAACCGCTGATGTGGAAGAAGGGCACGCCGGCTTCACCAGCCACTGCCCTAGCCATCAGCGTTTTGCCGGTGCCGGGAGGGCCAACTAGGAGAACGCCCTTTGGGATGCGAGCTCCAAGGGCCAAGAATCGTTCCGGAAATTTGAGGAACTCAACAACTTCGGCTAGTTCTTCTTTGGATTCTTCTACACCTGCTACGTCGTTGAACGACACAGTAGGCTTGTTGAAGGGCATCATCTTGGCGCGGCTGCGACCAAAGCTCATGGTCTGGTTATTGCTGCCCTGTGCCTGACGCATCATGAACAGAATCAGGCCGCCGAAGAAAATTAAGGGTAGGAAGTTCAGCATCAACCCAAAGAAGCTACTGAGACCACTAGAGCCCTTGTAAATGACTTGGACACCGGATGGGGGACCCACGGTCACTCCGCTTTCCACCAACATGCCAATCACGTCGGTTTCGCGGCCGATGCGACTGGTGAATCTGTCGGCGCCGGATGCGCTGGTGCCTCTGGGGAAAACGATGAGCCTACGGCCGTCAATGACAATTTCGCGAATGTCATTATTCTTGGCCATGGCTACCACAGTGGTTAGCGGTTCTTCAGTGCTGGCGCCGAAGCTGGGCAACAGGGTGTAGAAGATTACTATCACCCCAATGATAATCATCAGGTATACGAAGCTGTTGCGGAGCCACCTGTTATTACCCATGTTTACCCCTTAGTTTCCTCATTTAACGCCAAAAAAGCCAACAGAAAAGCCTACAGATATTCTTACTGTATATTATCGGAGTGAGCCTAAAATTGTAAAGTATTTACGCCCGTTTCACGACCATTCAGGCTCAAGCGTTGTCGTTTCGTAAAATGCAAATCTCCGACTCAACTGCACATCTACACACCATCGGTTTTGGTTTTAACTATTGATATAGATGCATCACGTCAATAGAGACATGCGGATTAACTAATCTTGGTATAAACTTTGTGCCTAATAGCTAAGCACGGATTCTACCTGGGTTATTCTATGAATCCTTTGCAGACAATACGCATGATAGAACGTATTGGATCGGCAGCTCCACGGTTTGGGCAGGGTTACTCTGGACCTTTGTAGGGGGTGGACGACCTTAATGTCACCGGGATTACTATTGGAACAAAGTTAAAACAAACAGCAACAAAAGAGAGGGAATTATGGCTGGATACGCACATCCAGAATCAATAGTCACCACAGATTGGGTATCTGAACATGGATCAGACGCCAACGTAAGGTTGGTTGAAGTTGATGTTGATACAGCTGCTTACGACGCTGGGCATATCGCTGGCGCAGTGGGCTGGAACTGGAAGTCTGAACTCCAGCAGACTCTCAGCCGAGACTTGGTGACCAAAGAGGGCATGGAACAACTTCTAGGCTCCGCTGGTATCGACAACGGAACAACGGTTGTTCTCTACGGCGATAACAACAACTGGTTCGCTGCATGGGCTTTCTGGCAGATGAAGTACTACGGCCACGATGACGTGAAACTAATGAACGGTGGACGGGCAAAGTGGGAGGCCGAGGGCAAGCCCTTGACCACCGACGCCGCCAACCACGGGTCCAAGTCTTACAACGCCAAGGCTGCCAACGAAGACATCCGCGCCTATCGTGACCAAGTCCTAAGCAAGGTAAATGCCAGCAGCATAAGCTTGGTTGATGTTCGAGCACCCGCAGAATATAGCGGCGAGCTTCTGGCCCCTGAAGCCCTTCCTCAAGAGGGCGCACAACGCGGTGGCCACATTCCCAGCGCAGCCAATGTGCCGTGGGGGCAGGCTGTAGCCGAAGACGGTACCTTCAAGTCGGCCGACGACCTGCAAGCCCTTTACGGCGGCAAGGGAATCGATGGCAGCAAAGAGACCATCGCTTACTGCCGGATTGGCGAGCGCTCCTCTCACACTTGGTTCGTACTGACCCAACTGTTGGGACACACCAACGTCCGCAACTATGATGGCTCATGGACCGAGTGGGGTAGCATAGTTGGCGCACCCATCGAGAGATAACTGACAGCTAAGCTTCGGTTGTTAGAGCGTAACGTTACGCTAGCAATTACGTAACAGTTAAAAGGGCCGCATTTCTGCGGCCCTTTTCTTTTTGTGGGATATGACGCTTGTTTTTGGCTCTTGTTGGTGGGTCATGGTGTGAGTCTAGCTGCAGTGGATTCCAGCTTTCGCTGGAAAGACGGGAGGTGCGGTTCGATGGTGTTGCTGGTATGAGCGGGTTTTCAACCCGATACGGCTATCGTCGGCCAAGTTTGTTTTGCCTACTGTCCTCGACCAATCACGCGAGCCCGAAAAATCACATTGCCATAGACAATTGGGAATTTACGAATCAGAACCACGATGTACGCCTAAAGGTGGTTTTCGTAATACATTCTTAATGAATTCGTAACAAAGGATTAACAATCTGGAAACAGCTGTGTAACAGATTTGAAATCCACCGGAAATATCCGGCCCATAGACTACCTTCTGAAAACTCTCTTGGGGATAAGGAGTCAGAAATGTTAGTCGAGACAGCGCCACAGACTAATGGCGCACGGATACTTAGAAGATGTTTACCGTTTGTTGTGGCCGGGCTGGTAGCTGCCAGCCTGATTGCAGGGTACTCGGTAGCCTTTGCACAAGAGGCCACAGAGCTGGAATTGCTCGAGGCTAAATTTGATTCCCAGCTAGGGAATCTAACTTTGATGCTGGGTGCGTTCCTGGTGTTTTTCATGCAGGCCGGGTTCGCCTTTCTTGGCGCCGGACTGATTCGGGCCAAGAACACCACCAACTACATGACCAAGAGCTTTATGGACTTCGCCATAGCTTCTTTGTCATTTTGGGCTTTCGGATTCGCGATAATGTTCGGCGTCTCTGAGGCAGGTGTCGCGGGGAATACGAACTTTTTCTTAACTGACGGAGACAATCAAACCTACGTTGATTTCGTCTTCCAGATGGTCTTCGCGGGTACGGCGGCAACAATCGTAGCCGGAGCGGTGGCCGAGCGGACCAAGACTCAGGCATATCTGGCATACAGCTTCATCATCGGTGCCATAATTTATCCGCTCTACGGGCACTGGGCTTGGAACGAAGCCGGTTGGATGGGCGCGCTCGATAAGATCGACCTACCCGCAGCAGCTGACTACGCAGGTTCGGGTGTGGTGCACGCGGTCGGTGGCTTCGTAGCCTTGGCCGGGGCAGTTGTAGTTGGACCGAGAATTGGGAAATTCAACGCTGATGGATCAGCCAACATACTTTCTGGTCACAGCGTGCCCTTCGTGGTAATTGGAACGTTCATCCTGTTCTTTGGCTGGTTTGGTTTCAACATCAACAGTGGTGACTCGATTGGATTGAACGCCATCAACACTCTGATGGCAGGGGCAACTGGTGCAGTGGTTGCGCTGTACATCCGACTGGTGCAGACGGGCAAGACTGATGTCTTGATCTCCTGTAACGGTGCACTAGCCGGATTAGTGGGAATTACTGCAGGTGCAGCCTACGTTGAGCCATGGGGTGCAGTAGCGATTGGAGCAATTGCGGCCCCAATCATGATGGCTTCTTTGGTTGTGATTGAACGCGTCTTCAAGATCGACGACCCAGTGGGAGCTATCTCAGTCCACGGTGTAACCGGACTATGGGGACTGCTGGCGGTGGGTATCTTCGCCAGTGGAAACGGCGATGTATACGGTCTGGTTGAGGGCGAAGGCAAGCAGATAATCTCCCAGTTGATCAGCATGGGCGTGGTACTAGCCTGGGGTCTGGTGACCGGCTTTGCACTGTTCTTGCTGCTCAAGGTCACAATGGGCGTACGCGCCACGGAAGAAGAAGAACTGGAAGGATTGGACATCTCAGAACACAACCTGCCGGCCTACGGTGACGATTAGCCTTCAAGACTAATCGTCCACAAGGCCAGGTTTAATGACTGGAGAACGCCGTCAGGGGATCCGTCGTTCCTCTGGCGGTACTCCGGAAATATTAACAAGTAGATTTGGTATCGGATGACAAATCCGTTCCTAGCAACTTGAGAATGTAACAAACATTTAACAACTTCGAAAATTCGCTGTAACAAATGAACGGCAAACTAAACTCACACTAAAGCAGAGGAAGTGACCTGATGATTGCACTGATGGCAGCGGGAGCGTTCGTAGGATTGTTCGGAATGTGGGTAGTTCTTCCTCGGTTCATTCTTCACAAGTAACCAAAAGACATCTGCGCGGGTAGGCTGCGGCCTGGCTCCGCGATTATAAAAATTAGGCCAACAATCCATGTTTGTCGAGATTTGCGATGACATGGATTGTTTCTTGTCTAAATAACCTGGCTAAATAAAACGACGGGGGGTGTATTAAAAATGAATACAGGAGATACAGCATGGGTCCTGACGGCCTCAGCATTAGTGTTGCTGATGACGCCGGGATTGGCTTTCTTCTACGGCGGTTTGGTCCGTAAGAAGAACGTGGTTTCCACGATCATGTACAGCTTCGTAAGCATTGGGCTGGTCGGAGTTGTCTGGGTTCTCTGGGGGTACAGTCTGGCGTTTGGCCCCGACCTTGAAGGCTGGGGATTGATAGGAAACCTGGATTGGTTCGGCTTAAAGGACGTTTCAGCCGACGCTCCAGGCCCGTATTCCGATGCGATTCCGCATCAGGCGTTCATGGTCTTCCAAGGCATGTTCGCGATCATCACGCCGGCGCTGGTCACAGGCGCATTTGCTGAGCGGATGAAATTTGGCGCACTCTGCCTGTTTATAGTGCTGTGGGTGACCATCGTCTATGCGCCGCTAGCTCACTGGGTTTGGGGCGGCGGTTGGCTGGGAGACCTGGGGGCACTGGACTTTGCCGGCGGTACCGTGGTGCACATCAGCGCCGGTGCTGGAGCATTGGCCGCAGCCCTGGTCATTGGCCGCAGAATCGGGTTCCCGGAACAGACCATGGGTCCGGCAAACGTTCCCATGGTCATCCTAGGAGCTGCCCTGCTATGGTTCGGCTGGTTCGGATTCAACGCAGGCAGCAGCCTCGCCGCCGATGGCGTGGCCACCAACGCCTTTGTGGTGACCAATGCAGCCGCTGCCGCTGCCATGATGGCCTGGTTGTTCATGGCCTGGATAATCGACAAGAAACCTAGCGCGGTCGGAGCAGCTACCGGCGCGGTGGCTGGCCTGGTGGCCATCACCCCCGCAGCCGGGTTCGTTGGGCCAATGCCCGCTTTGATTATTGGCGCAGGCGCTGGTGTGCTCTGCTACGGAATGGTCAAAGTGTTGCTTCGCTTCAAGGTAGATGATGCTCTTGCTGTATTCGGCGTCCATGGCATGGGTGGAATATGGGGAGCCTTGGCCACTGGTATCTTCGTTGGCGTCGGCTACTCAGCCCTTGGCGATGGAGTTGGCCGCTGGGAGCAGATTGGCTACCAGATAGTCGCCATCGCCGCCGCATTTGCCTGGTCATTTGTAGTCACATTGATCATCATGCTGGTCATCAAGCACACGATTGGCATCAGCGCCGACGAATCAAGTGAGGACGTTGGCTTGGATATCTCCGAGCACGGCGAGACGGCTTACGAGCTGTAGGCCTTACGCCAACAATTTAATAATCATTTTAGTGGGCGGGGTTGGCAATTGATGCTGGCCTCGTCCATTGTTCTCATGCGGGTTATCTATACATGGTACCCGCGCGGATTACCTACGGTGCTAGGTTAAAGCCGTTATACTTGAGGCCAAAGCTAATCTCAGGAAAAGATCTGGAGGCTGAACATGGATGCAGAGCGGGCTGCGGAGAGAGACTTCGTGGTACGCATGGCCCGGGAGAATGATGTTAAGTTCATTCGCCTGTGGTTCACCGACATTCTGGGGCACCTGAAGGGCTTCGCTATTACGGTAGAAGACTTGGAAGACGCCATTGAACAGGGTGTTGGATTCGATGGCGCGGCAATCGAAGGGTTTGCCCGAATCGATGAAAGTGACATGCGTGCTTTTCCTGACCCAACCACCTTCACTCTGCTGCCCTGGCGTCCGCGTCAGAACGCCGTAGCCCGGATGTTCTGCGATATTAGAACTCCACAGGGAGACCCGTTTATTGGTGACCCTCGTTTCGCTCTCAAGCGCAACCTGGAGCGGCTGGCAACCAGCGGATATACCTACTATGTTGGCCCGGAGCTTGAGTTCTTCTACCTGAAGGATTCTGAGTCGGCAGAACCCCTGGACCAGCAGGGATATTACGACCAGATCTCAAGTTATCCATCAGCCGACTTGCGCCGAGACACAGTCTTGAACCTGGCTGACATGGGAATCCCGGTCAAGTATTCCCACCACGAAGGCGCTCCCAGCCAGCATGAGATTGACCTGCAATACACCGACGCCTTGACCATGGCCGACAATGTGATGACTGCCAAGCTGCTCATCAAAGAATTGGCCCAGCAGGCGTCCGCCTATGCCACGTTCATGCCCAAGCCCATGTCCAAAATGAACGGTTCAGGGATGCATATTCACCAATCGTTGTTCCAAGGCGACAAGAATATGTTCTTTGACTCTGATGACGAACACCAACTGTCTATCACCGGCAAGCGGTTTATCGCCGGGCTGCTGCACCACGCCCCAGAGATCACCCTGATTACCAACCAATGGGTGAACTCCTACAAGCGCTTGGTGCCTGGATTCGAGGCCCCGGCTTTCATTTCTTGGGCCCATACAAGCCGGTCTGACTTAATCAGAGTGCCGGCCTTCAAATCTGGGCATGAGAGTTCCATGCGAGTGGAGTACCGCGCACCAGACCCGGCCTGCAACCCTTATCTAGCCTTCAGCGTGATGCTGGCGGCTGGGGTTAAGGGAATTGAGAATGAATACCCAGTGCCGCCGGCCGTTGAGGGCAATGTCTTTGCCATGACACCGGAAGAACGCCAAACCAAAGGTATCAGGGCGTTGCCGGGCAGCTTGGGAGAGGCCATAGCTCTGGCCGAAGGCAGTGAGCTACTACAGGAATCGCTGGGCGGGCATATTCTGAACAGCGTAATCCAGAACAAGACCATGGAATGGGACGAGTACCGTGCCACGGTGACAGATTATGAGACTTCTCGGTATCTGCCAATTCTCTAGCATTTGGGTCTGGTTCCAGGTTCAGTTGCCTGGAGATACAGTGAGGGTGTAGGTTACTGGCTCACGGGTTTTTTCGGCTAATGAACCTACTGCCACTATCAGTTTCTGGCCTTCTTCTGGCGGTTGGACTGTTATTTCACCAGTATTGTGCGCGTCCAACAAAACTTGACGCACCTGCGGTTCAGCACCGGTGGTAATCAACTGCACCTGAAATTCCTGACGGACCAGGTTGTTGGTAAAGACAAACCCACTCGCCTCCCAATCTTGGTCATCTGCTAATATCCCGGCTGCCGGGATGCTGATATTCCGGAAACATGCCCCGGCGGCGTTCACTGCGTCGTCGGTGACGTATTGAAACCTGACCCAGATTTCTCCCCCAGCGTAGGTAGAAAGGTCTATGGATTCTTGCACCCAACCCTGGCTGCTGCCGGTATAACCGGGACCAAAGCCACTGCCGATTGGGTTCTCCGGAGAACTTAACGAGGTCTCGATGATTTGCCAGGACTTTCCGTAATTCTCTGACACTTCTACGTAAACGTAGTCCCAGTCCTTTTCAATCTCGAACCAGACCTCATACTCCAACGAGGCAACCGCGCCTTTGGGCAGTTGTACCCTGTGGGACAGAGTGGAGTCTATCGAGTCTCCTGAATTGCCCCACCAGCAGCCTTTTGGCCCAATACCCACCGGCAGTAGTGGGCTTGTAGTTGGCCCCTGGAACCCCAGAACGAATGGTTCGTCAGTGGGCTTAAGTTCGGTGTATTTAATGGCGTACTGTGGAATCTCTGCCTGGGTCTGGTTGAACCCTCTGATGCTTCCGGTAATTCGTGCGCTAACGTCTAGGTTGTCATAACCCAGGATACCCTCACCGTCCAAGACGTTGGCCGCTGCCCATTCACGAAACACGTCGGCGAACCGTGATTCGTACCCCATCTGTTCTAAGTGAGCGTCAACCCCAGCGATACTGTCACCCGCCTCGGTTAACAAGGCCGATAGGCTGTCCTGTCCGCCGTAGTGCTCAGTTAAATAGTGCATGAACAGAGAGGCCGCACCGTAATTAGCTATACCCCCCACGGACGAGGTGGGCCAGTTGATCAACGATGTGGGCGAGGCCCTAAGAAATTGATGGATTGAGCTCGTGGAGTCCAAAGCGATGCTGGAAGACAACTCTGCCAGACCCTCATTTACCCAGGTGTCTTCTGAGTCATCGGCGTACCAGTGGATGGCGTGTTGCAACTCGTGGGCCAACACCTGTTCGTAGGTGGCGCTACCGGGGACTACACTCTGTGCGTTGATGTAGATTATCTCTCGTTGGTTGCTTCGGGGCCGAATAGCAATTGGATACTCGTCGGTTGAACTAAAGTATCCGGCCAAACCACTGAGGTTGGCATTGAGGATATTCAGATGCGAGTCGTTGTCCACACCAGGGTTCCATTCGCTGCCAAAAACATTGGTCACCACTGGATATATTTCTTCCTCAAACACCGAGGCTGAACGCTCAAGTTGCGTGAGGTCTAAGTCAAGTCCGTTTTCCATATACCAATAAGCATGGGGAGTGACCAGGACCAGCTCAAACTCGCTTTGGTAGATCTCCGAATCTCTCAAATCAACTAACCAGAAGGTGTCGGTGCGGCCCACCGCATATTCAGTGAGTTCTCCAGCTACAAACCTGGAGATGTCGCCACTGCCCGGCACTAGTTCTTTGGTCAATCGGAATAGGTCCCGGTCGGGCGCATCGGTGAACTGGGTGACGATTGTGGCATCTAGAGGAGTCTGCAGCACCTTGACCGGAGGCTCGGTTGTGCGGGTGATTCTACTAGAGGGCTGGGAAGTGGCAGTTTCAGTCAGGCCAGGAGTTGCGACGGGCACCTGGGTTTCAACGTCAGTTGAACCATTACAGGCGATCAGGCCTGCGATCAATAATGGCAGTCCTATTGAAAAGAGTTTCTTCATGGGTAGTGCAATATAAGAGAAGGTTCAGACCGATTTTTTGTGCCCAGTCTGACTTTCGGATTAGACGGGCCTACTTAAGATCCAATCACGTTGAATCTATTCATGGCGATGTCTATGTTTTCTTTCAAGATACATTCAACTGCCGCCACGGAGTCGTGGACCGCCTGTGCTATAAGCGGTTCTTCTTCCTTGGTGAACCGACCCAAGACATGGGGAATGGAATCGCCGTTCTGTGGCGGCTGACCAACCCCAATTCTCAATCGGGGGAATTGTTCGGATTGTACACTGGAGATGATTGATCGGATGCCATTGTGGCCGGCATGGCTGCCGGTGGCCCGGAGTCTGATGCGCCCGGCGGGCAAGGCCATCTCATCGTAAACAATCAACAGTTCGGTTGGACGACCACCAAAACGGGCCAACAGATATTCAACACCTTCACCACTGTTATTCATAAATGTGCGTGGTTTGGCTAATACAACATCATGGCCTGCTATTCGTCCTTGCCCAATGACCGCTTTGGCCCGGCGGTCGTTCATCTTTATCTCTGATTTTTTGGACAGTAGATCAATGAATCTGAATCCCACGTTGTGCCTGCTGGCAGTGTATTTTGTTCCAGGGTTTCCCAGTCCGACGACGATGAGCATCTTTAGTCCAATACCTGTCTGATGAAAATGACTAGTTCATTGTCCGTTGTGTTAGCCAAAGAAGAAAGCTCACTGCCTTGAAGAATCTGCAAAAAATCCAACCACCGCTCTCTGGAGGTTCCAGTCAACGTTTTTTCCACCACCGATTTGCTTAGTTCCTGAGCCTTTCCGCCCAGCGCCATCTAGAAATAGGGTATTAACCGGGCTAATTCAACTATATACGGGCCGCCTGCATCAGCTGTCCATGGCGTTGCCCGCACCACTTCGCCGTATTACTCAGTTTCCCATATGTATGCAGGTGTGAGGGTGACCGTGTCCACATCGAACAACCCTGCCAGGGTGTCAGGTCTACCTGTTCATTCCCAGCGAAAGAGGTGTTCAACTGCTGGATTCCTCAGTCTCACTGGTGACCAACTGTAGGTTGGCCAGGAATTTGACGAACTTTTCTTCGTCTAATACTTCGGTGCCCAAACGCTCGGCTGCGGCTAATTTTGATCCAGGCGACTCTCCGACCACCAGGTAATTTGTGTCCTTGGTGACCGATGAGGTTATCTTGCCTCCTAGGTCTTTGATCCTGGACTGGGCTTCGCTTCTGGAGTACCCGGCCAGAGTCCCGGTGACGACAAACGTCTGACCGGCCAGAGGTAGACCCTCGGCGCTGACCTGCCTGTGTTCTTGTTCCAGTTTCACACCGCTGGCGCGGAGCTTTGAGATTACGTTTTGATTTGCTTCCATTTGAAAATACGAAGCAATGCTTTCCGCTATCTTGGGGCCAATCCCGGGTATCTCGGCCAGTTCTTCTTCTGTAGCGTCAGAAATCTCGTCGATGCTGTTGTAAGCCTGGGTCAGCAATTCGGCGATCTCGCTGCCCACGTGAATGATCCCCAAAGCAAAAAGCAGGCGTGGTAACGGTTTTTGTTTGCTTTCTTCAATGTTGGCCATTATTCGCGTGGCTAATTTGTCTCCCATCCGGTCCAGCTCAAGTAGCTGGTCTTTCCTCAGAGAATAGAAGTCAGCCAGGTCGGATACCAACCCTTGGTCGATGAATATGCGACACCACTGCTCACCCAGGCCGTCAATGTCCGTGGCTCCCTTACTTACAAAGTGCTTAAGTAATTCGAAGAACTGGGCAGGGCAAGAAGCGTTGGGGCAACGGTGCATGGCTTCATCTTCCGGCTTTACAATGGCCGTGCCGCACTCTGGGCAATGGGACGGCATATGGAATTCTGAAGTGCCCGGTGGCCGCTGGTCTAGGACCGGCCCCAGCACATGGGGAATGACATCGCCGGCGCGTTCGATGGTCACTATATCGCCGACCCGGATGTCCTTCCGGTGGATGTCCTCCTCGTTGTGCAGGGACGCATTTCGGACTGTGGCGCCGCTGACCACCACCGGCTCCAATACGGCGTATGGATTAAGGCTGCCGGTGCGGCCGACGTTTATCCCGATCTCCAGCAGCCTGGTAACGGCTTGTTCCGCTGGGAATTTGTAGGCGATGGCCCAGCGCGGCTCCCGGCCGGCCACTCCCAGTCTTGCCTGCAGGGCCAGCGGCGAGACCTTTATCACCACTCCGTCGGCCTCGTAGGGCAGTCCATGACGGGCTTCGACCCAATGGTCGTAGTAATCTATGACCTCTTGGATGTTGCGGCACAGACGGTTGTGCGGGTTGGTCCTGAACCCGAGGCCCCCCAGCCATTCCAAGGCTTCCCAGTGGCTGGGAACAGGCGCATTGACCCCGCCCAGGGAGTAGATCCAGACTGCCATGTTCCGGGAGGCGGTGACCTTGGGGTCGAGCTGCCTCACGCTGCCGGCACCGGTGTTCCGGGGGTTGGCATAGAGCGGCTCTCCTTGCTCCTCGCGTTCTTCGTTCAAGCGCCGGAATTCGGGGACAGGGAGATAGACCTCGCCCCTGACCTCCAGTCTTGTCGGAGCGCCTTCTAGGAGTGAGAGGGGGATGGTCTTGATGGTGCGCAGGTTCTGGGTGACGTCTTCTCCCACACGGCCGTCGCCCCGGGTCGCGCCTTGGCTGAAGACCCCGTTCTCGTAGGTCAGGTTAACGGCCAGCCCGTCAATCTTCAACTCACAGACCAGGTCGAACTTCGCGCCGTTGACTAGTGCTTTAATGCGCCGAAGCCAGTTCTCCAGGTCTTCCCGGTTGAAGACGTTGGCCAGGCTGAGCATGGGGGCGGAGTGTTGGACCTGGGTAAACCCCTCAGCGGGAGCGCCGCCCACCCGTTGGGTCGGCGAGTCCGCGGTCAATAACTCTGGGTACTCAGACTCCAGCTCCTGCAATTCCTGGAGCAGGCGGTCGTATTCTGGGTCTGAGATCACCGGGTCATCCAACACGTAATAGCGGTGGTTGTTGAAGTTGATCTCCCTCCGCAGTTCTATAGCTCGTCTTGCCTCCGTTTTGACCATTGGGCAAATTCCTCCCTGCCGGACTTAGCAGGATTATAATATACGTTCATGGCGGACCCTTCATACCAAGGTGGTTCATTCTAGGATATTAGGCGACTGCAGCGGCCGCCATGGTGATGGCAAAAGAAAAGGCCGCCGGGTTCAACCCGGCGGCCTTTCTGGTATCAATGTGGTCTGGCAGACCCCGTTAGCCGTGGGTCCTAGAATGGAACCAAGGCTCGATATTGCGCTGGTTCCAGGGGAATATCTTTCTGTCAAAGGGGACCATCTTGGGCCAAGATTTATAAGAATCGAGCACATTATGGTCTGGCGCAATCCGCGCTACGTCGAACCCGACCCATGCCCGGTAGGTCAAGAAATAACCCCAGGGAGACAACCGGTTGTGGAAATGGTCGGTTGCGACGTGACTCGGATGCGCCAGAGCCGCCGCCAACAAGAGCCCGGCGAGGGAGTATTCCCACTGTTGCAGAAAGAGGAATATCTTGCCATCCTTGCTCCTGACATACTACTGGTAGTAATCATATAAGTGGTTAATGTCGGTCAACACCCCCACCTCGAAGGCCGTCCATTCA
>DUCU01000065.1 GCA_012959605.1 Dehalococcoidia bacterium | reverse complement strand
CGTAATACAAAAAACGCCTCGCTAATTTGCGAGGCGTTTTTGTTGCTTAATCAGGCTGGTCTTAGAATTCGAAAGCTCCCAAGAGTTGTTCCACTGTTTTGGGTTTGGCCTTCTCCCAAGTGCCAACCACGGCTTCGTCCAACGAGATCCTGGAGGTGTCATTGTAGAGAACCCCAACAGGAACTCCGCCTTGTTGGAGCAACTCGTGCGCGGCGCCGCGATCTGACGGGTCGTGATCTTCTGGGATATCCCATAGAGATGGTTGGATGCCATTGGCCAGGTCACCCTTCAACTCAATGAAAGTATCGTTATAGGTGGTACAGGGAGATTGGACGTGTACTATGGAGAATCCAGAGTGTTCCATGCCCTGTCGAATGAGTTGCGATAACGGCCGAGGCTGACCAGAGAACCCAGAGGCAATAAAGCTAACACCTAGAGTTAGGTACAGCTCCAGCGGGTTGGTCTTGGTCTCCAACTTGCCAAACGGGGTGCTACTGGTGATAGTCCCCTGCAGGGTTGTTGGTGAACTTTGGCCTTTTGTTAGACCGTAAACACCATTGTCCATGATTACGGCGCAGATGTTTAGGTTTCTGGCTGCCTGCGGGGCGATATGCTCGCCGCCAATGCTGAGGAAGTCGCCGTCACCGGCTACCACCATTACATTTAGGTTTGGCTGAGCCATCTTCACTCCCAGCGCGATGGGGAGCGAACGCCCGTGGATACCGTGGATTCCATAGGGTTGGTCTCCCTCTAGAAGGTGGACAAGGTTACCAGAGCAACCAATACCCGCCACGACCACGTTGTTCTCCATGGGCAGACCGGTCTCTTCCTTCCGGCCAATCATGGCAAATTCTATAGCTCTACGGACTCCAAAATCCCCACATCCGGGGCACCATTTGAAATCGTATTCAGGGTTCTTTTTGCTCATACCCTGACCGTCTCCTTAAGACTAGCGTTAGTCATTTCTGTAATTTTTTCTACCAGGGTACGGGCCTTGAATGGGAGGCCCGTGTATTGGGTGATGGACTCAGCTTTCACGCCCATCGACCGCAATATACTGGAAAATTGACCTTGGTAATTCAACTCAGGGACTATCACCAAGTCTTTCTTTTTCAGCTCTTCAAGCATCTTAGGAGGAAGAGGGTTCAAGAACATGGTGTAATACCAGCTCACGGGTAACCCACTTTCTTTAAGTTGAACGTAGGCTTCTTGGGTCGGACCTTTGCTGCCGCCCCACGGTAACACAGCGATGGACTGCTCAGTCTGGTCGCTTTCGTACTCGTTTTCTTCCAACAACTTGATTTTGCCGAACCGGCGCTCGGTCATTTGGACGTGGCGCTCACCCAAGTGGGTGGTGTCGCCCATGTCGTCGTGTTCGCTGCCGTTGGCCACGTAAGCGCCAGGGCTGCCGGGTATTGGCATGGGGGAAAGTTCTGATCCAGCATAACGGAGGTAACCGTTGTTACCGGAGTAAACGACTCTTTTTGCGTCTTTAACAGCGGAGAGATCTGGCTTACGGATGTTTTGGACCCGTTCAGCCAGTGCCATCTCAGACATCAAGATGACTGGTCCCTGGTATCTCTCTGCCCACTCCACAGCCTTTGCTGCGCCGTAGAAGCATTCTTCTACTGTGCCAACTGCGATAATCGGCATTTTAACGTCGCCGTGGGCCGGGTACATGCAGCCAAACAAGTCTGACTGTTCAGTCTTGGTGGGTAGTCCGGTGGCTGGACCACCGCGTTGTACATTTACTACTACTAGGGGAATCTCGGCAATCCAGGCTAAGCCCAGGCCTTCACTCATTAGTGATACGCCGGGCCCTGAGGTGGCGGTCATTGACCGTTTGCCAGCGTAGCCCGCGCCCAAGATGGCCGTAATCGCTTCAATCTCGGAGCTAACCTGGTAGGCCAGCCTGTTTTCACCGACTAAGTTCCGCTCCATGTAGAGCAGAATTGGTGTGGCCGGTGAGATAGGGTACCCAGCATAAAACTCAAGTCCAGCGGCCATTGCCCCAAGGGACACAGCCTCATTGCCCTTGATCATTACCTGCTTGTAATCCGGCATATTCGGCGGGGCGAGTTCGCCAAGAGAGAAACTACTTTCTGCTAGGTGGCTGCGACCCAGGTTCAATGCTTCGATATTGGACTTGATGATTTGGGCGTCTTCGGAACGACCGCGGTTAAAGCGTTGTTCAACGAAGCTAATCAGATGCTCTTGGGGCATGTTGATCAGGTGCGCCAGCGCCCCCATGATCACCATGTTGGCGGCACGGTTGTTTCCCGTTGATTTGGCTAGTTCTTCAAATGGGAGCCCAAAACTCCGAGAATCACCTTCAATTTCAAACTCGTTGGAGTCGAAAATTACCACGCCGTCTTTGAGGACATCTTCCTGGTGCGTATCGTAGGCATCTTTGTTGAACGCCACCAAGACGTTTACGTCATCTCCGGTGCCAAGAATGGGATCCACTGAGATTCGAGCTTGGGTCCACGTGGGACCGCCCAGAATCTGGGAAGGGAATGTGGCAAAGGTCAAAGCGTGGTAGCCAACCTGGGTGGACGATTGGGCTAGGCCTTCCGCCGAAGTAACGACTCCTTGGCCGCCTTCGCCCGCAAACCGTACTACGAAGTCGCGCATTTCCATATTAAAATGTCCTCATGGCCAGTTTGTAAGGCCAATCTGAGATGGTAGCTTGGGATAGCGTTGGGTGGATTGCGTGGGTTGATATGGCGAAATGCCATAGGGATGGGGATGATAGGGAAGAGGAGAATGAAAGAGGTAATTGCCGTGGACGTGACGAGTTAGCCGTAGATGTCATGACGATTGTCGGAAAAATCCTCTGAGGTGGCCCAACGCTCTTAAATTCTAGGGTTTAATAACGGGGGAATGCCGGTTTGATGACAACCTTTTTTAATCGTGATTACACGTGCCGAGCAGCGTGTCGAATATATCATCCGTCAGAATCTATTGTCAATTAAATGCCGCTTATTTTCCAGTCTTATTTACGGGGTATTTTGCGAGGTTATTTGAATAGACCGTTGTCGCGTTCTGGGAACAAGTGAGTGATTTACCAACCGAATCAAGATGATAAATGCAGTAAATTATAGAGACGTTAAGGCGTTGTTTGCTGATTTTACCCTGTGCTAGAATCGCGATTATGGAAGAGAACATGCCTAACACTTCTATTGAGACTTCGATTAACGCCTCGATAAACGAAGAGACAAAGTTCTGGGTCGCATTGAGCAGGGTTCCCCAACTGGGGACTGTGAGTTTTCGCCGTTTGGAAGCCTACTTTGGCAAACTTGAGAACGTATGGAAAGCTAGCTATAACGAGTTGAAGGCAGCCGGACTTGAAGACCGCCCGGCTAACGAGATACTTGCGGCCAGGAACAATTCTTCTCCAGATGATGAGATGGCTGCCCTTGAA
>DUCU01000064.1:15178-21622 GCA_012959605.1 Dehalococcoidia bacterium | reverse complement strand
CCTACGGACTCCCAGCCCCCACCTATCAATCCAATCTATTGATGAGCGGAGACGTTCGCAGTTTTCAGATAAGAGTTCTCGTGTTGGCGAGGTTGAATAATTAGGTTGCAATGTAGGGAAAATACCCCCTGAACAGTTCAGGGGGTATACCTATATCTTGGAAGGTAATTCTCCTCTACGTATAGCTCCATAAGCCGAAGATCTGCCGATGCCCAGCAGCTTTCCCGCTTCCTCTACCGTCATCGTTAACCTATCTATGACACGCAGTTCCATTTCTTAACCCCCTGTGTTATTTTGAGCTATATGTATTATATTATGTTAACTTAGGCGTATCAGTGCAGAATAGATATAGGAATACGCATTTATTCAAAACCAGGTTTCAGGAGCCCCATAACCTTGATTCACTCGAAAATACGTCAGATGATCGCAGAGCTTTGGTCCGAAGATATGTCTCTGGGCGGAACAGCCATACACAATCTTCTGAAAGAGGAGCCAATAAAACTTCCGAGCCTGAGGTTCGTTCAAGATGAGGTTAAGAAGCTGAATACGGGCGTGATGAAACTGGAGCTGCAAGCCGAGCTCTGTCTCTGGCAGCACGAATGGTATGAAGACCCGGGAAAAGTTCCCGTTCTACTGACTCTTCACTACATACGGACCGAAATCGAAGGCCCTGTCCATTCGAAAATGTACGTGGAGGAGGCTAGATGGGCTCTCAAAATAGCCAGGTTCTTCGACATATCATCTCCAGTCCACGCCTATCTGTTATTCAGGTTCGCAGTCACTTATGCCAAAGGGGAACTTATGGCGAGTCTGCTCGGGCAGCCATTCGATACGCGAACGCTAGATAGGGCTTTACTAGAATTCTCGGGCGTAATCAAAGGTGGTAAGCCAGAAACCACTTTCCTGTTAGTCAGAGACTTCTTATCTGACCTCAAACGGCTACGACCGGAATACTTGGAAGAACCAAAGCCCGATGAGCTAGGATTCCAGGGGTTTGTGGAAGACACAGTTTTAAGCGAAAACGATCATGATGTAGGCACGGAAATCGACCAATGGAAACAACTGGAATGGGAGATAGCAAGGCTCGACCGAGAACGTTTCATTGCTGAAGGCCGGTTCCAGCCGTCCGAGAACACAGACTGGGAACGATCAGCGGATAAAACCTATTTCAAGAACCAGGAGAACTATATCTGGTCCAGAGCAGCGGATTTATACGCAACTCCGGAAGGGAAAACAGCGTACGATTCGTTCGCAAAAAGTATAAGTGTACAAAATAAGCTGCGATTTCCCTGAAAGGTGAGGTTGTATTAGAGGTGACTGCGGGTAATAGCAAACCAAGGCGCGGCAGGGGTTCGATCATCAAACGCGGGAACCGTTATTCGATAATCGTGAGCTTCCAGGACAGTTCTGGGAACCGAACCCGCAAATGGGAGAGCGGATTTACCACCAAACGACAGGCCGAGAGCCGACTGGGCGAATTATTGTCCCAGATCGAGAACGGGTTGAACATCAAGGCTTCTGATACTACGTTCGGAAAGTTCTTGAATGAATGGTTAGAACGTTACGTGTCCAAACGTGTACGGGATAGCACTATGGACGGCTACCGCCAGAGAGCGAAACATATCGTGGACGGGCTGGGAGATGTCAGTATCATAGACCTCAGACCGGACCATTTGATCGAATACTACGACTCCAAGTTATTGAATCTGAGCGCAAGTACGATAACCAAGCACCATCACCTGATAGTTGATTGCCTTTCTGACGCCGTCAAATGGAATCTAGTGGGACGTAATGTGGGTATCGCGGTTGTGAACCTCCCAGGGCCTCTAAAAAGAGATGACGGCACTCTCCGTGGGCGAAACCCAGCGATTCCTGGATAACTGTACAACCGAGCCATGGCGAACCATATTCCATACTCTTATATGGACAGGAATCCGACGCAGCGAACTTCTTGGCTTTCAATGGAATGACATGGACCTAGACATGGCCCTCATGACAATACGACGGTCATTGGTTCGCTTGCAAAACGGCACGTACGTAATAGAGGAACCGAAGACATCTAGTGGTGCAAGGATATTGGATCTGGCACCTTCTACTTGCCTGATTCTGAAAGAACATAGAGCGAACCATGAACAAGCGATAGATCTATTGGGTATCCCTATTTCCGAGGCTAATCTGGTCTTCGGTCACCCGGATGGAAGTCCCCGAGCGCCATCCACGGTTACCCAACAGTTCAAAAGGACCGCTAGAAAGGCCAGCCTACCTGAAGTGAGACTACACGACTTGAGACACACTCATGCCTCATTGATGCTACAGCAAGGAACCGACATTAAAACGATTAGTACCAGATTAGGGCATTCTAGTGTCGCATTCACCATGGATACGTACGCCCATCTCTTACTAGGTATGCAGAAGGCCGCGATGGAAAGGTTCGAAGAGGCTCTAAACACAAGCCCTCTTGAAAACTCTATGCTAAAAGCAAGTTCTTCTTAGCCGATTTGGATACTTAATTAACGTTAAGTCTTGTCGACTAATAGCCATTCTTGCTGACCCTAGCTCTCTTCTTTTCCCAATCTGGTTGTCGTTCTTCAACCCACATCTGGTCGCTGCTCCCTAATTGAAATTCCACATCCATTACTCTGGCTGCGTTTTGCCAGTCTTTCCGTTTTGAATAAAGGATCCTTAGATGTTCGCTCGGAAAATGGGAGTGTGCTAAGTCTGCTAATCGGAGGTTTAGTTCAAGCAACTTGGCTGCTTCGTCTTCTATGTTGTTACGAATTGCCTCATTGTCGTCCCTCCTAGATGTCCATAACATATCACGGGCAAGCAAGTTCCTTGCTACAAAATCTGTTTCGTCATTTGACGTGTCGCGGGGATAACCTCGTGTTAACGGGTTATGGCCCGTTTTTAAAATTCGTTCCAAAATGAGGTTTTTATATTCACTGGAAAGTCCGAGGTACTCGGGGAATTGGACCTCTAATTCCACAACATCAGTAGATTTCTCCGGAGTAGTGGCAAGGTTCGATTCAGGCGGAATAACATCGTCGTCCGGCTTATTTAAAATACTTTGCTTGGGTGGGCCCTTTGCATCGTTGGACCCGCTAAACATACCTGATAGAAAGTTAAGTAATTTTTGCATGCGATTATTTAACCCTCTGAATCTGAATTACGTGGATCATAAAATATTATGCTCCAACTCGCCATAGACCAAACACGGCTTTGTGCCTAACGGTTTGGGTAATCTAGGTTGCAATTAGGTTGCAAAGCCCAAAATAAAAAGCCTCCCGAGTTCACTCAGGAGGCTTTTTCATGCCTATATTTTGGTAGGGCGTAGGGGATTTGAACCCCTGATCTCCGCCTTGAGAGGGCGGTGTCCTGGGCCGCTAGACGAACGCCCCACACATGAAACGCCGAACCCTCAGCCTACGAGTGAATCCAGCCCAGATATGCTATCAAACACTGCAGTGGTTGTAAATCTTATTAACGGACGAGTATGGCAATAAAAACCGGCCCTGGTTTCAGGGCCGGTTTTGTTGCTTGATTGGTTTGGCTGTCCGGTGGGGCAAAGCCGAGTTGGCCCCGCGCCCTTTGAACGGAGCCTAGTTGACGATGAAGCCACCAAACATGGTGAAGTTATGGCCAGGGAAGGTGCAGACAAACTGATAGGTGCCTGCCGCTGGAGCCGTGAAGGTTGCCGTATCACTTTGGCCGGGGCTCAACACCATGGTGTTGCCAATGACCCTGGAGTCATCTACGGGTAGCCAGTTGTTGCCAGGGCCAGCGCCGGTGCCGTCAGCGGCCACAGCGTCCTTGGTGCCATTCTCAACCAACGCCCAGTTGTGGGAGTTAACGCTAGAGGAGTTGGTGAAGGTCACCGAAACCTCGCTGCCGGCAGTCGCAAACATATCGGCAACGCTGAATTGTAGGGCGTCGCCCTTAACATTGATGTCCAACGTTGCAGAGTCGCCGCCACCGACGGGTGCCGGGGCCTTGGTGGCCGGAACTGCAGTGGGAGCGGCAGTGGGCTCAGGGGCCCGGTCTCCCGCTGGTACTGTAGCGGGCGGCGCCGGAGTGGCGGTGGCGTTGGGATCGGCTTCGTCACTGCCGCAGGCAATGGCCAAGAGCATCACAGCGCTCATCATTGCAAAGAGAATTACGAGTGGTTTTTTCATCTATTCAGACTCCAAATCATCCAGTTTAAAAAGGTAATTTTAGGCATGTAATTACTTTGTTATTTTTATCACAATCACTGTTTGGGTGTCAACGCTCAGGCGTGCTATTTAGTATATCTGACCGGAACTGTCACCGTTAAACATTCCCAATCTGTTTCTTTAATAGAACCGCTAATAGAGCCGCTCCGTGGGGTCTACACTCCGGGTGCGAATTTGGGTTGGGTCCGGTCTGGAAAGGTTACTTTAATCTGGACTATCATACCCTCGCATTATTAAACCAAAGACAAGGCCGAAACCCGGGGCCGAGAATCTACAATTGCGACCGGCCTTCGACAACCGGCAAGCTGGCCGCTCAGGAGTTCAAGTGGACATTGGCAAGTTCCCTCCCTCATTACTGGAGAAGCTACTGCAAAAAAGTGGAGTCACCGACCCCAGGGTGCTCTTAGGGCCTGGCTTGGGCGAAGACGCCGCCGTCTTAGACCTGGGCGAAACCCTGCTGGTGGCCAAGAGTGACCCGATAACCTTTGCCACCGACCGTATCGGCTGGTACGCAGTTCAGGTCAACGCCAACGACATTTCCTGCACCGGCGGCACCCCCCGTTGGTTCCTAGCCACGCTGCTGGTTCCTGAACGCTTCACCGAGGACCAAGCGGAGGAGTTGTTCACCCAGGTGTTGGACGCCTGCAACTCGATTGATGTGGCGCTGATCGGCGGACACAGTGAGGTTACCTACGGGATTGACCGTCCGATTGTGTCTGGGACCATGTTGGGTGAGGTCACTAGAGATCGTCTGGTCAGAACTGGCGGCGCACAGGACGGTGACAGCATAATTGTCACTAAAGGCCTCGCAATCGAAGGCACAGCGCTTTTAGCCTCGGAGCGGGCTCAGGAGCTTCGCGATGCCGGTGTAAGTGATGACACTATTACACAAAGTATAAATTTACTGAATGTACCTGGTATAAGTGTACTTACCGATGCAAGTACTGCTTGCACTGCCGCACAAGTCCATTCAATGCACGATGTCACAGAAGGCGGGTTAATCACTGGATTAAGGGAAGTTGCTGCGGCATCGGATCTGGGGCTGGCTATCGAAGAAGGTAGTATTCCGATACTGCCAGAGACTGTTGAAGTCTGCCAAGCCCTGGATTTGGACCCGTTGGGATTGTTGGCGTCCGGTTCTCTCATCATTACACTTTCACCTGAAGACGTTCCCTCTTTACTTTCTGAACTAGAGAAAAAGGGAATAGATGGCTGGGAGATCGGAAGGATGATGCCGCAAGAAGAAGGGCTGATATCCATTGGCAGAACCGGCGAGATTGAACTGCCCCAGTTCAGCCGGGACGAGTTAGCACGTTATTTCAGCCGACCGAGGGCTTGAGAAGAAACAGTTGCCTGTAACGGCATTTAAGGGGCCTTAAAGTTTTCTAGTGAGTACAAACCCCTGCCGGGGGTTAAGGGACTCAGTTGGCCAGTTCTTTAATGGCTTCCGCCGCCCGTTGTTGTGCTGGCACGGTTAACGACCAATCGTTTCCATGGGAGATAAACATGTCCCGTTGCTTCTTCATGTGGGACGCGAAGTTGGGCGCATCATAGGCACCATACTCGCGACACGCCTCAATAAGCCTTTCCTTGCTGAACACCGGCTGACCGCTGGCCAGTAGACCGCCAATTCCAAGCAACAAAGCCAGTTTTACCTGCTTCTTGGAGTTGGTCTTTTCCTTCAGGTCTTTGACGATAATACGATATGAGTTGCCGTCCAAATGATAGACCCGTGAGATGAACGCCTCAGGTATTTGGTGCTGATCCAAAAATATGGGTCCGCGTTCGCCCGACTGTTGCTGGCCGTTATTGGGCGCTGAATTAAAGGCGGGATTGTTGTAGGAACCGCTGGAGACGCCGGTGGTACCCCCGTTCGTGCCGCCGTTGGAACCGTTCCCATTCAATAGATGAGAATCATCGGCTCTCTGTGCCGGCAGAGAATCGGACTGGGCCAGCACGCGAATCAACGCTTCAAAGCAGGGGATCTGATATTTCTCTGGGCACCTCTCCGCCAGCCTTACGGCTTCGTCCAGGTGCTCAGACACGTTCTCGAACACTACCGACCCTCCATATACGCCGAGGCAAGCTCGCGGGCGATTGGCTCAGAAGAACCGACCAGACCCAGATCAAACCAGCCAGGTTGTTAATCGATTCCACCATGCTCAGTATATCGCCGTGAATATCCTACATCAATTATTTATGAGTCCGGATATGTCCATAAATAACAGGGCCG
>DUCU01000064.1:0-15168 GCA_012959605.1 Dehalococcoidia bacterium | reverse complement strand
CCCTGTTGCTGATTCAGGCCTATGAAACGTTACATTATTATTGCCAGACGGCCGGGTACTCTAACTCCGGTAGACTTCCAACGACTGACTGAGCTGTTCAGCGGTGATGTTACCACCGCTGATAGTTATCGCTACCTTTTTGCCCTTGACCTTCTCTGGGTACTTAATCGCCCCGGCCAGAGCAGTGGCGCCAGCGCCCTCAGCCAGCGTGTGGGCCTTGTCCACCAACGTGCCGATGGCCCGGTGAATTTCCTCGTCGCTCACCAACAAGAAATCGTCCAGCAGCTCACGGATGATCGACTGGGCCAGTTCGTATCCTAAGCGAGTGGCAACACCCTCGGCGAAGGTGTTCATTTCCGCTTCAACTATCTGACCTTGCTTCCAAGACAGGTAGCCAGCGGGTGCCTGTTCCGACTGCACAGCCAGCACTTCTATAGAAGGGTCGATTCCCTTGGCGACGATACAGGCGCCGGACACTCCAGAGCCGCCTCCCAATGGGAGCATCAACACCTGGACGTCGGGAAGATCTTCCAATGTCTCAAGGGCTTGGGTCCCGACACCGGCAATGAGCAATGGGTCGTTCACCGGATGCACGAACCGGTACCCCTCCTCCTTCGCCAACGTCTCGCAATGCAGCCGGGCGGCATCGAAGTCCGCGCCGTGGAATACAAGCTCAGCGCCCAGTGCACGCATGACTGCAACTTTGTTGGGATTAGCATCTTCAGGAAGGCCGATAATCGCCTTCACGCCAAACAGCTTGCAGGCACTGGCCATCGACTGCCCATGGTTACCCGAGGAAGCGGTGATCAATCCCCGCTCCTTTTCCTCATCGCTGAGGTTGGCCAGCAGGTTGATACCGCCTCGTCCCTTGAACGCGCCCAGAGGGAGGTATTCCTCATGCTTTAAGTAAACTTCTGCGCCCAGCATTTCACTAAGCCCAGAAGAAAAGTGTAACGGTGTACGCGGAATATGAGGGGCGATGGTCTTCTTCGCTCGGTAGACGTCCCGTAAAGTGGGAGCCTGCATATCATGCCGCCTTTTTCGTAATTTTTATCGGGTCGTACTTGGCAGCTTATGGTCCGGATATGACCGTGTCAACGACGGTTTTCATCAAATGGTCCAAAAAACCGGCGCGGGCAGGAAGCTGCGCAACAAAGAAATATGCTCTTACTGCCGTTCTTCGGCCCGGATGGTCTTGATGCGGTGATAAATGAACCAAGCCACCACCACGATGATAATGCCGGCGATTGGGAAGTCGAAGGGCCGCATCACCTGCCTCATGTCCTCCCAGTTCTCCCCCAGCTTGAAGCCACCATAGGCCAGTCCTAGACTCCAGGGATAGGAACCAACAAACGTGTAGAAGCTGAACTTCCAGAAGTTCATGCGAGCGATCCCGGCCGGCACGCTGATAAAAGTACGGACTACAGGCAGCATGCGCGACGCAAAGACCGCCAGCTCGCCGTACTTCTTAAACCAATCCTCTGCCTGATCCACCTCGTGCTGGGTCACCAACACGTATTTCCCGTACTTCTTTAATAGGGGACGTCCGCCTTTGTAACTAATCCAATAGGCCACCCAGGATCCCAACAGGTTCCCCAAAGCCCCATAGAAGGCCGCCATCCACAGCATCCAGGCTGAATCACCCTTGGCTTCTATTAAGAGCCACCCGGCCAAGGGCATGATCAATTCACTTGGAAAGGGGATGGCCGCGCTTTCTATCCCCATGAGGAAGACCACACCGGGCCAGCCCATGGCGTCGTAGACGTTTGTAATTATGTCCAAAAACCAGTTTTCTATGCCTGCCATATATCTAACATCCCTCTGATTAACCTTTTAATGAGATACCTCTAAAAATTTAATGCATACATTGTCTAATTTAATGTCTAACTCATTTCTTAAATTAATTTAAAAGAATCTTTAAAAAACTCTTGACGTCCGTCTAAACCACTGTTATTATATTGGTAACCCGGTGGCCCGGGTAGCGGTATAAAGCAGTACTAATAACAGAAGATACGGAGGGAACCATGGCTAGGAAGACGAAACTGATGCAGCGCGTAGAAAAAGAATTCCAGAGGCCCCTGGAGCGCTTGTTGCCCGAGAAGGTCAATGAGGTTGGTCTTTCGGCCACTGCCGAAGAATTAGGCGTCAGCAAAGCTACTCTCGGCTACTGGCTCCTGAAACTAGGTATAAATGTACGCCGTGTAGCACTCGCTCCTGGTGAGACCCTCGAAGTTAAACGTATCAGCTAAATCCTTGAATCCTTAGTTCTCTAAAAGCGAAGCGAAGCGCTTTTAGCAAAAACCCCGTCCTTACGTGATCAGGACGGGGTTTTTCTTTTTGTCTGGACTTCCGAGGTATGGACTACCGGGGGTTCCATCTTCTGCGTCACCCAAGAAAATATTGGCGGCCTCTCATCCGATTTAAGGCCTTTTTTTCGAGGACACTCACACCGCTGGTCATTTGGACCCCAAATCAACAGCCATCCGCGTCAGAATCTAACTTTGGAAGATATCTTCTGGTAAAAACGCCGACACTGTGACATTTGGTAGGTCGACCACGTTACTTATCCTGAGGTCCACCGCTACGCTGCAGATGATGTAGGCCTGTTCCCTGGACCAACCCCGTTCTTGGAGTAGATCAATCATCTGGATCAGTGCGTTACGCGCCGCCAGTGTCAGGTCCTCTCCCTCTTGGGTGCCATCCTCCCGGATGGGCATTCCCATGGTTGCGATGAAGTTTCGGGGCGCGGCCCATTCCGGGGGCAGGAAGTAACCGGGGTGAGAGAACCTGGGGAAGATTATGTTATTCCGGGCGGCCTCTCCCTTTCTTAAGTGGAACTTGACCACTGCGGTGGCACCCATCTCGATGGCCGTGATGCAGCATTCGCCGTCGCCCTGGGCAAAGTGTCCGTCACCGGCGGAATACAGCCCGCCGTCCACGTTCACCGGTATCATTAATCGAGAACCCTTGGTCAGTTGTTTAGCGTCCACATTGCCGCAGTTCTCCCGAGGCGGAATGGTACGCAGTCCCTCGGTGGCAATCACGCCCTCCGGGATCGCATCTTCGGCGTCAGGCGGGAAAGCTGTCCCGCCGCGGCGTACTAGGTCAGCTTCCCGGTCTCGCCAAGCATCCATCTGAGCCCGAGACGGTGCGATTCCCGCAGTGCCCATGAAAGACCCATTGGGTATCCTCACGCCGGGCAAATCCTTGGATGTCGCCCAGCCGTCTTTCATCTCCCAGTGGACGACAAACGACGTTGGGAACAGGTCACGCAGGAACCCGGCTCCGGGTCGGTTGCGGGTCCAACCGTATTCCTGGGGGATGATGTCAACGTACTCGATCTCCAGCAAATCACCTGGCTCGGCCCCTTTTATGTAAACCGGGCCGGTCAGTGGGTGCCCCACCTTGCCGGCGAAACCGTCAAAGTCACCGACGGTCACGTTGGCATTCATCTGCCCGTCGGAGGCGTCCCGAGTCTCCAGTAAAACTTCCTCGCCGAGATCCACTTCAATAATTGGAGTTATGTCCGGATGCCAGCGGTTGTGCCCTTTGCCCGGGTCGTCCTTCAGCCGCTTACTACGGTCAATCTCAATGCTTTTCATCTAATCTCCGAAGCCATCAGCAATCAACGGCTGGCGGCTTTAAAGCGACCAGTCGTCAGGAGTGTTGGGCATGGCCATGGGTTTAATCATTATTTCCAGCAGAGCTGCCTGACCGTTTTCAGTAGCAGTGATGGCGCGTTGCAGGGCGGGTCCAACATCAAGAGGGTCTTCCACGCGCTCTGTCCAAGCACCCAAACCCTCGGCAACCTTGCTCCAGTTTCCGGTTAGTTTGGCCATGTCCGGCGGCGGTCCGGAAGGGCCGTTCATGCCCATGAGCCCTCCGCCAGTTCCTTCATTATTCACGACTATGGTAAGCGTGGATATGCCCATCCGAACGGCAGTCTCTAACTCCATACCGACCATGCCGAACGATGCGTCTCCCAACAGGTGGACCACCAAATCGTCGGGTCGGCCAAGCTTTGCGCCGATGGCCCCACCCAGGGACCAACCCATGGCGGCCATGCCACCCATACCAACGTAGCTGCGGGGTTTCGTGGCTTCCCAGAACGGTGACATATAACCACGGCTGCCGCCGGCATCGTGGAGGGCGATCGTCTTGTCCGGGTCGATTATTTTGGCTAATTCATGGACAACCCGATAGCCTGTGGTGGGAGCGGATGTGTCATTTACGATGTCAGCCCATTCGGCTGCTTGTTTGTCCTTGGCCTGCTTAATCTCGGCGACAACTTCCTCTTTTAGACCGCCCTTGCCTGGTCCAACGCGCTCTTTCACGGCGTCCAGAATCGAGCGGAGGGCCAATTTGGCATCAGCCAAAATCGGCACGTCCGCCTGGTACTGTTTGTTGAGATCTGCCTCGTCAGCATTCACGTGAATCAGGCTGACCCCTTCAGGAATCGGCCGACCGTCAGTGCCATTGGGCAGACGGTAGGAGTTGCCCACCGCCAGTACCACATCGGCCTTGCGGTTCATGTGTATTGCAGCTCCGCTGGCGTACCGACTACGCGGATAGCAGCCCATGCCCATGGCGAGGGGGTGGTTTTCGGGGAATACGCCCTTGGCAACCAGGGTGGTTGCCACTGGCATGGACAGTAATTCAGCCAGTTCTTTAGCCTCGTCCCACGCCTCGGCGGATAGGACACCGCCACCCAGGTTCAAAACGGGATTCTTGGCGTTGACCAGCAGATCGGCGGCCTTGGCCACTGCATCTCCGTCCGGAGCAGCCCGGTGTCCGGGGCCGACCGGCTCGTATTCCAATGAACCGTCGGGAACTTCAGTCATTAATACGTCATTGGGCATCTCCAGCACCACCGGTCCGGGGGAACCGGAGCGGAGGGCGGTAAAGGCCCGGCGCATAATTGATGGGATGTCTTCAACCTTGGCCATGGTCCCCCGCCACTTGACTAGAGTGTTAAATATGTCGGCGGAGACCTCTTGTTGCACCTCTTTACCCAGTTGAGACAAGGGGACCTGTCCCATCAATAGAAGCACCGGGATGTTGTCAGCGAATGCGCCGGCAATCCCGGTTAGGGTATTGGTGGCGCCGGGGCCGGTACCGGTCATTGCCACGCCTACCTTGCCGGTGGCGCGAGCGTAACCGTCGGCAATTTCGACGCCCAGTCTCTCGTTCCTAGCCGCGAAGACCTTGATGGTTTTCGACTCCCTAAGACTCGGCCAAAGGGGGTTCAGTCCACCGCCTTGAAACCCGGCGATATACTCAACACCTTCTTTTTCTAGGGCATGGATAATGGCATCAGCAGCACGCATGATTTTTCTCTCAAACTGATCAAATCGGGTAATGGGTATCCCAAAACCCGCCGAGGATACCCATCTGTGAAACCGTGCCTGGGCTGCCTCAGGTTGGAGGGATGATACGCCTGCCCATGATGCGGGTCAACTGGCTCACCGTCCTTGTGGGATACCCTTCCCCAGCCTCGCTTTAAACAAAGCTAGCTTTCTTGACCCGGTCATAGGCGGCGGGTATCATCCCCTCAGCGCCATGCGGGCGTTAATACCCATGCTTATTAATAAGAAACAAAGCGGAAAAAGCGAGGCCATGCATGCCATCAGCCAGCGAGATGATTGTCCAGACCTTAGAGGAAGCCGGTATCGAGTATGTCTTCGGCATTCCCGGAGGCGGGACCGGGCAAATATTCCAGATTCTTGAGACCAAGCAAGACCGAATCAAGACCATCTTGGTGCGCCATGAGCAGGTGGCAGCAATCATGGCCGACGCCTACGGACGCGCCGCTGGAAAACCAGCAGCGATCATGGGCCAGGGTTTGTTCATGGGCTCAAACGCGGCCTTTGGAATAATGGAAGCCATGCTCAGCAGCTCCCCCATGCTGGTCATCACCGACACCTCGGACGGAGGCGCTGCGCAGCGTCCCGCCAACCAGTCTGGCGCTGGGGAATACGGCAGCATTGACCTCCAGTCCATGTTCAAGGCCATGACCAAGTACACAACCCTGGCCACCAATCCCAAAGAAGCAGTGCTGGGCGCTCAGATGGCCATCAAACACGCTGTTAGCGGACGCCCCGGCCCTGCAACCCTGTTGATGCGTTCTGCCGCGATTAGCGGAGAAGTTGACGTGGAGTCGCCGCCATTCATCCACAACACCGCCGGCTTCTTGAACACAGTGAAGCCCGCCAGCGCATCGGTGGACATTGAAAGGGCCATCCAGATACTAAACGAGTCTAAACGGCCAGTGATTATCGCCGGAAATGGCGTCCACGTGGCCCGCGCCCACGACGAGTTGCAGCAATTGGCCGAGCAATGGGGCATGCCCGTGGCCACCAGCTACAAGGGCAAGAGCGCCATCTCCGAGGACCATCCGCTGTCCCTGGGCATGGTGGGCACCTACGGTCAGGAAGCCGCCAACAAGGCTGTCGGCGATGCTGACACGGTCTTGGTGATTGGCGCACTCTTGCGCTCCCAGGAGACTGTGGGAGAACGTCCCGACATCTTCAACCCAGCCCGCCAGCGCATCATCCAGATAGACATTGACGAGCGCAACGCCGGCTGGTCCTTCCCCGTGGAGATTGGTCTCATTGGAGATGCCAAGGCGATTCTGGAGCAATTGGTTGAGGCTTCCAAAGCTGCTGCGCCGGGCAATGCGTCCAGTAGAAGTGAATGGACGGAAAGTATGCAGACCCGCCGTGACGCCGCCGGTTTCCACGACCAACCGGAAATGCACGAAGACAGTTCGCCGGTGAAGCCGCAACGCCTGATTGCCCAGTTACAAGCAACCATGCCCGCCGACACCATCTACGCCTTGGACGCCGGCAACAACCGCACCTGGATGGCCCATCTTTACCGAGCCCAGCAGGCCAACACTTTCTACAGCCCTGGCGGTACTGCGGGCATGGGCTGGGCGCTGCCAGCGGCGGTTGGACTCAAACTGGTCTATCCCGACCAGCCGGTGGTCTGCATCAGCGGCGACGGCGGCTACATGATGACTGTGAACGCCATCTCAACCGCGGTGCAATATGACCTGCCGATTATCTGTGTGGTGTTCAACAACGGAACCCTGGGCATGGTGAACGACCACCAGCCAGAGGGCCACAAGATAGCCTCCGAGTTCTACCCCACCAACAACGCCACGGTGGCCGAGGGCATGGGCGCGTGGGGAATTCAAATCAACGACTCCAAAGACCTGCCCGACGCTCTTCGGGCGGCCCAGGCGTCCGGCAGAACGGCAGTAATCGACGTCATCATAGATCCGGGTCCCAGCCCTGATGACTGGCGGGCCGGTGCTTGGCGAGCAGGTCAAACTTAGGTCGGAGAACAGGACTAGGGGGATAAAATACCCCCTAGAGTCCGTTCGAGGAAGGGAAACCAATAAGTATATGGTGATCGCTCAAGCTGGGCCTGTCGATCCACCTTTTTCACGGAGTCCGACTTGTACTGGAAGACCCTTCGATAGGTCCGATAAATCGAGACTCTCGACATTGGTCGTAGCTCAGGATGAGCGGACCTTAACCCCCCAGGCGTGAATCGTTGGACGAGATATTAGGCTGGTGATAATATAGTCCGAAGGTTCATTCTCAAGGTGAACACGAGCCTGAACCCCGACTTGATTCCAGGCTCTATTCCCAGCCCTATTAAATGTCTTTCTCCGGCCCGATTGTCTTGGGTCGGTTGTTCTATTTAAACCGCCCGGCGGATCCCACCGGAGGCCCTTTTGGCAGACTTACTACAAATAGTAGACTTGGCCGACTCAGACCAGGTCCAACTTTCTCTTATTTCCGATTCCAATCAGCCCGAAACCGCTCCGCCAGCCAGTTTCCCCTTTCCATTGTCCGACACCGAGATGGCGGAAATTCGCTGGTATTTCAACGAATACCCAAATGATACATTTGGCGACGCCAAGACTCGCGCTGACATTGTCGAGACCGGTCTCAAAGCTCTTGGGCAACTGTTGTTCCAAGCAGCATTTGGGTCCAATGACGAGTCTAAATTACTCCTGAATAAGGCCGTTGGCAACGAGCCACCCCAGCTCGCAATTGTATCCTCCCGCCCTGAATTTCTCAGCATCCCATGGGAGCTGATGAACGGCGGCGAGGATACCTATCTAGCATCACGGTTTTCCGGCATCAGCCGTCGACTATCGTCCGGCCCAATTGAAAGTTTCACCGCCGAACTACCCATCGACCAGCTAAATGTGCTACTCCTACTACCTCCCACCGGTGAAGGGTCTGGCAGCGTCGCAACCGAAGCCCTCAGTGCCCTAGAATCTCTGGCTGTTTCCGCAGAACTAGACTGCCTGCGACCGTCCACGGCGACCAGTCTCCAGGAGCAATTAACCCGCCAGCCAGGACACTACCATCTGGTGCACCTAGACGGTTTCACTATTACCAGTGAAGGCGTCATCCTTGAAGACGGCTCCGGTGGAACGACCACCGTCGACGCTGCCACTCTGGCCGAAACACTGAATGGAACACAAACCCCGGTTCTACTAATCAACGCCTCATCTTCCAGCGCCCTGAACGACGTTATGTCATTTGCCTCCGGTCTGATTCAGAACGGTGTCCCGCAGTTGGTCGTAGCCCCGCTACCCATTGCCGGAGCAGGCCGTGTTCTGTTCTGCTTGAATTTCTTCAAGGGTCTCAGCGGCGGGTCATCAGTCGCCCAGACCGTAGCCACCGTGCGCCAGGCCATGGTGGACCATCCCCAGCGTCCTTCAGCCACCGGCCCGTTGGTCTCCTGGGACTGGACGTTGCCTGTGGTGTTCGAGTCGAAAGAATATGCACCCGCAGCCATTTTTTCTGAAGAAGTTGCCCCGTTGGCCCCAGGCCAACCCCAACCAGAAGAAGAAACCGCTGGCACCGAATTGCCCCGGGGCGGTCCTTACGGGCTGATTGGCCGCCATACAGAGATGCTGGAGCTAGAGCGCAAATTCCGCGAAACACCAGTCGTCTTCCTATCCGGAGACGTTGGCGTTGGCAAGTCTGAACTAGCTCTGGGCCTGGCCGGATGGCTCCGCAAAACTGGCGGACGCTCCGGTGGAGTTTTCTATTCTGCCTTCGAGGTGGGCGCTGGTCTGGAACGGGTATTGCACGAGATTGGTACTTCATTAGCAGGCCTGGGTTTTGCCGACTTGCGCAACGAAGACCGCCGGACTTGGGTCGTCGATTACCTACAGAACAACCCGGCAATGCTGGTCTTTGACAGCCTCCAGAACCTGGATGGATTCCCCTCAGGAGCGCCAGGCCTGTTAGACGACAAAGAGATGGCCGACCTAGACGCTTTCATCAAAGATGTGGCCGAGGGCGGACAGACTTGGATTTTATTGGTCAGCCGCCGGGACAAGGAATCGTGGCTCACCGTAACCCACGGCAGCAGCCACCTTGATGGTCTCACCGGGTCAGACCGCATCGTCTTGGGCACTCGACTCCTGGAAGAGGCCAAGGCCGACCCCATGCGCCTGGGCTCTGAGTACCTAGAAATATTGGAGTTGGTGCACGGCCACCCCTTGGCCATGGAGATTGCCCTGCCCCTGTTGAAAGACGTTCCGTCTTCCATATTAATCAGCGAACTCAAAGCAGCATCGGAACAACACGAGCCGGGCGCCGACGAAGAGGGCCGCCCAGCCTACCTGACAGTTGCGATGGACCTCTCCTACGGTCGTATGACTCGGCGCAACCGAGTACACCTGCCATTCCTGTCCATGTTCCGCAGCCGGATTATGATGGACATCTTGACCCATATCACTGAGGAGCAGGTCTACAAATCTGCCATGGGCGAGGCGTTAGGCTACGGAGCCACACGGTCCCTGCTCAGAAACGCCCGCACCAGTGGGTTCCTAGAACCCATCACTCCCAGCGTTTACCAGATACACCCATCACTACCGTGGTTCTACGGACGCAGTCTCTACCGACAGTTCCCGCAGTCCACCATTCAACGGTTGGAACAGGAGATGGTCCGGGTCTACGCCGACACTGCAGACTATTTCATGGAAACCCTCTACGAAAACCAGGATGCCGGTACCACAGCCATTCTCGCTGAAGAGGGCAACATCACCCAGGCCTTGGCCCTTTCACTGGAGGCCGGTCAATGGGAAAACGCCCAGCTACTGGTCCAGCCACTGGCCCAGGTGTTCCGCATGCAAAAACGGTACCCGGAACTGCGCCGCCTGCGGCGTCAGTTGCTTGAGGTAACCGGTGTGACCGCTGAGGAAGCCGACAAATCTGGTGGCATTCAACTGTGGCTCTATCTAATGGGCACCGAAGCCAGCGAGTGCATCGAGACCAAAGAGTTTGAACGGGCCGACGACCTGAACAAGCAACTGCTTGAATACCTGATAACCAAAGATGACGGTGACACGGACCCGCGCACCGCTGCGGTCTTCCATCAGATGGGTCAGGTAGCCCAGAACCGTTGGAAACTAGAAGAGGCTCATGGCCTGTACACCCAGTCTCTGGCTATCATCGAAGGCGGAGAAGACGAAGAAGCCGCCGCCGACGACTACTATGGCCTGGGGATGATCTCCCAGTATCGCCGTCGCTATACTGAAGCCAAAGAATGGTTCAGCAAAGCACTGGAGATTCATCAGCGCGTCGACAATGCCGAGGAAATGATCAAGGACTACCGGTCCCTGGGTCTTTGTTCTCAGTACAAGTTTGAATATGACGAAGCTGCCAGCTGGTACCAGCGGGCCAGGGAGATGCTGGAAGAGGCCCGAGACGAAGAGACCGCGGTCTTGGTCTACCATTCACTGGGCACCGTCTGCCACGCTCAGTATCAGTTCGATGAAGCCGAAAACTGGTACCAACAAGCCCTGCAGATCAGCGACCGAATGGAGAACCACGCCCAAATGGGTATCGAGTTCCATCACCTGGGCCTGATTGAACAGGCCAGGGAAATGTTCGTCCAAGATGCCGAACACTGGTACATGATGGCCCTCAGGGAATGGCAGGAGTTAGGCGACCGTCGATCCGAAGGCGACGAATGCCGACAACTTGGAGTGCTCTTCCACGAGCAGAAAGACCTGGACAAGGCAGAAGAGTGGTACGCCAAGGCGCGGGACGTCTTTGAAGAGATTCAAGACCTCAACCGGATCTGCCGCACCTACGGTCAACTTGGCATGGTTGCGGAGGAGCGGGACGACATCTCCGGTGCGTTGCTGTGGGCTGGCCGCACTTATCAACTGGCCAATACCAACAACCTAGAGGTTATTGTCCAAGTGAAGGCCCACTTGGCCCGTCTAAAAGAAAAACACGGTGATGAAAACTTCACCGCCTGGTGGCAGGAATTTGCGGGTGAAGCTCCACCTACCGACCTGGACGTTGACCCAGAGACCATCCTTTAGCCTCGGATTAAGATTGATGGACTCGGCAAGTGACCTGCTCACAAGCGTAATCGAAGACCTGAACTCCCTGAAAACTCTGGGGAGTGACAGCACTGCACCGGCAGCACTGAAAAGCGTCAGCCAACTGGCCTTTCGGCTGCTGGTCGCCAGGGATTTGCAAAAGGCGCAGACGTCTTTGAGAATGCCAAAGTCGCCCCAGATCAAGAGCTTTTCGCTCCATCCGGCGTATGTCTCAGACCCCGGTAGAAACTACGCCTTTGCCCTGGCTGGTGGTGCAATCATCAACGGGTCAAGGGTGGTCGGCATCGGCAGAGTCAAAGATGAAATCAACCTGACCCCACCAAACGTGCCCAAAATTGCTACAATCCCGCTAGTTAAATATTTAGACTCGCCGGGCGTGATGATTAACGGAGTGTCGGTAAACCGGCGAGCCCTGATAAAATACGCGGCCACGAAACTGGATGATTCAGACTTCGATTTCATCGCCGACGAATCACACGATGGCCGGTTGCAACTGCTCCTTGATACAGAGGGGGCCAGGCATTGTTTAAATGACGTACCCTTGGCCTATTACGAACTTCTGTCCATTGGCCAGGCCCTGATAACTTCACCCAACGTCATTCGGCTGTCTCGACGTATCGAAAAATTCCTCAAGCAGGATGTCTAAAACACCGCTGCTGCAACAGGAGACTAAAAAATGGCAGTCACATCTATAGAGATCGCAGAGCACGCCCCATACGCCGGAGGAGAATACTTTGGTGACGTTGGCGCCTACGAACAGTTGGACGGCACCGTCCACTTCGCTGTCGACCCAACCAACCCAGCCAACGCGTTAATCACCGACGTGGATCTGGTACCGAGGAACCAGGTCGGTCTAGTAGAGTTTTCCGCCGACTTCAGAATAGTCAAACCGGTAGACCTTCAAAAAGGCAGCCACAAACTGTTCTTTGATGTGGTCAACCGGGGCAAGCCGCTATCTCTATTGCGTATCAACAGCGCCCCTGAGAACGACCCAATGGATCCGGGCAACGGTTTCCAGATGCGCCGAGGTTATACCCAGGTCTGGTGCGGCTGGCAGCACGATTTCCCCACGACTCCTGGTTTCCTCCAGGTTCATATTCCCAACGCGTCAGACGCCAACGGGCCGGTCACCGGTCGGATTGCCGTGACCTTCCAACCAAATGAAGCGTCCAACAGCCAGATGCTCTCTGACCGAGGGCACCACCCCTACCCCGCCAATAACCTGGACCAACCGGATGCCCAACTTTTCGTTCATGACTATGTCGGTGGGCCCAGCACTCTGATCCCTAGGTCTGATTGGATCTTCGGCCAGTTGAAAGATGGGACCGTAGTACCAGACGATACCCATATCTGTATAGCAAGCGGGTTTGAACCGGGCAAGGTCTACCAATGCATCTACACAACCAGTACTGCGCCGGTGGTGGGACTAGGCATGGCAGGAATTCGCGACTTAATCTCATTCCTGCGTTACTCAGACAGCTCTGGCAACCCATGTACGGGTGACATTCAACACACGATGGCCTTTGGTTCTTCCCAGAGCGGCCGATTCCTCCGTGAAATGCTCTATCTGGCAATGAACCAAGATGAAGAAGACCGGACGGTATTTGACGGAATCATTGCCAATATCGCCGGTGGCCGTCGCGGCGAGTTCAACCAGCGGTTTGGCCAGCCATCAAACACAGTAGAAGCCAGTACCGCCAGCTTGTTTCCCTTCGCAGACATCCAGCAGGTCGACTCAGAAACCGGGGTATCAGACGGCCTGCTCTCCCGTCTTATAGCCAGGGGCAAAGCGCCCAAATTATTCTTGACCAATACTTCCAGCGAATACTGGGCTGGCCACGCAGCCTTGACCCACATCGATGCTACTGGAACCAAGGATATAGTCCCATCCCACACCGTGCGTATCTACCATTTTGCCGGCACCCAACACAGCCCTGGCGTATTGCCATTGGGCCACATCCAGGCCACCGGCGCCGTTGGCTTACACCCACTCAACTGGGTAGACTGGCGGCCGCTAATGCGGGCGGCAGTAGCCAACCTGGACGCCTGGGTCAGCGAGAATATTTCACCCCCAGCCAACAAGCACGCCCGGTTGGATGACGGTACTGCAGTGCCAACAGATTCACTAAAATCCGTCTACGATGCCTTTCCCGGATTTGGCTTCCCTGAACACTTGAGGAATCTGTCCCGTTACGACTTCGGCCCTGAAGAAGGCATTACAGAAAACCTGCCTCCGGTCATCGGAAAGGCCTATCCATCTTTGACAACAACCGTGGATCAGGACGGAAACGACGTGGCCGGAATCCGCCTGCCTGACTTAGCGGTTCCGCTAGCAACGGTCACGGGCTGGAACCTGCGAAGACCGGACACTGGCGGCCCAGGCCAGACTCACAAGATCATGGGCTCCACGGTGCCTTTCACCCTCACTCGCCAAGAGCGGCAAGAGTCAGGCGACCCACGCCCATCGATCGAAGAGCGGTACGCATCTAAAGAAGACTACCTAGACCGTGTCGAAGGCGTGGCGAAAGACCTCACAGCAGAACGCTATTTGCTGGAAGAAGACATAGAGCGAGTCACCGATATGGCCGCGGAACGGTACGACCTGCTAGAGTCTCAAGTGGCGGAACCGCAACCCGCCGACGACTAAATAGTTTGGGCTAAAAAGACTTATCTTGCTTAACATGGCTATTGGCTAACAAATTCCCCACCCTAACCCTCCCCTTTAAAAAGGGAGGGGGATTGTCCCTTCCCCTGTCCGGGAAGAAGACTAGGATGGAGGCGATGGCGGCAACCAAGCTAAGAATAAAAATTCATTCAAGTAAACGAAACTGGAGAGAAGAAGATGAACGTTGGAACATCGGTCCCCCTACCGGCCTATACCATCGACCCGGCTTTTATGGCCAAGAAGGCTGAAGACTTGGGTTTCGAGTCCATCTGGTACGCCGAGCACGCCGCAGTGCCAGTCCACAGCGACAGTCCCTTCCCGGCCACCGGTGGAGAGATTCCCTGGACCTACTCCCATTTCACCGACCCATATATCGCTTTGGCCCGGGCGTCTGCCGTCACCACCAAGATAAAGCTGGGCACCGGCATCACCCTGGTCCCCGAGCGCAACCCGCTGCTGCTAGCCAAAGAGATTGCCACCCTTGACCGTTATAGCGGTGGCCGTTTCCAGTTCGGCATCGGCACCGGATGGCTACGAGAAGAGACCGAGCTGATGGGCGGCGACTTTGACCACCGGTGGACGCAGACCCGTGAAGCCATCGAAGTCATGAAAGAACTCTGGACCAAGGAAGAGGCAGAATACCACGGTCGGTACTTCGACTTTCCCCTGGTTAAGTCATACCCCAAACCGGTGCAAACTCCCCACCCGCCAATCATCCTGGGCGGTATGGCAAAGAACGTACTACGTCGAGTAATCGCCCACGCTGACGGATGGATGCCCAACCGGGTAACACCAGTCGAGGTGGAAGAAAGCCGCAAGAAGCTGGACGCAATGGCCGCCGAAGCGGGCCGCGATCCCAAGTCCATCACCATCACGGTCTACGGACAAGTACCGCAGAAGGACGTTGTCCAACCCTTGCTGGACGCCGGCGCTGACCGCGTTGTGGTTCGTCCTGAGCACGTGGAAACCGAGAAGGAAATGGGAGAACAACTGGAGCGCATGGCCGAAGCAGTCTTCAAATAGGGCATTTAATGGTTTAACAACGAAACCGACTTTACCGACTCACCACCCGCTCATCCTGAGCTCCGACTAATGTCGAGAGTCTCGATTT
>DUCU01000063.1 GCA_012959605.1 Dehalococcoidia bacterium | reverse complement strand
TCCACGAGATAACCAAAGAGGCAGTTGAAGAGGCCTTCCGGAATCCCCGGGAGATCGACATGCAACTCGTCAACGCCCAGCAGGCCCGGCGCATACTCGACCGACTGGTGGGATACCAGATTAGCCCACTGCTCTGGCGTCGCGTGCAGCGTGGCACCTCTGCGGGCCGGGTTCAGTCTGTCTCTCTACGCATGATTGTTGACCGAGAACGGGAGATCGAGGCATTCGTGCCTGTCGAGTCCTGGACCATCGACAACCTGCTGCGCAAGGCTGGTGCCGAAGCCATTGATAAGAACCAATTCTCGGCTTTGTTGCACTCAGTTAAAGGCGAGAAAGGCCGAATCAGCATACCCAATGAAGAAAATGCTCGGAACTATGAGGCCGAGCTGGCTAACGCGGACTACAAAGTGGCTGAAGTCAGGAAGCGGGACGTTCGACAACGACCCTCTGCCCCCTTCACCACCAGCACAATGCAGCAGGAAGCCGGTCGCAAGCTGCGTTACACCGCACAGCGAACAATGTCCGTGGCTCAGCAATTATATGAAGGGCTCAGCGTTGGTACTGGCGACCAGATTGGCTTGATTACCTACATGCGTACAGACTCCACCCAGGTGGCCAGCTCTGCTCTAACAGAAGTGCGTGAGTACATCCAAGAGCGGTACGGCAAGGACCACCTCCCTGCCAAAGCCAAGGTATACACCAAGGCTTCTAAGGGCGCACAAGAAGCTCACGAGGCTGTCCGCCCCACGTCAATCCGGCGTGATCCGGCTTCAATGAAAGATTATCTTTCCACGGACCAATTGAATCTTTACACTCTGATCTGGTCGCGGATGCTGGCCAGCCAGATGGAAGATGCTCGTTCTGAAGCTACAACCCTGAATATTGACGCTGCCTGTAAAACCCCCGGCAACGTGTACAACTTCCGTGCCTCTGGCTCGGTTCTGACATTTGCCGGCTTCCGGTCGGTATACATGGAAGGCCTGGACGACACCAAAGAGCCTGACGATAAGAAAACTTTGCCGGCGCTGGCTGTGGGTGACGCCTTGGATTGCTCCAAGATCGAAGCCAACCAGCACTTTACCGAGCCGCCGCCCCGGTTTACTGAGGCTACGCTCATCAAGTTGATGGAAGAAAAAGGCATCGGTCGTCCCAGCACCTACGCTCCGACCATTGGCACACTGGTAGATCGGAATTACGTGGAACGGGAGCGCAATCGCCTAACGCCGACCAAACTTGGCATCACGGTAACCGACCTCCTCACCGAGTATTTCACCGATATCATGGACTCCGATTTCACTGCCAGGATGGAAGAGGAATTGGACGACGTGTCCAGAGGCGAACGAGAATGGGTGCCCATGCTGGGCGAGTTCTACGGTCCGTTCCAGAAGGCCTTGAGCAACGCAGATGAACTCATGCCCAAGATTCGCATGGAAGAAGAGACCGATGAGGTCTGTGACTGTGCGGGTAGCGAAAAGTGCGAGCATGAGGACCTATGCGGCAAGCCTCTAGTAATCAAAACCGGACGGTTTGGGCGCTTTATGGCCTGCACCGGCTTCCCTGATTGCCGAAACACAAAACCCATCTTGAAGAAGGTTGGAGTTATGTGTCCCAAGCCTGATTGTGGCGGAGAGATCGTTGAACGCCGCGCTAGGGGCCGGGGCCGGTCGTTCTTTGGCTGTTCCAACTATCCTGCTTGCGATTTGATTTTGAACCAGCGCCCGCTGAACACACCGTGTCCGGAGTGCAGCGGCCTGATGATTCAAAAGAACAAGGACAACGTGGCTTGCACCACCTGTAGCTGGACAGAAGCGGTGATTGAAATACCGGAAGGCGCTGAAAACTCGGAAGAGTTGGCGACGGTTGGCGACTAGCGTCGATAGCAGCGGTCATGAGGGTCTAACCCAGATTGACCACTATCTTGAGTCCTTTCCTCGCTACCTTCGCGGCCAGCGTGGTCTGTCTGAGAACACGGAACGAATCTACCTGGCCGACATGCAGACCTTCCGGCATTATCTGGCCATGGAAGGTCTGGTACTGACCGACATGGACCGCCAGATGCTACGCGGTTACCTGGCTTGGTTGGCTACCGAAGGGCGAAGCAACCGAGAGGGATTCGCCAGAGTCAGCGTTGCCCGCAAGTTGACCGTCCTCCGCACCTTCTACCGGTTCTTAGTCCAAGAAGGGCTGTTCCGTTCCACGCCGGTACCTTCCGGTCAGAGCTTTAAAGTCAAAGTAGCCAAAACCCTGCCTGACTTTTTGGGACAGCGTGAAGTCACGCGTCTGATGGACGCCCCGGATGAAACCACAGTCCACGGCCAGCGCGACAAAGCCATTTTGGAGACACTCTACGCCTGCGGCGTCCGACTGGCAGAGATTCATGGCCTAGACGTTGATGACATCAATTTTTCCAGTCGCGAGATACTAGTCCGAGGAAAGGGCTCGAAAGAGCGTCTAGTAGTGTTTGGTGGGCCGACCGAGCAGGCGTTATGGCATTACATAACCGTCGCCAGGCATGAATTGACCGACCGACCCACCACTGCTCTGTTCTTGAATCGGTACGGGGAACGGCTGTCACGACGCAGCTTTGAGAAATTGGTACGTAAGTACTCGGTGCAGGCTGGCACCAGATCGGCAGTGCACCCACACACACTCCGACACACCTTTGCCACCCACATGTTGGAAGGCGGGGCAGACCTGCGTGTGATTCAGGAATTGCTAGGCCATACCAGCCCCACCACCACCCAAGTTTATACTCATGTAACCAAACAAGAGGCTTTGACGGCTTACTTGTCGCACCATCCCAGGGCTGATGAACCGGCCAACCGGATGCGACCGAGTAATTTGTCAGAGGATTCACTCCCAGAAGAGCACGTATCCACCGGAAAGGACGACTAGAGCAATGGCCAGTTTCTTGATCTTAAACGGTCCTAACATAAATATGCTGGGTCGGCGCGACCCAACCCAATACGGTTCCAAGACGCTGGATGAGGTCAATCATGAGATTAGCCGAGTTGCTGATGAGATTGGAGTTGAGGTCTTCTTCTACCAGTCCAACCTGGAAGGCGAAATGATTGATTGCATACAGGAGCACCGAGACAAAGTGCAGGGCATCGTTCTGAATGCTGGTGCGCTGACCCACTACGGACTGAGCTTGAAAGACGCGTTGATTGACAGCCGATTGCCGGTGGTTGAAGTCCATCTGAGCAACCCCTCGGCCCGGGAACCTTGGCGCAGAGTCTCAGTGATATCTGATATAGCCAAGGGCCAGGTTGCGGGATTTGGTTGGCGAAGTTACACTGCCGCCCTTGCAGCATTGGCCGCAACCGTTGCCGAAGAATCCAACTAAAAAAATAGCTAAAAGGAATCCAGATGAAAGAAAGAGTAGAGGGGCTCGTTGCCCAGTTGCAGGAAAAAGAACTGGACGGCGTGCTGATTTCAGCACCGGAGAACCGGCGTTACCTATCTGGGTTCAGCGGTTCGGCAGGTTACCTGTTCATTACCAAGGCCAATGCCATCCTGGCGACCGATTCTCGGTACACCGAACAGGCTACCAACCAATCGCCATATTTTGATGTCAGGCAGGTCAAGGGCGGCTGGGGCTGGTTAATCGACGAAATGAAATCTTTTGGCGTGAAGAAGGTCGGCTTTGAAAGCCAAGACATGACTGTCGGCACTTATAACAGCTTGATTGACGCGATAAAGGGCGATTCCGCGTTGGGCGATGTCTCAATGGTCCCGGCGGCCGGACTGGCCGAGAACCAGCGCATCATCAAGGACAAAGAAGAACTGCAAATGCTGCAACTGGCCATCGATGCTGCCGATAAGGCCATGGATCAGGTCTGCCCGAACATCACTCCTGGTATGACTGAACGAGAAGTTGCCTGGAAGATGGAAATGGCCATGCGCGATTTTGGCGCTGACGCTATCAGTTTCGACACGATTGTTGCCGCCGGTCCCAACGGGGCAATGGCTCACCACCAACCGTCGGACTACGTGATTAAGCAGAGCGATCCCATCGTAATAGACATGGGCGCCAAGGTTGGCGGTTATTGCTCTGACCTATCTCGTTCCATCGCAGTGGGCGAGCCCGACGAGACGTTCAACAAGATTTATGACACAGTCTTGGGCGCACAATTGACGGCCATTAATACGGTCAAGATTGGAATGACCGGAGAGGAGACCGATAACCTGTCGAGAGACGTCATTGTCCAGGCCGGCTACGGCGACAACTTCGGGCACAGCCTGGGACACGGCGTGGGCCTGGTGATCCACGAGAACCCACGCGTTGGCCCCCGCTCCCCCGATGTTTTGGCATTGAATACTGTTTTCACCGTTGAGCCGGGCATCTACCTGAGCGGCTGGGGCGGTATCCGCATCGAGGACATTGTGATTCTCGGAGAGAACGGCGCTGTGCCAATGAGCAAGGCCCGCAAGTAGTCTTCGCCACGTGTGTGGCAACTGGCAGTCCCGACACTCAACTTAGGCGTTTGCGTCCGGCTCAGTGTTACAATCACAGCCGTACGTGATTATTGGACGGGGTAACCTGTCATGCGACGATTAGCGTCTCCTATAAACCCGGAGGACTCCTAAATGAGCATAAACTTTAGCAACCTGACCCGTGGTCTGGTCATTGAGTTAGACGGCCAACCGTGGGAAGTAATTGATTACGAACGCCACAAGATGCAACAGAGGGCGCCGGTCACTCGCATCAAAATGAGAAACCTCTTGAGCAAAGCGGTGGTGGAGCGTACCTTCCAGCAGTACAGCACGGGATTTACCGTGGCTGACGTTGATACCCGGCCAACCCAGTTTCTGTACACCGACGGTTCTTTTTACTACTTCATGGACCAGGAGACCTTTGACCAATACGACCTTACCAAGGA
Source organism: Dehalococcoidia bacterium (assembly GCA_012959605.1). Classification (GTDB taxonomy): domain Bacteria; phylum Chloroflexota; class Dehalococcoidia; order Lucifugimonadales; family UBA3495; genus UBA9611. Next base: position 16,896 of record DUCU01000063.1, on the reverse strand, counting down.
CGTTTTGGGAGACTCTCTGGAGTACCTGAAAGAGCTGGCAATGGTCGACATTGTCTTGTACAACGGATCGCCGATTAGCGTGAAGATGCCCACCCACGTTGAGCTTGAAGTAACTGACACACCACCTTCTTTCCGGGGAGACACCGCCCAAGGTGGCAACAAACCCGCCACCCTGGAGACCGGCAAAGTAGTGACGGTTCCCATGTTTATCACGCCTGGGACCATTATTCGGGTTGATACCCGCAACGGAGAATACACCGAGCGCGTGAGCTAGAACGTGGCTGTCTATACGGTCAGCCAAGTTTCTTTTCACATTAAGGAGTCATTGGAGTCCGACTCGCTGCTGATGGATCTTTGGATCGTCGGAGAGGTCTCAGGGCTCCGTAAATCCTCTGCTGGTCACACCTATTTCAGCCTTAAAGACCGAGAAAGCCTGCTGCGCTGTGTCATGTTTAAAGGGCAGCGCGGCGCCGATCTGCTAGCTGAGGGTGATTCAGTCTCTGCCCACGGCAAGATAACCTTCTACACTCGAGGCGGTACCACCGATTTCATGGTCGACTTGGCCATGCCAGAAGGCGTGGGAGAGTTGGCCTTGGAGCTGGAACGACTGAAGCAGAAGCTGGCTGCGGAAGGACTATTCGAGACCAGCCGCAAACGTCAACTACCCCGGTTCCCCAAGAAAGTTGGTGTGGTTACATCGCCCACCGGCGCGGTTTTCCACGACATCCAGAATGTGCTACAGCGTCGCTACCCCCTTGCGGAATTGGTGCTTTCACCAACAGTCGTCCAAGGACCGGACGCTGCTCCAAAGATAGCTGCAGCATTGGAACTATTGGACCGAGAAGGTGGCTGTGACGTAATTATCATCGGGCGCGGCGGTGGATCCATGGAAGACCTGTGGCCGTTCAGCGAAGAGGTTGTCGCCAGGGCTATCTATGCCTCCAAGACACCGGTGGTCAGCGCTGTTGGTCATGAAACTGACGAGACCATTTCCGACTACGTGGCCGATGTTAGAGCGCCGACGCCTTCTGCAGCCGCCGAACTTGTAGTCCCTGACTCCGCTGTTTTGCGGCGCAACCTGGAAATGGCAGCTACCGCACTCTACCGAGTTTTGATGGATGGCAACTCGCGCCGTCGGTCTGAACTGACTGCCATCTCTCGCCGTATGGAACTGAGCTTGCCTGACACGTCAGAACTGCGCCGCCGTGTTGACGATATCGGGCGCATAGTTCAGTATGCTGCGTCAAGACTGGTCATAGAGAGGCAAGTACAGGTTGAAGGCCTGAATCTGCGCCTACGGGCCCTAGACCCAGTGGCCACATTGGGCCGTGGGTTTTCCATAGTCCATCTGCCCGGCACCGGACAGGTGGTTACCGGCGTCAAACAAGTGTCAGACGGTGACGCACTGGAGATAACGGTGTCAGATGGTTCCCTTGCTGCCACCGCCGGACATGATTTCTCGGCGTCAGGCGCAAACGGCGGAAGCCAAGCAACTCGGTCGCCTGAACCCAAGCCAAAAACTTCAAAGGCCAAAGCGAAAATGAAATCAGACCAGCTTGGTGAAATGCCTCGCCTTTTATAGCATCGTCCCCTTGCGGATTTTGCTGTCTACTGGCATGCTGAATCTGCGGGGAAAACGTCTCTGCCCAACCGCCACAGGAGTCTGGATCATGGCCAAACCGAAGAATTCCTTGCCTAAAGAAAACACCCAAAACGAAGAGACCGAATCGGATAGTTTTGAGGACTCCTTTCACCGATTGAGCGAGATGGCAGAACAACTTGAGGCTGGTGGACTGACTTTGGCTGAGGCAACCTCTCGATTTGAAGAGGGAATTAAGCTGGTCCAGTTCTGTAATCAGCTACTGAATAACGCCGAATTGAAGATTACTGAGCTTAAAGAGTCGTACCGGTCTACCGATGTTTTGACCGGGTTTGACGACTTGGATGACGACCCAGACGATGATTTGGACGAGTAAGAGCTGGGCATAATACCGATAATAGTGTTGGGAAAGGTGCTGGACTGAGGATGTTGAATATCGGATGGTTCTCCACTGGCCGTGGGGAAGGTTCACGCGGGCTTCTGAATTTCGTGCAAGAACGCCTGATCGCGACTGGTTCTGATGCCCGCATTAATTTTGTATTCAGCAACCGTGAGCGAGGAGAAGCTGAGGGTTCCGACGAGTTCTTTAACCTGGTGGATGGCTACGATATCCCACTGGTAACACACTCGTCTTCAGCTTTCAGAAAACAAACCGGCGGCCGGTTTTCTGAGCACCGTGAAGAGTTTGACCAGCAGGTAATGGACAAGCTTGCTTCCACTGAAGCCGATGTCTGCGTGTTGGCTGGTTACATGCTGATTGTGAGCGGAAAGATGTGCCGCCAATATCCGCTGCTCAACCTCCATCCAGCCCTACCTGACGGCCCCACGGGCACCTGGCAGGAAGTGGTCTGGGAACTGATCGAGACCAAGGCAACCAAGACGGGCGCAATGGTGCATCTGGCGACGGAAGAAGTGGATCGAGGGCCAGTGGTTTCTTACGTGAATGTGCCAATTATCGGTCCGAAATTCGACCAGCATTGGGCATCGTTAATTGGTAGAGACCTGGAAGAGATCAAGAAATCGGAAGGGGAAAGTTATCCGCTTTTCCGGGCGATACGTGACGAGCAATATCTTCGTGAGCCGTATCTCTTGTTTGAGACGATACGCTCCGTCAGCCAAGGTGAAATAGGCGTCATGGGAGGTCAGGTAGTAGATGCTTCCAGAGCCCCTCTCACGGCGTCCATGCCCAGCGGACTCTGCCTAGATCGGCAGATAGCCCAGGCGATGAAGGAATACCCGGCCACCAGCGCTGGTTAAGCAGACTTCTTGATGGGTTGCGGTGGAATCTCCACCTTGGTGCCGTCTCCAGCGAACAGATCAGGCGATATGTTGCCTTCAATCGACTCCCGGTCCACCACACAACGGACTACCTCGTCCAGCGACGGCAGGTCATACATCACGTCCATCAGAGTGTTTTCGATTACGTAACGTAGGCAACGAGCGCCGGTCTGGTGATCCAAGGCCCGTTCCGCTGCGGCTTGAAGCGCTGCGGGGGTAAATTCCAATTCAACGCCGTCCATGTTGAACAGCTGTTGATATTGTTTGATGATGGCGTTCTTGGGCTCAGTCAGTACCTGGACCAAAGAATCTTTATCCAGCGATTCAAGGCCCACAGTCACCGGCAGCCGACCCACCATCTCCGGTATGAAGCCAAAGTGTAGTAGGTCTTCTGGGATGACCTGGGTCAGTGAGCTTCCGTCTGGTTCCTCGCCACTGCGACCGACGGCCAAGAATCCCATTTGGGACGAACCGGAACCGAGCCGCTTGGAGACGATCTCTTCCAGACCGTCAAACGCGCCACCACAGATGAACAGGATGTTGCGAGTATCAATCTGGAGGAATTCTTGGTGGGGGTGCTTGCGGCCTCCCTGGGGTGGGACGTTGGCCATGCAGCCTTCAATTATCTTGAGCAGTTCTTGTTGCACGCCCTCGCCGGAAACGTCACGGGTGATTGACCGGTTGAGGCCTTCTTTGCGGGCGATTTTATCCAGCTCATCAATGTAGATGATGCCGTTCTCAGCGCGATTCACATCCCAGTCGGCCGCTTGGATCAGCCTGAGGAGGATGTTTTCCACGTCCTCTCCCACGTATCCGGACTCGGTTAAGGAGGTGGCGTCGCACACTGCAAACGGAACATCCAGCGTGCGGGCCAAGGTCTCAGCCAGTAGCGTCTTGCCGCAGCCGGTAGGGCCAATGAGCAAGATGTTGGTTTTTTGCAGTTCCACGTCAGACCCGGAACGTTTGTGCCCGTTCCAAATCCGCTTGTAGTGGTTGTAAACCGCCACGCTGAGAACTTTCTTCGCCTTATCTTGGCCCACCACGTAGGTGTCCAAATGGGCGTAAATCTCCCGCGGTGCCAGCGGTTTGGAGGGTTCGTATTTCCTGACCGGTAGCGGAGCTTCTTCTTCCACCACCTGGCCAAGAACCCGGATGCAGTCGTAACAGACCGCTGCCTTCCCCTCCCCGGCGATCACCATGTCAGCCCGGGGCTGGGGTTTCTCACAGAACGAACACCTAGTTAGCCTGGTTCCACTTCTTCCGTTAGCCACACTCACCCCTCGAACCCTGCACTAATCCAGTTTGTTGACTAACTAGGAATTTGATTCCTCTGGTTGTTTAGATCCAAGAATCTCATCCACTAAGGAATACTCCACGGCCTGTTCGGCGGTCATGTAGTAGTCCCGGTCAGTATCTCTGGCAATCTTGTCGTAGGTCTGGCCGGTGTTTTCCGACAACATTGTGCGGACTTTATCCTGCAACCGGATAATCTCCCGAGCTGCAATCTCAATGTCTGAGGCCTGACCCTGCGCTCCACCCAAGGGTTGGTGCATATGGACTGTGGAGTTGGGCAGGATGTAGCGCTTGCCCTTGGCCCCACCAGACAGCAGGATGGTGGCCATGCTGGCCGCCATGCCCAAGCAGATGGTGGAAACTTCTGGTGCAATCAGATGCATGGTGTCGTAGATCGCCAACCCAGCGCTAATCACGCCACCAGGGCTGTTGATGTACAGATTAATGCCCTTGTCCGGATCTTCCCGCTCAAGGAAAAGCAGTTGGGCAATGATTAGGTTGGCCACTTGGTCATTGATCGGCGTGCCCAAGAAAATGATCCGCTCCTTAAGTAGGAGGGAATAAATATCAAATGCCCGTTCACCCCGTGGGCTGGTTTCAATAACCATGGGAACCATGGATTGAGGTACGAATAATCCGTTGGTGTTGGGAAGGTCTTGCATCAACGTGCGCTCCTTATTCCTTTGCTTCTTCGGCCAGAGAAGTCTCTTCTTCTGGCTCAGATTCTGGACTGGTATCTGTAGCGTCGGTAGCGGCCGGGCTGGCAGATTCCTCGCCTTGGGAAATCTCCACCAATCGGGCCATGATCTTTCGGTTCATCAGAGATGACCGGATCGACTCTCTTGCGTTTTCTGTGTTCAATGCCTGCATCATGGAGGCATCTGAATTGCCACCCGTGGATTCGATCAGGTTGGTGATCTCTACTTCCACATCTTCATCGCCGACTTCAATCTCTTCAACATCAGCAAGCTTACGCAGCATCAACATCGTGTTGAGCCGTTCTTCGGCTTGGGGCTTCATCTGCTCCCTGAGTTCTTCCTCAGTTTGGCCGACATAACTAAGGTAAAGCTCCATGCTCATTTGCTGGTTCTGCAATGACCGTGCGCGCTCCTCGTACATCATATCCAATTCGCGCTCATAGACTAGTTCTGAGGCCTCGATTTTGGCCAGCTTTTTGAGCTCTTCGAGGCCAGAGACCTCAAGCCGGCGGGTCTCAGTAGCCTCACTTTCGTCAACGAGACGTTGGCGAACGTGGTCTGTGAGGGCCTCCAGGCTCTCAAATCCGTCCCTGACTCCCTTGGCAAACTCGTCGTCCAACTCCGCTAGGTTCTTCTCTTTGACGGAAAGAACTTCCACGTTGAATTGGCATTCCTTGCCGGCGTAGTTTTCCTGAGGGTAATCATCTGGGACTGAAAGTGTGAATAGCTTGGATTCGCCTTCCAGTATTCCCTCCAAATGAGTGGAGAAACCTGGGAAAGGCAGATTATTATCTTCTTGAGGGATGAAGTCGATTCCCTGGTCGTCTATGACCTCTTCCTCTTCAATGATTCCTTTCACGTTCATGGTGGCCAAGTCGCCGTATGCCAAAGCCCGTTCGACCGGCTCCCAAGGGGCGGCTTCAAAACGAAGACTTTCCAATACTTCGTTTACCTGCTCGTCGGTTACTTCTACTGGCTCTCGTTCCAGACGAATCGCCTGAAACTCTCCCAGGTCCACAACCGGCTCCAGGGGAACCACTGCTTTGTAAGACACTGGCTCCATGCCGAGCACTTCCAGCTTGGGCTCCATCCAGGCCTGGATGTCTTCATCCTTTAAGACCTGGTCAAGAGACTCCGGAATCATGAATTCCAGCGCTTCGTGGACCAAAGCCTCTCGGCCAAGGTGGTTTTCGATTACCGATCGGGGGGCTTTGCCAGGGCGAAATCCGGGGATGCGGACACGGCTGGCGACCCTTTTGTACGACCGATTGAGAAACGGCTCCTCATCATCGGTATCCATGGCTATGGTCAGGGTGATCTCTGTGGTTGTTACTGAATCCTTAGTGACGTTCAACGCCTTTCCTCTCCATTATCTGGCGGGCCGCTGGTGATGCGACCAAAGAATTTAGTGCCCAGTCTGTAGAACTTACTTCGGGTCAACTTGTGCGTTAAATCATGGGCCAAACCAATGGACCAATCGCCGGGCACAAAGGTGGTTTCAAAGTGTGTTCGGGTAGTCGTAATTATAGCATACCCACCGCTCTTATCTCTTAATAATTGCGTGCATAGCCAGTCTCGCAAAACGGCAAATCATTTCCGTTGTAAGTGCAGCAACGATTACCACGCCAACAGCTGCTGCAAACATTAGTTTCTTTTTGCCACCGATTTAGCTCGTGTTTATCCGTTTTAACCCCGAAAACCGGAGTCAAAGTTAACGCTAACTCTTGTAAATTGCGGCCCTAAGCGGTCGTGGTCGCTTGTAATAATTTTATATTTAGACCAAAATTGACATAAGTCTAAAAATATACTAAAACTGACATCAATATTCGTTGACGGTTATGTTTACAAGTTGGTACTGTCAGTTGCAATCGCATCGGCATTGGGGCCACGCGATTACGGGGTTTAGGGAAACCTGGTTGAGTTTTGATTAACTTTCCCAAGATTCCTTGGAAAGACCAGGCGATGAAATGTGATAGGGCCGCCACGGTGAACCTGGCGGATGGGAGCAGCGGTGGCACAGGCTACCCTGACATATACAGGCGAACTATCAGACTCTTGGCTTACGGAGCTTATGGATCGCACTGGTCATGAATCCGACGGCGACTACGGTGTTGCTCACCTACCAGTACTCCTCACGGAGACGGTCGGTCAGTTAATACTGCAAGAGAATGGTGTCTACATGGATGGCACCACCGGAGACGGTGGGCATTCCCAGGCCATCTTGCGAGCACAGCCGCAAGTGAAGACTGTCTTGGGTATCGACTGGGACTCACGGTCAATGGAGACTTCTCAGGCGCGGCTGGCTGAGTTTGGTGAACGGTTTGTGTCCGTTCACGGCAATTACTCGGACATGGTCAGCCTGGCAGCAGAGCAAGGCATCACTGAAGTAAATGGAATTCTCTTGGACCTGGGCTTTTCATCCACGCAGATTGAAAACCCAGGCTATGGCCTAAGTTTCCAAACGGACGAACCTTTGGATATGCGGTATGACCTCGACGGGGACGTAACGGCTGAAGAGATCGTCAACACTTACAAAGAAAGAGAGTTGGGACAGCTGATACGGCGCTTTGGGGAAGAACCCCGGGGCATGAGCATCGCCAGGGCCATTATCAAAGAAAGGCCTGTTGAGACCACCGTGCAGCTAGCCGACATTATTGTCGGAGTCCTGGGGCGTCGGCCTGGCCAGCGGGTCAACCCGGCCACCAGAACGTTCCAAGCGTTGCGCATTGCAGTCAATGAAGAACTCACAAACGTGGAGAACGGTCTGGACGCAGCAGTGAGTTTGCTGGCAACCGCAGGCCGATTGGCTGTGATTAGTTATCACAGCCTGGAAGATAGAATCGTTAAATCTTTTTTCAACCAGGAGGCAGCCACCTGTGTCTGTCCGCCCAGTTTGCCGGTATGTATCTGCGCTACAATGCCGCGGATAAAAATAATCAATCGGCGGGTAATCAAACCATCATCTGAAGAGATCCAGTCCAATCCCAGGAGCCGCAGCGCCAAACTGCGGGTGGTCCAGCGGATTTAGCACAGCCTCTTCGGTTAACTAGAGAAACAAGTCAATACGGCGACTATAAGGAAGGTGGCAGCTTGGCAAGAGATACGTTCTATACAGCGGTTGACATAGGCACCGATAAAATCACTTCCATCATGGCCCGCGTGGGAACTGAGGGAGAGCTTAAAGTGCTGGGCACCGGAGTTGTGACCTCCCAAGGGATCAATAAAGGCCGAATCGAGAACATTGTAGAAGTTCAAGAAGCCGTTGCTGCTTCATTGGGAGAGGCGCAGCGGTACATCGGCAACGGTGTGCCCACTGGCATCTACGCAAGTGTCACCGGCAGCCACCTGACTTCTTTGAACACCAGAGAGGAAGTTGGCAACCCGGATGACGTGGGTGACATCTCCAGCAAATTGCTGGACCGTCTGCTGCGGGGTTCCTTCCCTGATGTTGGACCAGACCAAGAAGTTCTGCACGTGATCCCCACCGGTTATCACGTAGACGGAATGTCTGGCATCCGTAACCCGGTTGGCCTGCACGGCAACCTGGTTGAGGTGGAAGCCCATGTGGTGATGGGTGACTCCGTGATTCTCAAGAACACGGTAAAGGCTATCGAAACCAACAAAGCCACCGTGAAAAGTATGGTCCTTCATTCACTGGCGTCCGCCGAGTCGACCTTGACTGGAGACGAACGTGAGATGGGCGTTGTCTTGGTAGATATTGGCGGTGGCACAACTGACCTGGCCATTTACCGCCAGGGCCATCCCTGGTATTCGGCAGTTATTCCAGTTGGCGGTAGCCAACTGACGAGAGACCTTTCTGTGGCGTTGAAGACGCCGCTTTATATGACGGAAGAGATGAAGATCAAATGGGGCAGTGTAATGCCTGAGATGGTCGCATCTGACGATGAAGTAGTTATCCCCAGCTTCCAAGGCCAGCCTAAGCACTCGCTGTCTCGCCGTATTCTGTGCGAGCCGCTGGAAGCTAGGATGCTCGAAATCATCAAGATGATTGTATTGAAAGTGAGACAGTCCGGACTTAGGGAGTTCCCCGCTGGTGGCCTGGTACTGACCGGCGGTGGATCAGAGATGACCGGACTTTCGGACCTGGTACTGAAAGTCCTAGGCGGACAGGTCCGGATCGCTTATCCAGAGGGTATTGCCGGATTGCCGGCGCAGCTTAGAAAACCGGCGTTCTCAGCCGCCGTTGGTCTGCTCCTCTGGGGCATTAAACACCAGGGCGAAACGCGGTCCTCCATGAATGGCGGCCGAGCGACAACGGGAAGTAAATCTTGGCGATGGGGGTTGGGCAGGAAAAAAGCAGCCTCAGTTAGGTAACAACCGCTTAGACGTTGACGCCGATTAGATGCGCCGACGCTCCGGGGACTGGCCGGACAACGAACCCAGCGAGATTAGCCAAAGATTCAGTAATCAAAAAGGAGTCCGGTGAGGCTCCAACCTTAAATCGATGATGATGTGGAGGACATAAAATGGTACAAGACAATTCTGCAGCCTGGGAGCCCAGCAAGGATTCTGACAACACCTTTGAAATGGTGCAAGAGATCAACGCCGGCTCACCCAACATTAAAGTAATGGGCATTGGCGGCGGCGGCAGCAACGCCGTAAGTCGCATGTTTAAAGATAAACTCCCGGTGGTTGAGTATTACAGCGTTAATACCGACGCCCAGCACCTGTTCCGCTGTGACGTTTCCCATCGGCTGGCTATTGGTCAGAACTTGACCCGCGGCCTGGGTTCCGGCGCCAACCCTGACTTGGGTCGGCAGGCAGCCGAAGAAAGCCGCCACGACATTGAAAAAGCGCTGGAAGGCGCAGACATGGTCTTCTTGGCCGTGGGAATGGGCGGCGGAACCGGTACCGGAGCCTCCCCTGTAATCGCACAGATCGCCAAAGAATCGGGCGCTCTGACCGTAGCTGTAGTGAGCAAGCCCTTCTCATTTGAAGCCAGCATGCGGAAGAAGAACGCTGAAGAGGGTATTGCTCGACTAAAGGACAATGTCGACACCCTGATCGTTATCGACAATGACCGGCTCCTTCAGCTCAACTCCCAAGGTGATCAGACCTACACCTGGGAAGATGCTCTGAAGATGGCCGACTCAGTACTGCAGCAAGGAATACAAGCCATCGCTGAAGTGGTGACGGTACCAGGTGAGATCAACGTAGACTTCGCTGACGTTCGCACCATCTTGAACAACGCCGGACCGGCTTGGTTGGCCATCGGCCGAGGCAAAGGTGAGAACCGTGCGGTGGAAGCAGCCCGCCAGGCAACCAAGAGCCCTCTGTTGGACATCTCCATGGACGGCGCGAAGCGCATACTGTTCGTAATCACTGGTGGACCCACCCTGACACTGCAAGAGGTACAGGACGCTGCCCAGGTGATCCAAGACCTTTCGGATCCGGATGCCAACATCATCTTTGGTACCTGTCGGGACGCCAAACTGGACGACGAGATCAAGATCACTATGGTAGCTGCAGCGTTCCCGGTCATGGCAGAGAACCAGCAACTACGGGAAGACGAACTGGAACGATTGCTCCAGGATGTGATCCCCCAGTCGGAAGAAGAACTGGATGTGCCAAGCTTCTTGCGCCGCCAGTCTAGTAACAAGAATCGCGGCTTTTTCCGTTAAAATCTGTCAATAACGTCAAGGCTCTCGGAATCACCGGTCATGCTAGAGTAAATAGATGGAAAAGCTACATTAGTAGCAACGCTGGGACGGGCCGGGAGCCCATTAAAAATTGAGTAATGTTCTCGGAGGCCTTAGCGCACTAATCCCCCTTTATCCAAGTATTTAAATCAGGTGCCGAGAATCAACTTTTGACCGCCCTCCATAATTGGAGGGCGGTCTTTTTTTGTGCCTTACGTTGTCGTCAATTGGATCTTACGTAAACTTCACGCCTATGACGAAAATCGTAATGGTTTGACAAGGTAATAATCGGTATATACACTCTAGGCACTATAGATAGTAGGTTTAGTTAACAATAACACTATAATTAGTATTTAATACGAATTTAAGAAAAATATAAAAAAGCAACCAAAATAATGCACTGTCCCTTCTGTGGTCACCCCCATTCTAAAGTCACCGATTCCCGGGTAGTGGACAGCGGAATCCGGCGAAGGCGCGAGTGCCAGAGCTGTGAGCTCCGGTTCACTACCTACGAACGAATCCAGGCCGCCTCTCTGATGGTGTCCAAGCAAGACAACCGCAGAGAGGAATTCAACCGCGAAAAGCTCATCTCGGGAATCAGGAAAGCCTGCACGAAAAGACCAGTTGCCTCAAGGACGATCGACAAAATGGTCGAAGACATTGAGGCTGAGCTACAACACTTGGGTCACATGGAGGTCTCAACCACCGCGCTAGGCACGATGGTCATGGAAAGGCTCAGAGAACTAGATCGGGTGGCATATATCCGTTATGCCAGCGTCTACCGAGCCTTCCAGGACATAGAGAGTTTCGAAGAGGCCGTCAGAGACCTCAGAGACGAAGCGCAGCTGCCCCTGCTGGACATGCCGCCCGTCCTGCCCAAGAAAGGGCGACGGCGGCCAGTGGAAAAGGAAGCGGAGTTTCGACCAACTCAGAGAAAAACAGCCAACGGAACAAAACAGGGTGATCGACAAAGCGAGAACCCCCAACAGGGCCTGATAAATCAGGAATAGATACAGGGATTTATTAAACCGGAAGCACTATTCAATCATTTCATCCTAGGAGACCCCGACATGAACGGTAGCTTGCAGTATTCAGCCCTGACCCGACTATTGACCCTTAATAACCAGGTACATGACCTAGAGAACCAGATGTTATCGGTATCGGTCCCGGCCATCCCTGTTGGCCAGGTCATTTCCGAGCAGATGTTTGCTGGCAGCCGCATCGCTGAAATTCAGAACGAGATAGACCAGGCCGTTCGCGCCAGTTTGGCCACCTGCTGGCTAGGAAATGCAGACGCCGACGATGAAGAGTACGAACTCTAAGCTATATAGGTCAATCTAGGACCAACGGATCTGATCCGTAAGGTCCACAAGTGTTTCTTAAAAGGTTCCCGAGGATGTGTGTGATAGTGTGGGGCGGGTTTTAGACCCGCCCTTAACTATTGGCCCCAATAGGGGACCATCCACACATCGGTTGGCGGTCCCTTTTCAGCGATTATAAATGCATCCTGCCAACCAAAACCTCGCCCCCTTATTCCCTCATTTTTGCTCCGTCTCCGACCATTTGCGAGAAAAATGCGGCTGCGTTTTTTCGGCCCTTTTCTCTGCTCGACCTCCTCTTGAAAACCCCCAACTATCCCCTTATAAATGGATGATTTTGGATTACAATATTCCTCTGATTTCTATTGACTTGGCATAAAACGCGGGTCTAGAATTCGCCTACTACCTTTTGTAGTTCCCGGAAGACCAACCACATCATGTTGTGGTATGCGACATAACTTAGACCTCAATATGTGGTATGTTGTAGGTGGTATTTCAGGTCGGATTACCGGTACCTCTCTGACATTCGGGAGGCGAAAATCCGTGCAACGAATGCTACAAGATAGAGGGCATTCTGGGGAATTGTCCACCGCTTCTATCATTAATGAGGAACATCGAAATGACCGCCACTCATGAAGGCCCAACAACACAGACTGGAACCAGCTCGGATATCCGGGAAAGACGACGACGCATATCTACGGCTCTAGAAGCCGCTGGAATAGCCCAACAGACTAATGACCGGGCCACAGAATTAACCACTAACGCCAAAGTGGTGTTGGAGCGACGCTATCTCTCCAAGGATCGCGAGGGCAACATCCTGGAAGACTCTGTTGGTATGTTCCGCCGCGTAGCTGAGAACCTCTCACAGGCGGACAGGAACTACGGCGCCACCGAGGAAGAACGGCAAGCCACTGAAGACAAATTCTTCTTTGCGATGCAGCGTTTAGAACTGCTTCCCAATTCGCCTACCCTGATGAATGCTGGGCGTGAATTGCAGCAGCTGTCGGCGTGTTTTGTGCTGCCTGTTGATGACAACCTGGGTTCTATTTTTGACAAGGTCAAGCAGACCGCCCTCATTCATAAGAGTGGCGGTGGAACCGGCTTTTCATTTAACCGTCTGCGTCCCGAGGGTGACGTGGTTGGCTCAACAGGTGGCATTGCCAGCGGTCCGGTCAGTTTCATCCGTGCCTTTGATGCCGCCACCGACGTGGTGAAACAGGGTGGCACCCGTCGCGGCGCCAATATGGGCATCTTGAACGTTAACCACCCAGACGTTGAGAAGTTCATCCGTGCCAAAGAAGACGGTAAGAACCTGAGCAACTTCAACATATCTGTTGCCGTTAACAAAGACTTCATGGAGCGCGTCAAGGCGGGTCAGGAGTATGACCTGGTCAACCCTCGCACCGGTCAAATAACCGGTCAACGCAACGCCAAAGATGTGTTTGACACGCTGACCAACATGGCCTGGAAGACCGGCGATCCGGGCTTAATCTTCTTGGACGTGATCAACCGGGACAACCCCAACCCACAGTTGGGTGAAATCGAAAGCACCAACCCGTGCGGCGAGCAGCCCCTGTTGCCCCACGAGTCTTGCAACCTGGCCTCTATTAACGTAGCCCGCATGGTCAACATCGCCAACGGCGACACCATGATCAACTGGGAACGCCTGGATGAGACCGTCGATATCGCCGTCCACCTGTTGGACAACGTTATCGATATGAATAACTATCCAATCCCTGAAATCGAAGAGATGAGCAAGAAGACCCGCCGCATAGGCCTTGGCGTCATGGGATTCTCTGACCTGCTCATTGAACTGGGCATTCGGTATGACTCGGAAGAGGGACTGCAGACGGCTCGCGACGTGATGCGCCGCATTCAAGAGCGGACCCACCAAGCTTCCGCAGAACTCACCCAAACGCGGGGTTCATTCCCCGCTTGGGACGGCAGCATCTATAGCCAGCCCAGTGCGGACGGCTCTGTGCACCCCATGCGTAACTCAGCGCCAACCACCATTGCGCCTACCGGTACCATCAGCATCATCGCCGGAGCATCCAGCGGTATCGAGCCGCTGTTTGCCCTGAGCTATGTTCGCAACGTCATGGACAACACCAAGCTGGTTGAAGGCAACCCCTACTTCGAGGCTGTAGCCAAGCAGGAAGGGTTCTACTCCGAAGATTTGATGGAGGAGTTGGCCCAGACTGGCAGCCTGGAGACGATGGACATCCCAGAGTGGGTCAAGGACGTCTTCCGGGTTTCCCATGACATCGCCCCTGAGTGGCACGTAAAGATGCAGGGTGCGGTACAAGAGTACGTCGATAACTCAGTCTCAAAGACCATCAACTTCCCGCATGACGCCACCGAGGAAGAGATTGCCGGCGCCTACATGTTGGCCTATGAACTGGGTTGCAAGGGCATCACCGTCTACCGCGATGGCAGCAAGGACGGTCAGGTACTAAGCACCGGTCACACTGGAACAAGTAATGAAGTGGTCGACGAGGTATTAACCCCTCGCAAGCGGCCTCAGTCCATCAGAGGTGTCACCGAGCGGGTGCGCACCGGTCACGGAAACATGTATGTAACCATCAACTTTGACGAGGCGGATACGCCATTCGAACTGTTCGGCAACCTGGGCAAAGCCGGTGGCTGCGACTCGGCCCAGCTGGAGGCGATCTCTCGGCTGGTGTCCTTGGCGCTGCGCTCCGGAATTGAGCCGGCCACGGTCATTGACCAACTACGCGGTATCACCTGCTGTCCCGCGTGGGATGAAGGCACCCTGGTGCGCTCCGGCCCCGACGCAGTGGCGCTTGCGTTGGAACGGCACACTACCGGTACTCAAGAGCATGGCGATGCCAGAGATTCCAGTGAAGTTCAGCTGAAGTTCACTCCGCAAGTTGTGAACGGCGATGGAAATGGCAACGGGAATGGAAATGGTCACGCCAAAGAGATACTGAATGCTCGCAAGTGCCCGGAGTGCAATACCCCGGTCATCTTTGAAGAGGGATGCATGAAGTGCATTGCCTGCAGTTGGAACAAGTGCGACTAACCGACTAGGGCACAGATTTAGTGGAACGTCGTATTAGCAGAAAGAGAGGTTAGAGAACCTAAAAAAAGAATTTTCCGGCAGGCCTGACTGGAACAGGATGGGTTGTGTGGAGGCCGACTGCTGCTGCGGCTAATCGAGTCTCATGTGTGGTGCGGTTCCTGAACCAGTCTGGCTGCCCTTCCAGAGTCCCCGGCGGTCATGCCGGGGACTCTTTTTTTGACTCTTTATACGGAGTCATTTGTCCGAAGCAACGTAGCCATCATATTTGAATGATGTGAACCAAATCGTCTAGTGAGAAGTAACCATACCATACAAATCAAGAGGGATAAAACCCTACCCATGCTATAATTTCGACGCGTCTGGCCCCCTTGATTACATAACTAAACAAAACTCAACGATATTCGTCAGATAGCAAATTCAGTTACTATTTGTGCCCCCCAACCTGGGCTGAAGGAAAACGTAATGTCCAAGGCAGAAAACTCTGCAAAACCCGCAATCGCTATCACCATGGGCGACCCTTGTGGCATTGGCCCGGAGGTTGTGGTTAAAGCCATGGCCGACCCCATCGTCTACGCCACTTGCCGACCTTTGGTGGTGGGAAACGTCTACGCCTTGGAACAAGCGGTTGCGTTAACTGGACTTCCCTTAAAGATCAAAGAAGTCGATGAGACCACGGTGGCAGGCACAGAGCCAGGAGTAATTGAGGTTGTGGACATCCACAACCTGAACCCGGAAGACATCACCGTTGGCGAGATCAGTCCCACCTGTGGCAAGGCAGCCATGGAATGGGTGACTAAAGCCGGACAACTAGCTTTAGCCGGATTGGTCGATGCATTGGCCACAGCGCCTCTTAATAAAGAAGCTGCCAGCCTGGCCGGTTACAAATCCATTGGCCACATGGAACTGCTACAAGAACTGTCCAAGAGTGAACTGGTGGCCACCATGTTGATGGCCAAAAACCTACGTGTTGTCCACCTGAGCACCCACCGGTCTCTGAGCCGGGCCTGTGAACTGGTCAAGAAAGACCGAATCCTTGAGTACCTGCAACTCACCCATGATAGTTTCGTTAGCTACGGATTCGTGAGTCCGAGGATCGGCACGGCAGCCCTCAACCCCCACGGAAGCGACGGCGGACTTATGGGCGATGAAGAGGCAGATGAGATATTGCCAGCTGTAGAAGCTGCTAAGGCACTGGGTATCAACGCCATTGGCCCGGTACCAGCGGATATCATCTTTCACCAGGCCATTCAGAACCAATATGACGTGGTGCTCTGCATGTACCATGACCAGGGGCACATCCCGGTCAAGGTCTACGGTTTTGAAGAGAGCATCACCGCCAACCTGGGTTTGCCGTTCATTCGGACATCGGTTGACCACGGCACGGCTTTTGACATCGCTGGGAAAGGCGTCGCCTTCCACGAGAGCATGCTGGAATCGATTCGATTGGCAGTCTCACTGGCCCGCGGCGACGGAATGTCGGCATTCTAATCGTCAAAAAGGCGTCGACAAGAGACTGATTTCAGCTTAATCCCAATTGCCGGTGCTATAATGATGCCCGGTATTTGTAGGCTGATTCTGGCTGCAAATCGGCTTAATCATTCGTCCGACTCATTCTTAAGGAACGGAATAATAAGATGAAAGTGGCTTTCATTGGTGGGGGCAAGATGGCAGAAGCTATCCTCCACGGAGTCCTGTCTGGCAAACTGGCAGACCCCAGCGACATCAGTGTTGGCGAGCCTGTGCCAGAACGTCGGGAGTATCTCTCGATACAATTTGGCGTTGCCGCCGATGCTGACAATCTGAAGTCTGCCCAACAGGCAGATTTGGTGGTATTTGCCATCAAACCACAGGACCTTGGCTCGGTGATGGGCCAGCTAAAAGGCCAATTGGACCCAGGGCAGGCAGCTCTTTCTATAGTTGCCGGTGCCAAAATGGACACCTTGACCAAAGGACTGGGTCATCCGGCAGTGGTTCGCGTAATGCCCAACACCCCCGCCCAGATCGG
>DUCU01000062.1:3389-3686 GCA_012959605.1 Dehalococcoidia bacterium | reverse complement strand
CGCACCATAGAAAGAGCGCCCTACAAGTTGTCCCGGACTCCGGGGTCGGTAACCAGAGGAGCCCCGGAATTTGGCGCTGACCAAGACTTTGTACTAAGTGAAATCTTGGGACTAAGCGACGAAGAACTAGCAGAAGCCGCCATTGCCGGAGCCTTTGATTAGAGCGGGTCACGATTGTTAAATTAAGGCCAAACACCCATAATACGTTTCGTTTTCCTAGCCTTAAAATTGACTGGGAAAACCCAATAAAGGAGAAACCATGGAGACCAGCCTAGTAGGCAAATATGCCATTGTAGG
>DUCU01000062.1:663-3360 GCA_012959605.1 Dehalococcoidia bacterium | reverse complement strand
ATGGGGGCAATGGCCATCCGCAGGGCTATGGATGACGCGGGACTGGATTCCACCCAGGTGGACGGGATGCTCAGTTACCACAGCGGAGATTCCACTCCCTCAACATCAATCATGTATGACCTGGGTCTAAGGCCCAACTTCTACATGGACTGTTCCGGTGGCGGTTCTAGCTCGGAGGCACTCATAGGCCTGGCCATGGGAGCTATCGAGGCCGGCATGTGCGACACCGTCGCAATCTTCCGATCCATGAACGGCTACTCCAACTTTCGCATCGGCGGCACCGGCGCCAGGGCAGCTTCTGGTATCTCTGGTATAGATTTGATGAAGCGGCCCTACGGTCTGATCAGCGCCGTGCAGCAATTTGCCTTCAACTTCACCAAGCACATGGCCACCTACGGGGTGAAGAGCGAAGATTTGGCCCACATCAAGGTCGCCCACAGCAACCACGCCAGCAACAACCCCAAGGCCATGATGAAACAACGTGTCAGTGTGCAAGACGTGATGGACTCCCGCTGGATCATCCGGCCCGTGGCCCATCTGCTGGACTGCTGTTTGGAGACCGACAACGCCACATGCGTGATCGTAACCTCCGCCGAACGTGCCAAGAACATGAAACAGACTCCGGCCCACATCATTGGTGTTCAAGGTCGAGGCACCAAACCCGGCGGCGATTTCCACTTTCAACACGGCAACATGGGTCGTGTGGCCGGCCATTACGTAGGCCCCCGTATATTCGATATGGCCGGGGTTAAGCACGAAGATATTGACGTCACCGGCTGCTACGACGCCTTCACCTACACCGTGCTGCTCCAACTGGAGGACTACGGCTGGTGCGAGAAGGGCGATGGCAAGGACTACGTGAAGAGTGGCGCCATCAACCTGGGCGGCAAACGCCCCAACAACACCAGCGGCGGCCATCTCTGCGAGGCCTACACCCATGGCATGAACATGGTCATTGAGAACGTGCGTCAATTACGCGGCACGGTAGATGACTACTGTCCCGACGCCGCCAACGGCGTGCACACATATGACTACTCAGAAGGTGGTTGCCGTCAGGTGAAGGACGCCGAGATTAGCATGAATATGGGATGGGGCACCCCTGCAGTGGGCAGCGCTCTCATCATGAGGAAGTAATCGATATGGCTAATTATGAATACCGGGGAGCGATCCTGAGCATCCCCGACAATGACAGTGAATATCGAGGCTATTTTGAGGCCGCCGGCGAACACAGATTGGTGGTCAAAAAATGCGGCGCGTGCGGCCTTCTGCGCGGCGAGCCCGGCCCTGCCTGCCCTTGGTGCCCGTCCCTGGAATGGGAGTGGGTTGAGGTCAGCGGCAAAGGGACGATTTATAGCTACCAGATCGTTGCGCACACCGTGGTGCCGGCCCTCAAAGACCTCGCGCCATTCGCCATAGTCTTGGTGGAGTTGGACGAACAGAGCGGCCAACCAACTTCAGAGGATGGACTGCGTATCGTGGCCAACCTGTTGGACGTTGATCTCAAGCCGGAGAAAGAAGAGAACGTGGCCATCGGCGCACGCGTCGAGGTGATCTTCGATGACGAGCCGGACGGCATCAGCATCCCCCATTTCAAGCTGTCCGGAGAGCCGCCCAAGGGCGAGACCTGGCAGCACACGATTTAATTAACTGCCCAGACGCGGAACATGGCTGGATTTGTCACCCTGAAAGAGTAGGGTCTGGTTGCTTGGCATCGGGGTTATCTCCCTGTCAACGAGATTCCTCAGCTGCGGCCTCAGAATGACAAATTAGTTTGGAGTGCAATTGGCGGCCGTTCGTCCTGAGCCGGTCGATGGTTACTCATAATCCATGCCAGCCGTGGTAGGACATGGGCAACAGAACACGAGGAACCCTTGGCCAAACTAATCAGCTTTGACATTGACGGGACCCTTGAAGTGGGTGAACCGCCTGGTGGGATAACCATGGAGTTGGTTCGCCAGGTGCAAGACCTGGGCTACCTGATTGGCAGCTGCTCTGACCGCACGGTGAGCGAACAGCAGCGGATTTGGCTGGACCACGGCATCAAGGTTGAGTTCACCGTTTTGAAGCATCGGCTCAACGATGTCAAAGACCAGTTCCCCGCCGACAAGTACTACCACATTGGCGACACCGAGGCCGATCGCCGCGCATCACTTCAGGCCGGGTTTGATTTTCGGCCAGTGGATGATGCTGTCGTCCAGTGGCTTAACGGACTCTCGCCGCAGTAGGGGTGCAAGCATCGCTCGACTTTATAACGATTTAGCTTATCTCTGGCCGATTATCAGCCCGCCTGGAGAGTACGGCGACGAGGCTGCGTTCTTTGGTGATGTCGTCCAGGAACTACTGGGACCGGAACGCCACAGTCTGCTGGAATTGGGCGTGGGCGGCGGTCATAACCTATCCCATCTGACCTCTGATTTTAACTGTGTTGCCGTTGACCTTTCTCCCGAAATGACCTCCCTATCGGAAAGGCTTAATCCTGGCGTGGAGCATCACGTAGGTGACATGCGGGATATCCGGCTGGAGCGGGTTTTCGATGCGGTGCTCGTCCATGATGCCGTGTCTTATCTGCTCACCGTGCAAGACCTTGAGGAGACTTTCGGCACTGCGGCGGCACACCTGCGACCCGGCGGCGTGCTGATGGTTGCTCCGGACTGGGTGCAAGAGACCTTCCCCGACGGCTGGGTCTACGAATGGGAC
>DUCU01000062.1:0-565 GCA_012959605.1 Dehalococcoidia bacterium | reverse complement strand
TGGAAGTGGACACCCACGTCACGGGCCTGTTCCCCATCAACATCTGGACCGAATTGATGGAAGATGCCGGATTTGAAGTTGAGGTCAGACCACTGCCGCCTAACGAGGGTGGCTACGGGTCATGGTTGTTCATAGGTATTGCGGGGCAAGGGGCTTCCGGGTAGGATTAGCGGAACAGTGGATTTCAGCTTTTGCTGGAATGACGATCCGGGGCGAGAGCGTGGTCCGACCCCGCTCATCCTGAGCTCCGACTAAAGTCGAGAGTCTCGATTTCTCGGACCTGTCGAAGGACAATGCCGATTAAAAGAGTACCCGGTTGGCAGACCAGTTAGTCGTCATCACCTGAGGTTGTTCCGGCTAGGAACTCTGGCACGTCTTCCAGACCTTGGGCTTGTAGCTGGTCGGCGGCAAACCCCTCGGCGACGGTGGTGTCCATCTCTTTGGCCAGATGCTCAGCTTGCAGGTCTTTTAGGACTCCGCGTCCTTCCATGGCAACTCGCTGCAGCAGTTTGCGCCATTGGATAATCTCGGCATCGGTGCCAGAAAGTTTTTCCGGAGTGTCGTA
>DUCU01000061.1 GCA_012959605.1 Dehalococcoidia bacterium | reverse complement strand
TTGGTATCGGCTTTCGCTAGGACAGGGTTTTTATGATGTGTCTATTAACAATTAAAAAACGTGTCCACGATTAACTTTGCATGAGCATACGTCGCACTATGGCCAGTGTCAATGTAAAAACCCTGTTTGCCTATCGTGCAATACGTTTGAAACACAACAGAAATCGCAGATTTGTTACAAAAATAACACCGTGGTTATTTGGCCGACTTAGTCTCTTAACTCCTCTATATTTACCCCCCAAACATGGATGTAATTTGCGGAGCTATCGCCTGGCGATAATTTTCGCTATATATTGACATTGTTATATGCTACGCATACACTTATCTTGACTCGCAGAAAGGCACTTCAATCGTGATTTTGCGCGAGGACTCCCCGGATTAAGGGATAGATGAAACTTTCAGACCGAAATAAGTCTGTTATTGGTTTAGACAACGCCCCTGCGTTGAAGTGCATTGGTTTGGCCAAGCAGTTCAATGGCGTGCCTGCGGTGGCTGGCTTAGAACTGACCGTCCCTCAAGGCCAGATCATGGCATTGTTGGGCCCCAGCGGCTGCGGCAAAACCACCGCGCTCCGGTTGATTGCCGGGTTTGAAGAGCCTGATAAGGGCGTTATTTCCATTGGCGGCCAAACAGTGAACGTTGGCGGCGAAAGTCTTCCTCCGGAACGCCGTCGTGTTGGCATGGTCTTTCAAGAGGGCGCCCTGTTTCCCCATCTATCCGTATCAGAAAACATTTCTTACGGGCTGCCCAAAGGCCAAGGGCGCGAAGATCGTGTCACCGAAGTTCTAGAACTGATTGGTCTAACGGCCCAGCGAAATCGAATGCCCCATGAGCTGTCCGGCGGTCAACAACAACGTGTGGCCCTGGGACGTGCCCTCGCTCCCCAACCAGAAGTTCTACTCCTGGACGAACCTTTCTCCAACCTCGATCCCAAGCTGAGGGAACAGGTGCGGCGCGACGTTCTTAACATCCTGAAAGCTAGCCACACCACGGCCATATTTGTGACCCACGACCAGGAAGAAGCATTGTTTGTGGGCGATGTGGTTGCGGTGATGAACGAAGGCCGTGTTGAACAGACCGGCTCTCCGGAGTCGATTTTCCACCACCCGGTCACCAAGTTTGTGGCCCAGTTCATTGGAATGGTTGACTTTCTACCCGCGAAGCACGACAACGGCGCTTTGCATACAGAAGTTGGCTCCATAGATTGGCCGGAAATGGATGCCGCCGCGTTGGCTGAGTCCTACCCCGATGGCCACACGCAGATTGAAATGATGGTTCGTCCAGATTGTTTGGACTGCCAACCTGCCGACAACGGGACCGGAGTGGTTGTGGAACGCGAGTTTCGTGGTGCTTTTTATCTGTATAGGGTGGAGCTTCCTTCCGGCGCAACGGTCCGGTGCCTCCTCTCCCACACTCTTGAGTATCCCCTGGGCACCAATGTCTCTGTGACACTGCGGGAAGGTCATCATCTACGTCCGTTTGTGGACGACCAGTTGGTGACCGTGTCTCACGCCAATGGCGTAGCGGGTCACTTCAGGGTCTAATAAACCCGCTTCCCCGGCCCTTATCCCAGCAAAACCCGCCGGGCTCCCACCGAACCTGGATATGATTTAAGGAACCCCAATGGCTCCTCCAAGAAAACAAAATGCTGGCAGTGATGGCAGTTCAAGTGACGGCGATTTGCGCCTGTCTCCTGGGACTGAGAACTACCTGCTTTGCCTCTATAAGCTGTGGGAAGACGATGAGACTCCGACTATCACTCAGCTGACAGACACGCTGCGCCAACTGCCTGAGACAGAAGGCCTGGGGACATCGGTGCCATCGGTTGCCGGGATGATCCGTAGGATGCAACGGCAGACATTGGTGGATGTTGGCGCCGACAAGCGGATACGGTTGACCAAGCAGGGACTGGAAGGCGGAGAGGACATTGCGCGGCGGCATCGGCTGGCAGAATGGCTGGTGGTGAAATTACTGGGGATGGACCTGCATCAAGCCCACAACGAAGCCCACCGTCTGGAACACGGCATGTCCCAGGATTTTCAAGAAAAACTGGTCGAGCGACTCGGCTACCCCAAACGCTCGCCGTTTGGACGCCCCATCCCGGGTTCCGGCGAACCCAAGATGCCGGCCGACGCTCTAACTCTGGATGCGTCTAAACCCGGAGAACCGTACTTGGTGGATAGAATCCCCGAAGAAGATTCGCAGTTGCTGAAGTTCCTGGCGGATTCGAACATCGTGCCGGAGCAGCCAATCACCGTTGCCGAAGCAACTCCCTACCTGGGAGTGATGGAAGTGGCCACCAAGCACAATCGTGTGTCCATTGGCTACAACGTGGCCTGTCAGATATTTGTGCGACCGGATACTACTTCAGCGCCCGCTGAATAACACCGAGGCTATCAGAAACCTACTCTGACACTATCGTGCCCGGATCGGGCTTCTCCGGAGCAAGCGTCTCCCTAACAACGGCCCAACCATCTGCCATTGAGCGTTCCGGATACGGAAACTGTTCTCCCTCGCGAAACACCTTGACCCGCACGAATATCGGGCCTTTTTGGCGCATCACATCCTCAAGCCCAATCAGCAGTTCTTCCAGCTTGTCGAACTCGTAGGTCTTAGCGTAGCCGGAACTGAGCGCGATTTGAGCCAGGTCGAGGTTGTCGAGCTCTTTGATGGGGAGACCAGAGGTAGACCTGCTGGAGACATCGTCAAACACAAAATGGACTAGGTTCTCAGGGTTGGACTCGCCAATGGTCGCCAGACCGCCAAGGTTGGTCCTCAGTGTGGAATCGCAGTCTAGTACCAGCACTTTGCCTTCCGGCTGGGCCAGCGCCAGTCCCAGGCCCACAGCGGGCGCACGGTCCATGCAGTCTGATAGGTCAACATCCAAATCACGACGTTTTGATACCTGACTCCAGTCCCGTAGCGCGGACGAAGTTGAAACTACTAACGCATCATTTCGGTGGAAGTTGACCGCCTTGGTCGCCTCTATCGATGAGATTACCGGTTCGCCCGGCCCCCTCTGTCCTGTCCTCCGCCGTGTCGTCACTGGAGTTGTTCTCCTTGCGTATTTGGTAGTTCCCGCCAAATTTGGCGAACATGCCGCGCCAGACCCCGGTCATCAGGTACATCCCAATGATAATTATGACACCGCCCAATATCCCAGATAGGATGTTGGACTTTTCAAAGGCCTGAAAAAGTAGCCAGAAACCCAGGGCCAAGACGGCGTAGGCAGCTACCCGGGCGAAGATACCGCCTTTCATCATACGCCTTGCCATCCTTAAACTTCAGTTTGGTTATTAAATCGAAAATGGGAGTGCCGGGAAACGCCCGGCGGTGCAACAATAAACCTGGGCAGTCGACTTTACTTGGCTACGCCAGGCAGTCCCGAAAACCGGTTTAGTCAGGTAACCTAGCCGCAGAATGAGGACGTCCCAGTATAATTGGCTACGGGAAATCGCGTCAATTGAATGCGTTATTCTTCTGAAACGACGCGAATGCTAGTCTGGGCGTCGGCCCAAGATGAATCTGGTGAGATTGGTTCGCCAATCGACTCAAATTTGGCCCGTTGTTCCGGTCCCGTTACCAACAAAGCAGCATTAGGTAGCAGTTCGTTCATGGTAATCAGCCGGCAGCCCTTGGCATTCTGCTCCGCCTCTCCAGCGGACAATACCACAGCCGCCTTGCCATTTGTCCGAAGGTAAGAAGAACCCAAAGTGACTAAATGCGCCGCAGACCCGCTGCCAGCCAGTCGGTCAAAACCTCGATGAGCAAAAACCATCGGCGCGGCCATATTCTGCACCAAATGCAACCAGAGCGTGCCTTCACCCTTGATGTGCAGCTGGATTAGACTCTTGGCGGTTTCCAACAGCGTATCGGCCTGCTGCGGAGTTAACGCCTCTGGCACTGGGGTTCGGGGTTTGGGAGAGGTCACGTAGTTGTAATAAGCGTTCAGCACTTCCTGTACCGCAACTTCTTCCTGCTGCACGTGCAACCGCACCTGTGCGCCGTCCATGTAATTGGTCAACCGACCCAGAACCCAATCCAACATCAATGGGTTATCAATGACCGGCGCGGGCAAAGGGAAGTCGCCTGCCGTCGTTTTAAGTGTCACCGCGTCCTCTTCCGAGGCCAATGGCTGAAACTTATCGGCGCTGCTGGCATTTGCCAGGTAGACCGGTATCAGAAAGGGTGGATGTTCTTCTTGGACCAGATCGCCCAAGGCCAAAAGGTAGCTGAGCCGTGCAAGCGACACGGCAAGGGGATCAGAGTCCATACCTCGGATTCGCTCCGGGGCATCGAACAGCAAGTCCATCTGGTCGCCGCCGGTCTTGGCGATGGCGCGGGACATGGCCCCAACCGCGACGCAAAGGAATGTGCCAGTGCCGCAGGCTGGGTCAACCAGCGACCGGCCCGGGTCAACGGCCATGCCAAGTTCTGCTTCAACCACGTATTCCGCCAACCAACGAGGTACTGGTCCAGAAGCCGGGCCCATCTGACGGTAAACGGAATCCAATATTCCGGGCGAAGCATGGCTAAAGTCGGGAGTCGCTACGGAGTCGGCCAGCCCCTGCATGGTTTCCAAGATCAGGTTATTGAGGCCTAAATCCCAGCGAACCTCAATCAGCGGCCAGGAGAAAACGTCACCTTCACCGAAATTACTGATGCCACGTCGGCTGAAATAATCGACGTTGATTACTTCAAGCAGTTCTTCAGAGTTGCATATGGGACGGTGAGGGGCAACAAAGCGACGCGCAACTAGCCGCGCCAATAGCGCCAGATAAGTTTGGTTGATGAAGAGTTGTTCTTCCGCTACTGTGTCGCCGTTGGCCTGGCCTCGAAAGTGTTGCCATTCACGAAATCTGGCTGCCACCTGAGGCAGGTGGCCTGCCTGAGAGTAAATGCGGCTCAGGCGTTCGGTAGTCTCGGTGAAAACGGGACTGCCAACGCCGAATGCGGATTCAATCACGGCAGGGGCGTCAGATGCAGCCAGCTTAGAACTCCGCGCTCCCGGGTGTTCTGGGGAAGGGGATGACATCCCTGATGTTGGAGACACCGGTCACAAACTGCACAGTGCGCTCGAACCCAAGACCAAACCCGGAATGGGGAACCGTGCCGAAGCTACGCAGGTCCAAGTACCATGAGTATTCATCGTGAGATATGCCCGACTCACTCATTCGAGCTTCCAGCACTTCTCGGCGTTCCTCACGTTGGCTGCCGCCAATAATCTCGCCGATGCGCGGCACCAGCACGTCCATGGCTCGCACAGTCTCATCGTCGTCATTCAGGCGCATATAGAACGCCTTTATGCCCTTAGGGTAGTCGGTGACAATCACTGGTCGCTGAATTTTGGTCTCAGTCAGGTAGCGTTCATGCTCTGACTGCAGGTCGATACCCCAAGTGACCGGGTACTCAAATTTCTCTCCGGACTCCTGTAGCATCTTGACGGCTTCCGTGTAGGTGATGCGCTCGAATTGGGAGTTGGCTATACCTTCCAGAGTGGCAATGGTGCTGTCGTCGTAAAACTTGTTGAAGAAGGCCATGTCCTCAGGGCATTTATCCAGTACATGACCGCAGAGGTACTTCAGAAAGTCCTCGGCCAGTTCGGTCAGCCCGTCTAGTTGGCAGAAGGCAACCTCTGGTTCCACCATCCAGAACTCGGCCAGGTGGCGTGAGGTGTTGGAGTTCTCGGCGCGAAACGTAGGCCCAAAGGTGTAGACGTCTGAAAGGGCCATGGCAAAGATCTCTGCTTCAAGTTGGCCGCTCACGGTCAAGAAAGCAGGTTTGCCGAAGAAATCGACTTCGTGCTTGACCTTGCCGGCGTCCTTGGGCACGTCGTTCAGGTCCAGCGTGGTCACCTGGAACATGGAGCCGGCGCCTTCAGCGTCGCTGGCGGTGATGATTGGCGTCTGGATGAACTGGAAGCCGCGTTCCTGTAAGAAAGTGTGTATCGCGTAGGCCACCGAGTTGCGAACGCGCGCCATGGCACCAAAGGTGTTTGTCCGTGGACGTAGATGGGCAATCTCACGAAGGAATTCCGGAGAGTGGCGCTTCTTCTGGAGGGGGTAGGAATCCGGATCAGATTCGCCGAGGACGGTCAGTGAACTGGCCTGCACCTCATATTTTTGGCCCTGGCCGGGAGACTCAACCAACACGCCTTCCACGCTCACGCTACAGCCGGTGGTGAGCCCGGATGCAGCTTCGTGGCTGGGGTTGGACTCGTCAACGACAATCTGCAGATCCTGCAGAGTGGAGCCGTCAGTAATCTGGACAAAGGTAACCGACTTTGAAGAACGCCGGGTCTTGACCCAACCCTGGACTAAAACATCGCCACCTGACTGCTCACGGGCGAAGATATCTTTAATTTTGGAGCGCTGCATCAGCGCCTCCCGGTTAATCTAAAACTAGCGATGGCAAATTAGTTGATAAAACGTAGGAAAAGGACGAATTATGCTTTGACAGGCTCTTCAGCCCACTCGTCAGCCCATAACTGAATTGCCTCAGCGACTGTTCGGAAAGCTAGACCCTTGGGACTCAAGGAATACTCAACAACAACGGGTCTACGGGCGAACACACGACGCTGCACAATGCCCTCTTCTTCCAGTTCTTGCAGACGCTGGGAAAGCAGACGGTCGCTGAGCCCATCTATATAGCCAGATATCTCTGTGAACCTTCTGGGTTCGGCCAGTAGACAGCGCAGTATCAGGCAAGTCCATTTCTTGCCCAAGACTCTCATCGCCTGTTCGTATTTAGGACATGGTGTATCGCAGTTCATGATGCTCCTCGCCGCGACGCAGGATGTTACCAGTATAAACGGTTTGGCCGGGCCTGGAGGTTAATTTTAATCATTGAGTCTCAACTAGTCTAACCTAACTAATAATTTGGTACTTGGTAAATGATTACCTAGGTACTAATATTTAGTTAGGGACTGAAAATTAAGTAGTGCGGATAAACGGACGGGTTCGGAAAAACGGAAACAGACCGAGAAATCAGCCAGGATGCCCCGCGAAAACAACAGCCCACTTTAGAAGGATCGATGAACATCGTGGCAAAACTAAGCATCGAAAAACTCACATAACAGTCGGCGCGCACGCCAATGAATAGGCAGTTGAAATTGAAGCAGGTATTCTGTCCCGTTTCACCAAATTTGCATTGTCGGCCCAGAAAGCCGCAGACAAGCACGCTGACTATAAGTATAACGAGACAAATTGGATGATGTTCCGTCTTTAATCGCTGAGGCAAATCGGGTTTGAAGTCACGGTGAAATTTCTCACTGGGACTGTTTTGTTCCAGTCCGGGCTACAGCGTTGGTCGCGCTGAACTCCACTCGGTGGCGGTCTCATAGGCATGAGCGGTGCGCAGAAGGGTATCTTCGGAGAAGTGAGGGCCAATCAATTGCATACCAACGGGCAACCCATCTGAGAAGCCACAGGGCACCGACAGACCGGGCAACCCTGCGATGTTCACCGGCAAAGTGCAAACGTCTATCAGATACATCTGCACCGGGTCGCCGGTTTTCTCTCCAATCTTGAACGCCGTGACGGGGGATGTCGGTGTTACCAGTGCATCAACCTCTTGGAAAACCCGGTCAAAATCCTGCCGAATTAACGTCCGGGCCTGTTGAGCCTTCAGGTAATAGGCATCGTAATATCCGGATGACAGGGCGTAGGTGCCCAGCATCACTCGCCGGGTGACCTCTGGGCCAAAACCGTACTCCCGGGTCTTTTCCAGGGCTTCCCACATGTCGTTGGTTTCCTGATACGAGTACCCGTACTTAACCCCATCGTAGCGAGCCAGGTTAGCCGAGCATTCGGAGGGAGCGATGATGTAATAGCAGGCCAGCGCGTAGCGTGTGGTGGGCAATGAAACCGGTTTTATCGTCGCGCCGAGTGATTCCAGTTTCGCCAGTGCTTCGTCAATCGCCTTCCTGGTTCCAGGTTCCATGCCATCCACAAAGTATTCTTCAGGTATGCCTAGCCGCAAACCCTTAATGTCCTGCCCTAGTGTGGCCGTGTAATCCTGAGGCTCTCTGGCGACTGATGTCGCATCCCGAGGGTCGTGCCCGGCAATGGCGTTCAGCACGAGGGCACAGTCCTGAACCGACCGGCCAACTGGGCCAATCTGGTCTAGAGACGAAGCAAAGGCAATCAGGCCGTAACGGCTGACCATCCCGTAAGTGGGCTTAAGTCCAACGACGCCGCAAAGGGACGCCGGTTGCCTAACACTGCCGCCAGTGTCTGAACCGAGGGCGAAGATGGTCTCGCCGGATGCAACCGACGCTGCGGCGCCTCCGCTGCTGCCCCCGGGAACCCGGTCCAGGTCCCAGGGGTTGTGGGTGGGGTGGAAGGCTGAGTTCTCACAGGAAGAACCCATGGCGAATTCGTCCATGTTGCCCTTGCCGAGCATCACGGCACCCTGATTGATGAGTTTATCCACCACCGTGGCGTTGTAGACCGGGACAAAATTTTCTAACATGCGAGACGCGCAGGTTGTGGGTACCCCTTCCGTACACATGACGTCTTTGATCTGAACGGGCACTCCGGTTAAGGGTCCACCTTCGCCGGCGGCAAGCATTCGGTCAGCGACCGCTGCCTGGGCCAGGGCAATCTCCGGGGTGATGGCCAAGAAAGACTGGACCTGGTCTTCTACGGCGTCGATCCTATCCAAGCAAGACTGAGTCAACTCAACGGAGCTGATCTGCTTGGAGGCTAGCTGGTCGTGGGCTTCCTTGATGCTGAGCCAATTGAGTTCCGGCAACGCCCTATTCCTCCAGCACTGCGTTGACGCGGAAGAATTCTCCCTCCCGGCGCGGCGCGTTCTTCAGTACATCTTCGTGGTCCAGAGAGTCTTCGGCCAGGTCCTCACGCATGACGGACTGCAGTCCACTAGCGTGACCAGTGGGTGTGACGTCTGCCGTGTCCAGTTCATTGAGCACTTCAAACTGCTCCAGTATGTTTGAAAGCTGCTCGCCAAACATCTCGACTTCTTCTTCGGTGAGACCGATTCGCGCCAAAGATGCGATGTGTTCTACTTCTGACCGTTCAAGGGGCATGCTTCAGCCTCGGTTGTTTCGATAATGATCGTTAGGAAAATTTAGGACAACCGCCAGAGAGTAAATGGACGGGCCTAATTCGAGAATCCTCAACAACTATACGCAGAATGGCGGCGGAAATCACCAATTAGCTACCTGGGTCTCTTGCACGTATTCGCCAGGCATAAGTTGCTGTATCATTTGACGGTTGCAATGACGGGTTGAATTATCCGTTTTTGCAACAACACTCTGGCAGACAATAACCCCAGGAACAATGTTTCGTAAAATAACCAATTGGCGTCTAGAGACGCCGTTTTATTACGGGTGGCTGGTGCTGACCATCACGGCACTGGCAACCTTTGCAGCCAGTGGACTGACCCAGGTGGTGCTGGGCGGTATCCAGGTATATATCACCGACGAAAGTGGCTGGGATGAAGGCAGCCTGGCCTTTGCTGCATCCATCGGCACCTGGTGTTCAGGCTTACTTGCTCCATTAATCGGCCGATTGGCTGACCGGTATGGGCCGCGCTGGCTTATGCCGGTTGGTTTGGTAATCGCCGGAGGATCATTCTTCGTGATTGCCGGTTCCAGCGCCATTTGGCATTTCTATGCTGGCTACGTGTTTGGTCGCGCCGTGAGTAACCCGGTGCTTGTAGGCCTGGTTCCCCGGACTGCGGCCGTAAACTTCTTCCGAGAGCGGCGCAACATGGCGTTGGCGTTGGTCTCAATATTCCGGCCGACAGCCGGCGCGATCAACATTCAGATAATCTCGTACATCGCCTCGCATCAGGGCTGGCGCGCAGCATATCGGTATCTGGGTTTTTTGAGTTTTCTCCTGATTTTGCCGGTGGTGCTTTTTATTAGGCGTCGGCCCGAGGATATTGGATTGCTGCCGGATGGGGCCAGTCCAGATCAAACAAATGTATCTACTGACGGAGCAAAACGACCAGTACGGACGCCGGAGTTCAGTTGGACGGCCAAAGAGGCGCTGAGGACCCGTGCCTTTTGGCTGCTCTTATTCATCACGGCACTGGGGACACTAGCGTCTAGCGCCACCGGATTCAGCCTGGTGCCGTTTTTAGTTCAGGACGCAGGCTTGTCCACCGTATCCGCTGCCGGCGTTTTGAGCTTAGGCACCTTTCTGGCCGTTGCCAACTTGTTTTGGGGGTACATGGCCGACCGAGTTACGCCGCGCCGCTGCCTGATAGTGATGATGGTCGGCGCTGGGGCGATGATGGTGTTCTTGCTGTCAGTTGACTCAATAGGCGAAGCGTTAATATTCGCTGTAATCTGGGGGGTCTTCTCCGGAGGACTGGGGTCATTGGAGAACATGGTGTTGGCTGAATATTTTGGCCGAGAGTCTTATGGAACCATCCTCGGTGTGTTCTCGCCATTGCAGATGATCGCATTGGGGCTGGGCCCAGCACTGGCATCAACGGTCAGAATCCTGGCAGGTGAATTCACCCCACTTTACATCGCCATGGGCGCAGCCTATTTCATATCGGCAGTGCTGATGTTTCTCGCCAGACCGCCCCGGCGTCCCATTAGGGAGTCTGCCGAGGCGGCGTTGCCCGGAGATTAGTTTTTACCAGATGAATAGCGAGTGGCTTGGGGA
Organism: Dehalococcoidia bacterium; assembly: GCA_012959605.1. GTDB lineage: Bacteria > Chloroflexota > Dehalococcoidia > Lucifugimonadales > UBA3495 > UBA9611. The sequence goes on along the minus strand of DUCU01000061.1, from coordinate 11,691 downwards.
GCTAGTTCATCTCCGAGCCACCAGACACGCTGATCGATAGACCGGTCACGTAGTCTGATTCTGCTGAGGCCAAGAAGGCGGCCATCCGAGCGATGTCGTCACCCTGGGCGATACGGCCCATGGGAACTCTGAAAGCCCGCTCGCGTACCATATCGGCGCGGAACTCTTCGCCCGACTCACCCTCAGGGGCCAATGCGCCGGCGATGAAGTCCACCCGTTCGGTGTCCACCAGGCCCGGGCAGATGGCATTGACGTTGATCCGGTGTTCGGCCATCTCTTGGGCCATTGCCTGCGTCCAGCCGATTACGGCGAACTTGGATGCACAGTAAGCGGCATATTTGGCCATGCCTTTCTTGCCGGCTCCGGATGATATGTTGATGATCTTTCCGCCGCCGCCACGGCCAACCATGTGGGTGGCCACAGCCTTCGATACCAGGAAGGTGCCCCGAACATTGACGCGTTGTACTTCGTCAAACGCTTCTTCTTCCAGTTCCAAGACCAGCACCCGGTCTTTGCCCGGTCGGGACCCGGCATTGTTCACCAGGATGTCGATCTTCCCGAACTGGTCCAGGGTCTTGGATACCATGTCGGCTACTTGGGCTCCGTCCGAAACGTCGGAGAACAAACCCAGAGATTGGCGTCCCTTGGCCTCGATTTCCTCCACCACGCTGCGGAGTCCATTCCATCCCGAGGCTCGGTCTTCGGCGCGAATGGCCGTAGCGCTGGCTTCCACGTCGGTTACAACAACGTCTGCACCCTCGTCAGCCAGGCGTAAGGCGATGCTGCGTCCGATGCCGTGGCGTCCGCCGGCGCCGGTTATCAGGGCAACTTTTCCACTTAGGTCGTACATTTTCTTCCTCGCAAAAACATGAAGCTTCTCAAACCAATGCAGTTTAGCGAATGGCGGCTTGGTGTGCCAAGGGGGGAAGCCAAAAATGGAACGCCGGAAATGGCCGGTTCAGCCGTTTATTCCTGAGGCAGTGGGGACGACCGCCAAGCCTGCCAGACCACTCCCTTGCTGGGAGAAAACAACAGGGCGGCCAGGAACAGAGCAGTTGCCACAACCACAATGCTTGGCCCACTGGGCAGATCGGCATGGAATGACAGGTATAGTCCTGCAATCGTGGAGATTAGCCCAACCACTATGCTGAAAGTAATTATTCCGGGTAATCGTCGTGCTAGCAGCGTGGCTGTGGCAGCGGGGGTGACCAGGAGCGCGAGCACCAAGACGATTCCCACGGCCTTCAGCGATGCCACTGTGGTGATACCCACCAAGAGCGGCAACAGGTACTGCATGAACCGAACGGGGATGCCTGATGCGGCCGACATGGTGGCGTCGTAGGCCGTGAAGAGTAATTCTTTGTACAGAGTGGAGATTACCAATAACACCCCTCCGGCTACCAGACCAATCAGCGCCACCTCTCCCCAGGAGACGCCCAGGACGTTGCCAAACAGCAGTCCAAAGAGGTCGGCGGTGTAATTGCTAACCTGGCTCATCAGGATGATACCCACCGCAAACCCACTGGCGAAGATGATCCCGATGGCCGTGTCCAGGCGCACATTGGCCCGACGGCTGATGTAGGTGATTGCCAACGAAGCTGGCACCGCCCAGGCAAATGCCCCCCAGAACACGCTGCCGCCAAAGAAATAGGCCACTGACATTCCGGCCAAGGACGAGTGCGCAACGGCATCGCCCATGAAGGCCATACCGCGCAGCACAACAAAGACGCCCACCACAGAGCAGACCAGAGCGGCGAATGATGCCGCCAGCAGCGCGCGCTGCATGAATGCGAACTCCCAAGGTTCAATCAGAACATCAATCATGGGAGTACCCGTCTGGTCGGGAATCGCCTTCTGGCAAATTAGTTTCAATTACCCCAGAGCCTTCAGTGTGTGTGTGATGCTGGTAGGCGTAGGCCTGGCCGTCCAGGTGCACCATCAGTAGGTGGGTGCCAAATGTATCTCCCAAGACCTGTTCATTCAAGACTTCAGAAGGTTTGCCAAAGGCGATTAGGCGTCGGTTGAGGCAGGCTGCTTTGTCGCAGCGGGACGAAACACAGGATAGGTCATGGGTGCTGAGAACGACGGTTGCACCCTTGCTACGAAGTTCGTCTAGCAGATCCAGCAACTGGTGCTGGGCGGTGGCATCCAAGCCCGCCATAGGTTCATCAAGGAGCAAGAGCTTGGGGTTGTGGGCCATTGCCCGTGCCAACAAGACGCGGCGTCGTTGACCACCGGACAGCTCGCCAATCAGCCGGTCTCGTAGGTCAAACATCTTGACCAGTTCCAACGATGCATCCGCGGCTTCGCGGTCTTCCTTGGTGGTGCGGCGGAACAGGCCACGACGGGAGTATCGGCCCATGAGCGCGACGTCGGCCACAGTTACCGGAAAATCCCAGTCGACCAGCTCTGTCTGCGGTGTGTAGCCAACCAAGTGCCGCTCTGGAGAACCTTCTCTGCCGAGGATTGAAACTTCGCCTCGCAGCGGTTTGATTAATCCCAAAATGGTTTTGATCAAGGTTGATTTGCCCGACCCGTTGGGCCCGATGATTCCGACAATGTCGCCCTGGTCAATATTGAGGTTGATCGCTTCTAAGACCGGCTTGCCGTCGTAACCAGCCCAAAGGTCGCGGACGGCGAGCGCCGGGGTCGATTTGGTGGTGTTTATTGTCGTTTCTGTAGTCATGGGTTTAATTCTTGGCTGACAATCTGAGTAGTCTAGCCAAACTCTTGGCATTGAATAGCATCATGTCGATGTAATTGGCGACTTCGCCGTCTTGGACGTCTGAATAGATTGGGCCAATCTCAACCTCGGCCTCTTCGGCGGCTTTTTCCAGTAGGTCTGAGTTGAACTGAGGCTCTGCGAACACGGCTGTAAGGCCCTGTTCTCGTACTTTTTCGAGAATCTCGACCACGGGGCCGGGTGATACTTGGCTGGCGTCACTCCCTACTAGAGACGTGACCTGCCAGCCGTAACGCTTAGCAAGATGACCGAAGGCATCATGGAACGTAATTAGGTGTCGTCGCGTGGGATCCACTGTGTTGAGAGTGCTGGCAATGTCAAAGTCCAGCTTAGTCAGCCGGTCTTTGTACTCGGTGAAATTAACTTGGTAGTCATCAGCATTTGTCGGATCGGCTGCAATCAGCCCATCCCGGATGCTCTCCACGTATCTCACGGCAAAGACTGGATTCTGCCAAAAATGAGGATCTTCATCGTCTAGTTCGAGCAGTGCCTTTGCGGCCAGAATGTGGACGGTGCCGTCTGATGTTGAGCGCTGAATCACCTGGTCAAGGAATTGGTCCAGACCGCCGCCGTTGGATACCACCATGGCGGCGCGGCTAATCGCAACGTTGTCGGCAGGGGTGCTCTGGAAAGAGTGGACATCGGCGCCGGGTGGTACTAGGGCTGTTACTGATACCAAATCTCCGCCCACGTTCTTCACCAGGTCGGCCAAAAGCGCTGTTGTGGTCACCACTGACATCGGCTGCTTTTTTGGGGTGTTGGCCAAGTCTTGTTCTTGATCAGACGAGCCGCACGCCAGTGAGACCGACAAAACTACTGCCATTGCCAAAAAGGCCCACGTCGCCTTGGATAACTGGGGGAATTGCCGTCCGTTTAATCGTTTTGGTATCAATTCAATTTGCTTTTGAGAGTAAGTATCAAGAAGGGCAAAAAAAGAGACTGATTCTAGGCAGTCGTCAATTCTGAAAGCTTGTCTGCTGAGCTACACGCTCGGCATCTTCCGTACACTTCCAGCCAGTGTCCGCTGAGTTCAAATCCGTGGCTGGCTGATGTCTGATGCAATAGTTCTTCAATGTCACAGCCCAGAAGGTCCTGGGATGATCCACACTCCACACAGAGCAGATGGTGGTGGTGGCCACGGTGGCTCAATTGATAGTGCAGGTCACCGTCTTCTAGGAGCACACGACAGAGTACGCCAGTCTCCACCAGCAGTTTTAAGGAACGGAAAATGGTGGCCCTGCCCAGCAAAGGCAACTGCCCCCGCAAATCTTCTGCGGTGAAGTGTTTGTCTTGGTTGGCAATTACCTGAGCAACAGCCCGTCTCGGCGACGTGGACCTGTAGCCACGTTCCTCGAGGGTCTCAAGTAATTGTTCGGCCAGGGCGTTTACCCGTTTGCGCATCGGTTTCCTTTAACTGCCAGCGCGGTTCTTAGCCTCTTAATGAGACCAAGTATCTTTTGCTGACTGTAATCCGACTCTATCACAGCGTTCTGGGGCAGTCAATTTGAGAGTACATTAGCCGGGGAAAGAAGGGCAATTACAAGTGCCAGGTGTCTCCGGCTGGAGGCCAGGGATTGTCGTCGACCAGCACCTCTGACAGCTGGGTAAAGGCGCCCTTCATGCCAGCAGGGTGGAGCCAGATGCTATTGAATCCAAGGTTTACATAATTAGAAGTAACCCGGGAGGATGTGTAGCGAGCTTCCTTCCCCTTGAGATAGTCCTCCATTTCCAGAGAGTTCTCTATCTCGTAGATGGTCAGGTAGATGCCCTCACCGTAGCGCTCTAGGAATCGGGCAGACGGCACATTTCCGCCGGTGGGCTGGGCCAATTCGATGAATGTATCTTTGCCTGCGAGAGGAAGCACCGCGATTTCCAAGTCGGTGAAACTCACGTGGAACCGTTTGGTGGCGGTGATGCCAAACATTTCTTGCCAGCGTTCTACCGCGGCGTCCAAATCTCGTACCAACACGGCCATTTGGCGTATCTGTTTGGTCAGAGGTTGGTGCGTGAGGCTCTGCCAATCGGGCCCTGCGGAAGGCCACGGATTGCTGGGGTGGGTAACTTCGAGGATTTCTAGCAATGCGCCATTGGCGGATGAGGGATGGATGAAGCAGTGGCGGTAGTCTTCAGTTGCCAGTTCTTCGGTCAGGCGTACGCCTAGGGACTTCAAGTGGGGTATTAGCCGGTCATACTCGCGGGTCTCGAAAATCAGCATGTATGGCGCTTCGCCACGGCGCTCCAGATAACGGGCGGCGGATGAATCGGGGGTTATTGGCTGCAGCAGCTCGATGAATGTGCCGTTACCGGCCGGAAGCACCGTGTTTTTGAGACCATAGCTACTGAGATCTTCAGAGTGGCTGGTCTCCATGCCTAGATGACGGCGGTACAGTTCTTTGCCTTCTTCCAGGTCTTTGACCAAGAATGCCACCTGCCGCAGCCTATCCAGCATTATCGTGACCTACAAAGTTCGATTGGAATATTAGCCCTGGGACTACCAACTAATATGGAAACGCGTCGGCGCTGCCGAGTCCTAGCGGGATTGGAGAGTTACTATTGCCTTGCCGCCAACATAGCGCTCGCCCTCGGTGCCGGTCATGAGGATATCGCACTCAACGAGACTCTCGCCGTCCTCTTCTCTGAGGTCGGTGATTGTAGCGGCCAAGGTCAAGGCGCGGTTGTGGGGCACCGGTTGTCGAAAGACCAGGTCCAGGTCCTTGATGGAGCCGGGGCCGCCCCAGTCGGTCAGAAGTTGGGCCATCATCGCCATAGTCATGATGCCGGGCACAATCGGCCCGCCTTTCATGCCTGATTTAGCGGCTGTCTCAGCGTCGGTGAAGCGGTTGGGTCCAGGCGTTCCCCAGACATCACAGAAATTGGACACCTCGTCGTCGGTGGCCACCTTCTCTACGGGACCAATCTCGTCACCCAGTTCTACCTCGTCGTAGTAGGGCAAAATCTCCCCCAATTGAATACTTAATTTATTGGATTAATGCTGCGGCGTGTGTGCCGGTCACTCGCGTCGAGCGAAAGACTCTTGGACCTCGGCCACAACTTCGCCATTCTGGTTGGAGAACGTGGTCTCCCAGACGACAAAAACCATGGTGCCGGAGCGCCCAGTCTTGGCGTAGACATCCTTCAAGTGGGAAGACGCAGTCAGTTGGTCGTCGGCGTATACCGGGGCTTTGGGTTCCACCCGCTGGCCGGCGTGCATCGAAGTCTTACCAAACTTGACCTTCACATCGGGCAGGGCCACTTGGCGAACTAGGATGCAGCACAGGGTCGGCGGTGCGATTCGGCCTTTGTATCCGGCCGCGATGGCTCCCTCGTCAGACAAGAACGCGGCGCCAGCCTCACCGGTGCTGGAATTCGCACGGTCGATGGTTTCATTACTGATCTCGAAGGGGCCGGCTTTGTGTTCAATGCCGTAAAGCGACCGGTCGTATTCAAGTTCCATTGCCATGTTGTATCTCCTTGCGATAGGGACCGGCGGCGTGATGCGCCGCCTGGAAGTAACGGTGATTGAGTAGTTACTTAGGCAGAAGCGCCGTTGAGGGTGTCATCCAGCCAGACCGGCTGAAATTCCTTGGTGAGGAGTGCTTCAACAACGTCGCTCTCTTTTTTGATGGTTGCTTTGAAATTGGTCATGCAGGTGGCGATGTGACTGGTTAAATGGGCGTCACTACCGCCGATGCCCAATAGGCTGTGGCTGTCACAGAGTTCGGCGGCCCGCTCGTTCTCGCCGGGTCGGCTGCCGCCGTTGAAGCGCTCCACGATCGAGACATCATCAAAAGTCTCACCTTGGGCGACATACTCAGTCAGGCCGATGCCAAAGCGCCCAGGGTGGGCCGGTAGGGCAATGGCGTCGTGCTGGCGAGCGGCCTGCATCAATGCTCTGGAGTCCATGCGAACATCGCCAAAGTCGATGTCCTGGGTCAACGCTTGGGTCACGCCGTAGACCAGGAAATGACCGTAGCGAGTATCGAGTTCGGAGCCTTTGAGAACCACCACGTTGTACTGGCTGGCAAGCTCTGAGTAGTCTTTGTCAAAGTCGAATTTACGGTGCTCGGTGAGCACAATGCCGTCGACGGTGTGGCCTCGTTTGCGCAGCACTTGAATCCATTTTACGTACTGTTCAACCGTTGCGCGGGAGTCGTCAGACGACACGGAATGACTATGCATGTCCAGGTACAAGCTGTGAAGTTCCCCTGTTGTTGGAGTTGCCCAAGCCCTTATCGGCTAGACGCAGCCGGTCAATGGGCGGGCGAGAGTCTTGGCTTAATCATAATAGTTGCCGCTGGATTCATCAACCAGTCACCGACTATACGAGTGAGCTAGTTGCCAAGATGGTTGCATGAGTCGGGGCTATGGGGCGGAGGTGTTCTGCAGACCTATAAGCCGGGTTCTGTATCCTTCCCGCAAGGGAAGAACGGTGACCATCTATCTAGCCCAACCGCCAGCGGTGAAGCCAGCGGAAGTCCGCCTGTGGCGGAACGACGTTACCGTCGCAGTCAAGCAGCCAACCCGGGGACGGGCCGGGCACCTATGTCCCCCTATTTGGCCTTGCTCCAGGTGGGGTTTGGCCGCCGCCGCGTCACCGCAAGCGGCCGGACGCTCTTACCGTCCGATTTCACCCTTATCCCGACGAGTCGAGACGGTATGTTTCTGTGCCACTTTCCGTTCCCGACCCCTAGCGAACCATTGATCGAGACCTGGGAGTTACCCAGCACCCTGCCCAGAGGAGCCCGGACTTTCCTCCCTCCTTCCAAAATGGAAGAACGGCGGTCACCCAGTCTGCATAACCCTCCAATTGGCACTCTAGCATAGGCCCAAAACACGGTCAATCGAGGTAAAACCCCTGCTGGAAATTTGAGTCTAGACAAATAAAAAAATGGCCGGGTTATCCCCGGCCATTTTAAGTTCTGGTTTCGATGCGCCCTTTAGCGGATTAGCTTAGAAAAAGCATCCTGCCGCAACTGCTACAGAGGACGGTTTGTCGTCCACTGCGCACCCGCTGTTGTTGATGGGTGGGTAGCGACATACGGCAACCCTGGCAGAGACCTCGTTGCACCCTGGCCACAGCCAGTCCACCCTTGGACTTCCGTAGCTTTTCATAGTGCTCGAGTGACACAGGGTCGAGGACCTCGGTCAACTTTGTTCGTTGGCCCTCAAATCCTTCCCGCTCTACCCTCAACTCTTTGAGCGATGCCTGAAGTTGAGCTTGGCGAACTTCCCATTCAGCGCGGGCCTCGCCTAACTTGCTTTCAAGTTCGTTTTTCTTAGTCTGGGCATCTTCAATCTTCTGTGTAATCTCAGTAAGGGCAGCTTCGTGCTCCTCAACCAACTTTAGGACGTTGGAATGTTCGTGCTCCAAGCTTTCCAAGTCTCTGGGGTTGGTGACCTCTCCACCGTACAGTTGAGAGTTGAGCGTTTCAGAGCGCTCTTTTTGACTCTCAGCCTCAAGTTTTGTTGCCCGCTGCTTAAGCTCAGTTTCCAGGAGTCTTTCGGAGTCCCGTTCTAACTGAGCTTCCAGATTTCCAATGGTTTCGCCATTGTTCAATTCGTGTTCTGCCTTGCGATGATCATTTTGGACTCGGTCCAAAATGATATCCAACTCTTGAAGTGCAAACATCTGCCTAACGGTAGTCATTCACGCCGTCCTTGAAAAAAATCAAACGGTTCACGCCGTCCAGTTCACACCGTCACAACCTATGCGATTCTAGGAACGGAACGGCCTGTTGTCAAATTTTTTGGGTCGGGTTGTTGGTGGCCCAATCAATTATTAACCTAGAAATGCCATTGTTACATCTGTGATGTTACCCTTTGCTAAATCGTCCTTTTAGGCAACATAATCTTTGGGCAATTGATTTTTGACGACCTATGTGATATGTCCGAAGCAGTTATGATTTGTATGATTAATAGGCTAAATGTGATAGCAATATGAGGGTCCTACATTTTTCAGACCTGCATATTGGTGTGGAGAACTACGGCCGCATTGACCCTGAAACAGGACTGTCCACACGCCTGGGCGACTTCTTGTACTCGCTGGACCAGGTGGTGGAATTTGCGTTAACCGAAGGCGTTGACCTGGTATTGCTGGCTGGTGATGCCTACAAAGGCCGAGACCCCACCCAGACCCACCAACGGGAGTTCGCCAAACGTCTGAACCGATTGTCCCGAGCCGGTATACCCACGTTTTTGCTGGTGGGAAACCATGACCTTCCCGCGGCATCCAGCAGGGCAACTGCGGTGGATATTTTCCCGACCCTGGAGGTTGCCAACGTTTACGTGGGCAACAGTCTTAAAAACTACGATGTGAGCACACCATCAGGCCCAATACAGGTTTTGGCAGTGCCGTGGCCACGCCGTAGCGCCATTCTCAGCCGGGAAGATTCGAGGGGCATGTCCATCGAGCAAGTGCGGCAAGCCCTCGAGGAGCGACTGACTGAGGGCATAGACATTGAGGCCAAGAAATTAAACCCAGATATACCAGCAATCATCACGGCACACGTCACAGTCAACGGGGCCACCGTGGGGACCGAACGCTCCATGATGCTGGGCCAGGACCACGTTCTGTTAGTTAGCGCTTTGGATCGACCGCAGGTTGAGTATGTTGCCCTGGGTCACATCCACAAGCATCAGATATTGCGTCCAGACCCGCCGATGGTGGTCTATTCAGGGAGTCTGCAAAGGGTCGACTTTAGCGAAGAAGGCGACGAAAAAGGTTTCTGCGTGGTTGACCTAGATCAGACCGCTCCGCAGGGACAACGGATGACCAATTTTGAGTTTCACAAGTTGGATGCTCGGATTTTTGTGACCGTAGACGTGTCTGTGGAGCCTCAAGATGTCGACCCTACTGCAACGGTGGTACGGGCGATCAACCGTAAGGAAATTGCGGATGCAGTAGTCCGAGTGCGGATTTCGTTGGCGGCGGAATCCGACGCGCATCTGCAGGAAACCGAAATCAGAGAGGCACTGGAACCAGCGCATTTTATTGCCTCCATTTCCCGGGAAATTGTCGGTTCTCGGAGGACTCGCATTTCCCCCACAGAGGGCGAAGACCTACAACCAATGCAGGCGTTGGGGCTTTACCTAGATAGCAGAAATATAGAGGGCGAACGCCGCGAAAAAATCCTGCGGAAGGCCGAGGAATTGATCGAACAGGACTCAGCCGAACCAGAAGAGGTGGTCTAGGGAAATAATGGCTAGTGCAGAAAAGTGCTTGTTTAGACCAGCTTGCGGGCCAATGAATGGCTGCCGTCTACCAGGTCTTTAAACACCTCTTGAACGGTCAGAATCTCTGAAATGAGCCCTGCACCAGCACCGGTGTAGGCGATTCCTGAATCAAAGTCCCCGTCCAAGAATGCGGCCCTGGTGCGCTCGATGCCAAGTTCTTGTTCCCACGCTGCCGAGTCGTCGCCGGAATCCAGGCTGGACTCACGCATCTGCATCGCAATTCCCTGCTTGAGAATGCGCGTCGGCCATTTGTCGCCGCCAACTACAATGGTGCCGCTGTCAATGGCTGCAATCATCGCCGTTTTATATATCTGATGCGAGATGCATTCCTTGGTCGCCACGAACCGGGATCCCATCTGAACGCCCATTGCTCCCAATGCAGTCGCAGCCACGTAGCCACGGGAATCTACTATTCCGCCGGAGGCAATCACCGGGATGGCAATTGAGCCGACTACTTGGGGAACCAGGACCATGGTGGAGACCTTGTCTGCGCCGCGTAACCCGCCGCCTTCAAATCCCTCTGCAATCACCATGTCTACACCCTGGGCTTCTGCGCCACGGGCCTGCCGGACGGTGGCAATCTGGTGAATGACCGTCATGCTGTGCTCTTTTAGCTTTCCGGTGTACAAAGCCGGGCTGCCACCATAGGTGATGGCGATGGTTATGCCCTCTTGAGCAGAGGCTTCAATCAATTGCTCAATCTGAGGGTGAGGTAGATGGAACGACACACCAAACGGTTTGGTGGTTAGGCGTTGCACGCGGCGAATCACTCCATGCAGGTCAGCCACCGGGTCTCCGACGGGTTCATTTCCGGTTGTGGGATGCAAAACACCCAACCCGCCGGCGTTGGATACAGCAGCGACCAACTCTGGGTTGGACACCCAAGGAAGGCCAGCCTGTAAAACTGGATATGAAATCCCTAATGCGGTGCTAACCGGGGTGCGTTTCATCTAATAGTTACCTATCAATTGCCGCGAATCTTTAAGGGTTGATTGTCGGCTTGTTCAAGCGAAACTAGTCGAGGTATCAATACAAATGGCGCATTAACCGCCATCATACGAGTTCTTATTAGACCAGTCTCGAAGTGTGACCGATTGTAGGGCCACCTCTGGGTGGTGTCAACTGATTTCGCATACTTGGACTGTTGAATTAACCCCAGAATTATATGGAATAGATATTCCTTCGGACGTTTGAACGTTGGCTAACGTACTGGGCAAATTCCACCATCAGATGAACGGGACTGACAAGAGGATTAACACTCCGGCGTCGCTTAATAAACAGGTGAATTTCGAGCGAAGATAAATTAGTAAAAGCGGAGTGCAGTTAGGAATAGCAAAGCAAGGTTTTTATAATTTAGCCCATGGAAAGTGTAATTATTGTCCTATTGATTGGAGTCACAATCTTGGCCGTGGCAGCCTGTGGCGGGTCATCTAACCCTGAACCCACGGCCGCACCCACGGATACACCGCCGCCAACCGCAACACCAGCGCCAACGCCAACCACTGAACCAGCTACTAACGTGTCGCTGGGGGAGTCGGTTGCGGTTTGCTTGGAAGAGAGTATTGGCGCGGACGGAGCAGAGGCTGCGCTCTCAAACCTGGTGGAATCAACCACGGAGCAAGAGGCCGCACTTAGCAAATGTCTTTTGGCCGCGTCGTTGGAAGATGCCCAGTCTGGGGGTAGCAGCATATTTGCCTTCATTACGAAAGAACTGG
>DUCU01000060.1 GCA_012959605.1 Dehalococcoidia bacterium | reverse complement strand
CCGACTGGTCAGAGGATTGCCCTCCGCCACAAGCAAGACTCCAACCTACCAAGGAGATTAAGAGGATTACCCTGAATACTGTTGAATACATAGATGGAAGAAATTAATTACCGTCAGTAACAACTCATGCTGTTCATGCTATCAGAATAGGCGCCCCATAATGCAGAGAGTAAATCTAACTTTACTACACGCTGGAACCGTGGACAGTGATTTCTGGAATATCAGGCTTTGATGATTAATCTTTCAGATACTTAGCCGGTACGTTCAAAGCCTCAGACAAATCAGCACCGATTAACCGAACTGTTCGGACGTGCTCTCCCGCGCAAGGCCGCCTGCCAACGGCTTCCTTACTCTCCCTTTACACGCCTCCTAGTTGCGGTACGAAACCATTAGCCGACATACCTCGTGAAGACCGGGGCAGGTTGATTCGAATCTCTCGCAGATTCGCAAATATTTGTAGGCGTGAAAACGCAGTTCTTTCGCGACTCCGGCTCTGGATACAGATGCCGAGGGTTTTTTAGCAGAATGGACGCTAACCGTCTTTGCCGCTTTTCCCGCTATACTCGAATGGTCGTTCGCGCTGCGCGAACTACTTACTGAGAGTTGATTTACAATGCGGAAGTTTTTGAAATGGCTCGGCGTTATTGGCGGTGGGTTAGTTGTGGTGGCTGTCCTGCTAGTTGTAGTACTGTTTTTAGTTGGTTCCCGGAAGGTGAATCGGACTTACGATGTGGTGATAGCAACGGTGCCGATTCCTGATGATGCAGCCAGTATCGCGCGAGGGAAACACTACGTCGAAGCCATTGGCGTTTGCCAGGTTTGCCACGGTCAGAACTTAGCAGGCCCGGTAATCGACGATTGCAAAAATGTGCCCTGCATTGGCTTTTCTGACGAGTCTATTTTCGGAAAGATTGCTCCAGCAAATCTGACATCGGGGCTTGGCGGCATTGGCGGGTCCTTCACCGATGACGATTACATCAGGGCGATCCGGCACGGAATCGGCATGGATAACCAAGCTCTGACGATTATGCCCGCTGAGGAGTACAACAGGATTTCTGATGATGACCTTGGCGCCATCATCGCCTACCTGAAAACTCTCCCGCCAGTCGATAACGAAGTCGGCAAGTCTGGTTTGGGTCCATTGGGTCGTACCCTCGCATCATTCGTAGGAGGCCTGATACCAGCATCATTGATCGACCATGAAGCACAACGGCCGCAATCTCCGGAGGTTGGCGTGACGGCCGAATACGGCGAGTATCTATCTAATATCTGCACCGTTTGCCATGGTGAAGGGTTGTCAGGAAGCCGGGTCCCCGGAAACGACCGTGTCAAAGCGCCCGATATCACAATGAGCGGCGACATTGGACATTGGACCAAGTCCCAGTTCCTCGACGCGATTCGCAGTGGAAACACCCCCAGTGGCAATCTGCTGGACCCCAGGTTCATGCCGTGGAACCGATTCACTCAGATGACCAACGACGAATTGGATGCCATCTGGCTGTACCTGGAATCACTCCCCGGTAAGTAGGCAGATTTTCGGTAATGCGCACGGAGACGTGGGTCCGATTTGCAGGCCGCAAATTAACAGCCACCGGCCCTAGCTAATCCGCTATAATCCAGTGGCCCAGCCTTATACATAAACTAAAATCCGGAATTCAAAGGAATCTGCAATGCCGTTTTTTACCAAGGGCGATGTCTCAATCCGCTACGAAGAGGTTGGCTCCGGTTTCCCTCTTTTGATCATCCCCGGCGGTGGTCTCAATTCCACCATTAAATCGCTGGATACGTCCGTGCCCTTCAACCCCATGACAGTGTACAAAGACGACTTCCGCTGTATCGCGGCTGATCTGCGCAACTCAGCCACCGGCGAGTCCAGCGGCCCGCTTGAGACCGACCGTCCTTGGGACGCCTATTCTGATGACCACCTTGGGCTCATGGACGAACTTGGAATCGACAAGTTTCTGGTCATGGGATTCTGCATCGGTGGGCCAATGGTCCACAACTTACTCCGGTTGGCGCCAGACCGAATCGTTGGTGCGGCGCTGATGCAACCCAGCGGTTTCAGCCCGGAACACCCAGACCTTTTCTACCAGAACAACATCAAGGGTTGGGGACCGCCGCTCTGCGAAAAGCGATCTGATGTCACCATGGACACAGTCCATGACTTCCTTACCAGCATGTACACCGATCGCTCGGACTTTGTTTTCACAGCTACTCGAGATTTTGTGAGTTCATTGCAGACACCGATTCTGGTAGCGCCCGACGACGTGCCAGCGCACCCATACGCTTGCGCAATGGAAGTCGCCAGCCTCGCCCCCCACTCTGACGTGACGATCTATCCCTGGAAGGACACTCAAGAGCACATAGACAAGGTAGTAGAACACGCGCGCCGTTTCCTAAAACAAAACGCACCCCATTAACTAAAGGAAGAAAAGCCCCCCGGCCGTAACGGCCGGGGGGCTTTTCTTAGTGAACTTATTCCGGTGAGTAGAGCCGGTTCAAGTTTGCGTAGCGTGCCGGGTCCAGGTCTTTACCCTGGAGAGCTGGGTGGTCTGCTCCGTAGCGATGGGCACGGAACACAGAATTTCCGTTGCTGGACGGAGAGCCAGCGCCGTGTTCACCATTGCCGGTGAGGAACGGGTTGATGTACTCCCAGACGATCTCTTGGGCAGGGGTTACCTCAAATACTCGACCAGGAGCACCTTCACAGATGAGGGTGTTGCCGTTGGGCAATCTCTCTGCGCCACTGATGTGATAGCTGAAAAATGAAATGGGCGGGTCGCCTTTATACTCCCAGGCGATTTGGTTATCTTTTGGATTGATCTCAATGATCCGGGAGTGACTCATGCCCTGTCGGTGCGGCCCATTGTCAAACAACAATACGTTTCCGCTGTCCAGATAGGTGGGGTTGTGCTGATGAGAGATTTCTCCAGGCCCCCACTTCCAAGTAAATTTTCCGCTGGACCGGTTGACGATACCGACGGTGCTGGTCTGGCGGAAACTCACTAATAAGTCACCATCCTCGGTGATGTTCAAGCAGTTCTGGTGGGTCCATTCCAGGCGACCTTCCAGTGGACAGATCACGTCTTCTTCCAAACTGAGAAACTCCCAAGAGCGCCACTCATTGACTGTTTCCCCGACTGGCGTAACCTCCCGCACCGTATCACCCAGCATTTGTCCTTTGGTCGTGCCGGCGCTGAATCCCCCGCTCACCTTTGCCGCCAACTCCTCAGGTAACTTCTCCCACAACAGCACCAATGTATTACCGTTGGCCAGGCGTTCAAAATCATGATGTAGCAACGGATCACGGTAGGCCCAAACTATGTTGCTGTCCCAGTCCAATTCCAGAATGGCCCCTGAGGCAGTCCTGCCGCCCCTTGGTAGAAGTTCTAGCTCTGGGCGGTCTAAAAACGAAACTTCCTGACCGGGTGCACCAGTTCTAAGCAACAAATTGCCGTTGGGCAAAAGATAGCTGTAGTGGATTCCCTCGTCAGATTGCCACGTATGGCACACGCGGCCATTCATATCTATGAGGTTGGTTTGATGGCCGCCAAGGTTGGTGAATAAGGTGTATCCACGGTAGCTGTTTGATGGCGAGTAATGAATCAGACCTGTTGGATGATGTGTGGACCAGCCCATAGAGTAGTTGTTCCCGTTTTAAGATTCTGGTTATTAATATCCAGGTGTTTGGTTCGTAAAAAAGATTGGTAGGATTTTGCTGTAGCTTATAATATCCCAGCCTGAAGGCAATGGGCGGTTCAGTAAATCTTTGTTCAATAAACTGTGACAAGGGGATTAAAAAGAATGCCACCACCGGACCGGTATAACACTGGATACAACGTGGGCGTTGGCGGCGCGGTTGTGGATGACGGCCGATTGCTGCTGGTTCGCCGGATGTCGCGCCGAGGCCGCGGTAACTGGCAGATACCCGGCGGGTTCGTCGAGCAAAATGAAACCATGGAGTTGGCTGTGGTCCGCGAGGTGGAAGAGGAAGCGGGTGTCACCGCCACGATCCAGGGCGTGTTGGGTATCAGAAATCGATCCGACGAAGAGGGCGGCAACAGCCTGTACATCGTGATGCTGCTGAGCCCTCAGTCCGGTGAGCCCAACCCAGACATGACCGAGGTAGACCGGGCTGAGTATTTCAGCCTGGCTGAGATTGAGGAACTGGAACAAATCGGACAAATAAATATTGAAGTTGCAAAACAGGCGCTGGCTCAAGACCACTGTATTTTGCATGCTCAGACAATTGAGCAAGCGAACAGAGGACCCTACACGCTGTTCTTGGGGTAATCTACGGTTGCGGTGGGTTGATTTACATAGTGAGCCAGCTTTAATCACGGAACTCAGTCCTCCCCATTGCCAACAGCAATACTGAATCCGCTATAATCCGTTGACCCATCCATATTCATTCTTTTAAAGGAATCTACAATGCCGTCATTTACAAAAGGCGATGTCACAATCCAATACGAAGAAACCGGCTCTGGCTTTCCGTTGTTGGTTACTCCCGGCGGCGGACTGAACTCCGTCCTCAGCGGTTGGCCTCGCCAAGTTATGAACGTGTTCGAGGATCTCTCGGACGAATTTCGCTGCATCACCATGGACCAGCGTAACGCCGGCGGCGGATCCACTGGCCCGGTCCAGGTTGAAGACCCTTGGGGGGCCTTCGCCGATGACCAACTAAGCCTGCTGGATCACCTAGGCGTACGGCAGTTTGGCTTCATTGGTTTCTGCATTGGCGGCCCATTCGCCCTCAAACTGATGGAACAAGCGCCCGACCGCATCGTGGCTGCAGTACTCTGCCAGCCTGTCGGCAGCAACAAAGATTTCCGCGACTCCATGTATGACTCTGGCCAGAATCAATGGGGGCCCGGGCTGATGGCCAATAGATCTGATGTGACTCAGGATGCAATCGACGCTTACCTGCATAACTTATACCGAGACATTGAACCTGACTTTGTCTACAGTGTGTCGCGTGATTTTGTTCGCTCCTGTCAAACGCCGATAATGGTCATGCCGGACAATACGCCGTCGCACTCCTACGAGGTTGCAATCGAAGTTGGCGAGTTGGCACCCAACGCAGTCACGACTGTCTATCCCTGGAAGGAAGACCCCGGTGTGATGGCCACGACCCTCACGCAGATGCGCGATTTCCTCAAGGCCCACCGAACCTAATCGACCAACCAGGCCACAGAATCCGTTAATACGTGGAATGGCTCAACGTTGCCTCGCTGGCGGCGTTGAGCCATTATCTTGATTTTGTTTCACCCGTCCCTTTTATTTTCACCCATCCCCATAATTCGGAGACATTCCAATGCCCGAGATGACAATCAGCTTTCTTGGTACCGGTTCAGGCACATCAACGAACAGCGCCCACACAGCCATTGTTTACGACTGCGATGACGGCACTCGGCTCTTGGTCGACGCCAGCTCCGGAAACTCAGTGGCCCGTGCCGGATTTGAATTGGGAATCCCGGTTGAGAGTATTGACACCGTTCTGCTGTCGCATCACCACTTTGACCACATGTCGGGTCTGGTCTACGTTCAACAAGCCAGAGCGCAGGCACGGCCAGATGCCCCGCCTTTGGATGTTTACCTCACCGAAGAATGTCTGAAATGGACCAACCAACTGTGCAGTTGCAATCCCTCGATAGGTGAAGCTAATCAGGACGGAGTGACAAATGTAGCCGGGCGTCAGGTCGTGCGCTGGCACGTCGTCGAACCCGGTCAGGAGATCAGTCTTGGTCCCACCACCACCGCAGTGTGCTTCCCGGCTGACCACATCGCTAGCGCGGTTGGCTGGCGAGTCGACTCCGACGGAATGGGCGTGGTTTTCTCAGCAGACACCAGGTTCAACCCCGAGTTGATTAAGGCATCTCAAGGGGCACGTCTGCTCATCCACGAGGCGTTCCGGACCGACGAAGAAAAAGAACACGCCGCCGGTCGCGGTCACTCGACGTCAGGCGACGCAGGCCGTTCTGCCGACCAAGCCGGCGTTGGAGAGCTGATTCTGACTCACTTGGACACCGGCTTCAGCCGCGAGCCACAACCACTGATAGACGACGCCAAAAAACATTTCAGCGGCCCCATTCGCGCCGTCCGAGACCTAGACCAAGTTGACATCAGCAGCCCATAGAGGCCACCGACTCCCTAGTAGCTCGGCTTGTTCGGGAATGCTGTCAGTTGAATCTCGTGGCTCCAGCAGGACTTGTCCTGGCTGTGAAGGTAATAGAAAGCCTCGGCAATCTTGATCGGGTTCATAATTACGTCCGGTTGCTCCTGGGCAATCGGCAGGGCGCGGGTGCCCGGTGAGTCGATTAACCCGTCAATGATGACGTTGGCCACATGCACGCCATACTCGGAATATTCCTCAGTCAGAACCTGCGCCAAGGTGCGCATCATCACCCTGGGATAGTAAAGAGATTGCCCGGTATACCGCTTCTTTCCGCGCAAAGAAAACTGGTTATTCGTGATCAGGAACGACCCTTTCCCCTCCTTGCGCATGGACGGCATCACCTCCTTGGCCACCAAGAACGGCCCACGGCTGGCGATGTGCTGCGCTGTTTCAAACATCTCAACCGGGATGTGCTCCAGCAGTTCCATTTCCGGAGGCAGGTCACGCCCCTCCAAATAGCCCGCGTTATAGACCAATACCTCCGGGTCGCCGGCTTGGTCTCTGATCTCAGCGAATGCATTAGAAATCGATTCCGTCGAGACCAGGTCAAGCTCCACAATCATGCTGTCGCCGCCCTGCTCCCGAATCGCTGCCTCCAACGCCGCTGCATTGCTGGCAATGCGAGTGGTCAGCACCACGAAGTAGCCTTCCTGGGCGAACTTCTGAGCAATGGCACCACCAACGCCCCAACGCAAGCCAACTGGCAGGTCACTGTCATCAAGTTCCTTGCCGTGGGCCAATTTTGTGTTGCGGCCGTCTGACTGCCATTTGGATGTTGCACCAATCACAACAGCGACCGGTTTTCGGGCTTCGTTCATATCGAGTTCCCTCTCGCATCTAATTAATTATCAACTTGGACCAAATGCTGCAGATTTCCACCGAGTATACAGAGTTCAATCGAGCTTGGTGCCGCTTGCCTACTCGCAACTCTCCTCTATAATCCACGCATAAATAGTGAGAGGGGTAAACGATGTCGATCGGGTGGGCAATCATCAGCGCCGGAGATTATGCCGACTCCCGGGGCGCTCCAGGTATCAAACAAGCTGAGGGCGGCGAGTTGGTGGCGGTGCAAAGCCGTAACCAGGGTCGGGCCGACGCCTTTGCCGAGAAGCACGGAGCCCAGATTGCCTACACATCGGTTGAGGATGTGCTGGCTGATTCGAGAATCGATGCGGTCTACATCACCGCCCCCAACCACCTGCACGTCGAATACACCAAGATGGCCGCCAACGCCGGCAAGCATGTTCTAGTGGAAAAACCATTGTCGTTGAACATGGCCGACGGCATAGATGTTCTGCAGGTCTGCCGGGAACGTGGCGTAAAAGTAGGCGTTGGCTTGCACCTGCGCCACCACCCTGGTCACATCGAAACCCGGCGACTGGTGGCAGACGGAACGCTGGGGACTGTTGCCTTGGCCCAAGCTCAGATTGGACAGGGAGAACGAGGGAACGTGCACCCCGAGCCCAGAGCCGGACTGCGCTATTGGTGGACACATCCCGAGTTGGTCGGTGGGGCCTTTTCGATGTTGACCATTGGCGTCCACGCCATCGACGACCTCCAATTCCTGCTGGGCCAGCAGGTGGTGGAGCTCGCCGCCATCACCGACGGACAGACGACCGAGAGGCCTCTGGAGAACCTGGCCACCATGTGTCTACGCTTCGACGGCGGCACCATTGGGACCATGTGCTGCGGAATGCGCCTGCCCGATTTCCAGAACGATGTTGCCCTTTACGGCAGCGAAGGCAAAGTTATGCTGGCTGACGGCTCGTGGCCGCGCCTGCAAGGGGAACTCCGGGTGTCCAGCGAAACCGTGAACACCACCGTCGCTTACGAGCCGGACTTCGTCTACCTGGTGAAGAAGAACATTGAAGACTTCCAACAGGCCATCGCTGAAGACCGCGAACCGGCTGCCTCAGGAGCTCATGGCCTTAAGCTGGTTCAGTTAACGGAAGCCATGGTGGAGTCGGCCAAGACCCGAAGAACAATTAAGCTGGAGCCGCTGTCTTCCTAATCGAGCTAACTATCCCCGCCTCCGAAGCACTTACAGGGAGATACGTAACGATGGAGTGGGACCATTAACATGAACCCGACACAGTCTAAAATCATTGACCAAGTCGATGAAAACGCTATCGTCAACCTCGCTAGCGAACTGATAAAAATTCCCAGTTTCAAACTCGAAGAAACCCCAGTGGCCAACTTCCTAGCCGACTTTTTCAACGAGCGCGGCTACAAGGTAGACCTGCAAGAAGTGGAACCCGGGCGTTTCCAAACCATCGCCACACTGGAGGGCACCGGCGGCGGCCAGAGTCTGATGCTGAACGGCCACACCGACATCAACTCCCTCACCCGCCGCTGGACCCGGGACCCATGGGTCCCCGTGGTCGAAGGAGACCATCTCTACGGCCACGGCATTCAAAACATGAAGGGCGGCCTGACCAGCATTATCATGGCTGCGGAAGCCGTCCGCCAGTCTGGCGTCCGGCTGAAGGGCGACTTGGTAATCGCCTGCGTTGTGGGCGAGACCCAAGGCGGCGTTGGTACCCATTTCTTGATGGAAACCGGCTTCCGCACCGACATGGCAGTGGTCGCCGAACCGTTTGGCGTCGGCAACTTGGTTACCGTTCATTCCGGAATCGTCCACATGGCAATCCACACATACGGCGTAACCGGCCACGTCCGGAAGCTGGAAGGCACCGTGAACGCCGTGGTCAAGATGACCCAAATAATCAACGCCCTACAGGCTGTGGAATTCACCTATGAACCGCGGGCCGACTTGCCAGACCTGCCCAAGCTGAATGTGGGCAGTGTGTTAGGTGGACTGGGGGAAGACTATGTGTTGGTCGAGCCGCCATATATCCCTGATCTGTGCACAATAATAGTGGACGTTCACTTTCTCCCTGGCCAAACTGTGGACGGCATTGTCGCTGACATTCGCCGAGCGCTGGACCCTCTCAAGGCCGCAGACCCCGAACTGTCCTACGACATAGAGATACCGCCTCCCGCCTACTTCAAGGGGAGCCGGAGCTTGGTAATGGATCCGCTGGATAGTCAACGCTGTCGCCCGCAACCATCAAGTGGTGACGGGCGAGCCACCCCAGGCCATTGGGACAGTTCTCCCCTTTTCTTACACCGCCGACGACACCTGTCATCTGTGGAACGCCGGCATACCCTGTTTGCTGTACGGCCCGGCCGTGATCCGGGGGAGCGGCGGTCAAGACGATAGTTGCGTCATAATCAGCGAAATGGTGCAGTGCACCAAAACCCTGGCTCTGACCGCTCTGGAAATTTGCGAAGTCGAATCGCCCTAAAACATTCCTAGGCTGTAAAACATTAAAACTTTGGCCAAAACATTAGGAGGCTACCCATGGGAGTTATCCCAGGCATAGAGTTCAATACCTTTTCCATCACGGGCCGATGCGCAAGAACCGGCATGTTGGGCATCGCCATCACCACCAGCGACATCTCGGTTGGAGCACGGTGTCCTTTCGTTAAATCCTTGGTCGGTGCGGTTGCTACCCAGGCTTCAACCGATCCCAACCTTGGAATATTCGCCCTAAAGCTGATGGAGCAGGGTTATTCTGCCAGCGGTGCGTTAAAACAACTGGAGATCAGCGACCCTCATATCGAGCGACGTCAGTTGGGCCTGGTTGACCGCAACGGCAACTCTGCCGCCAGGAGCGGCTCCATGAACAATGAGTGGTCGGGCCACATAGCTGGGCCAAACCATGTTGCAATGGGCAACGGCCTGGTGGGGGAAGGCGTGGCACAGGCCATGTCCAAGTTGTTCTTGGACAATCCAGAACTGGACTTGGAGGAGCGGTTGCTCAGGGCTTTAGAAGCTGGTCTCGAAGCCGGGGGCGAGGCTAAAGATGCGACGCCGCACCACTCATCCGGATTATTGGTTCACGGTTCTGATCCGTTCTCCAGGGTCGATCTGCGGGTTGATGAGCACCCAACCCCGGTGGCGGAACTACGGCGAATTCTGGATATCTTGACGCCCAGAATCGAGTATTTTGCCCTAAGGGCCGGAGATCCGGTGGCAGCCCAAGCCGCCAAGGACGCAGCGGGAACTTAACCAACCCTGGTCGTAACGCGCCCCGACATTTCAGCAAACTAAAGCCCCAACCCTGGATTTAGAGTTGGGGCTTTTAGGTCTTGAGGGTAACTCCCCAGAACTATCCCACAACCACTTCGTGGCTCAGCAGCACACCACCGTTCTTGTAGGTGATGGACATGGGATCGCGAAGCAGCGCCGCCTGGATGGTGCTCAGCGGTATCTCGCTGGACGTTCCGGGTACGGTGATACGGCGCTGAACCTGTCGGTATCCAACCAAACCCTCTGCCGCGTTGGCCTGAGATGACGCCACGCCTCCTGGACTGGCAGGCATGAATAATTCCACTGTGAGGCCGTCCGGTCCTTGCGTTCCAAAGGGCAGCAACCGACTCAGGGTCGCCACGGTAGAAGATAGCCAGCCACTGTGGGCCAGCGGGAAGGGGCCGGGTACCATACCGTCCGTACTATGGCCGCCGAGCACAATCCACCGGCTGGGCCGGGTCAGGTTCCCGCACCGGATGGAGATCTTGGCTTCGCCTTCACTGGTCATCGCTCCGGATTCGTCATGCTCTTTGGTGTCCAAAAGATACATGCCAGATACCGTTCCCTTGGGAATGGCCGGAATGTTCCCAGCCAGTGGCTGCAGGTCGTCCGGCATAGGTGATGCGGGCGCCGTCTCTCCCGAACTCCACCTAACTTCGTCCTCGAACTCTATAGACCCCTTGGACATTGCCTGCCCCACCGGGCAGAAATTAGAAGCTCGTTCGAGTCGGACGCGTTCCGACTCTGAAATCTGGCCCTTGAGCGTGACCACCTCACGCACGCCAAAGCCCATACCGTTTGAGGATTCTAGCGACTCAACTTTGAACTCGACTGTTATGTCATCCAGCGCGATCTTTCCTCGGTAGGCCACGCCTACCAATGTGACCACCGTTCAAGCGGCCCAACCCGCCACCGAAAGGTATGCTGGTGGTGGTGCTACAACATCCAGGTCAGAATTTGTGACACCGGTGATGTAGGACCAAGGGCCGGCTGGGCCCGGCGCTACTCCAATCGTCGCGTTTATCGTTTCATTGCCTACGTACCGGGCAACAATGTCCGGCGGAGCCTGCCCGATATTAGTTCCTTCAACCATTGGTTATCTCCATTGAATACCCAAATGCAATTACTCAAATGCCAAATACGTCTGGTATTGTAAGCAGGCTCGCCCAATCATAATATGATTCTCGCCCCACTCTTTGACTAGATCAGATTAGATCCGGTTTGATTGGCCTCTTTAAACCATCCCCTGTTACCTAGGAGAACGAAATGAAAGTAGGCGTAAACTTAATCAACTTTGGCCCGGGTGTAACCACCGCGTCATTGCGAAGCTGGGCTCAGCTATCGGAATCTTTGGGCTACCACCTGATCATGACGTCTGACCACATTGCCATCACTCCGGACGTGCAGTCGCGCTATCCCGCTCCGTTCTTTGAGCCAATCTCGTTACTTGGTTGGCTGGCCGGGATCACCAGCAACATCGAGATCGGCACCACCGTGATTATCATGCCCTATCGTAATCCCCTGGAGTTGGCCAAGGCTACCGCCAATGTGGACCAGCTCAGCGACGGAAGGTTCATCCTTGGCGTCGGCATTGGCTGGGCCCAAGAAGAGTTCAGAGTGCTTAATGTCCCCTACCGGTCACGAGGGGCCATCACTAACGAATACTTGGAGGCAGTCAAGCTGCTCTGGACTCAAGATGTGGCCTCCTATGATGGCAAGTTCGTCTCTTTCAAAAACGTACACACCGCGCCTCGGCCAATTCAGACTCCCCATCCACCGATCTGGGTTGGCGGCCCTAGTGATGCCGCCATGCGACGCACCGTCCGCTACGGCGACGCTTGGCATCCCATTCGCATTCAGATGGACTGGTTCAAAAACACCGGCATTCCCCGTCTGAAAGAGATAGCCGACGAAGAAGGTCGGCCCATGCCCAAGCTCTGTCCTCGCATCAGGCTCCGGTTGACTGACTCGCCCCTACCCGACAATGACCGTGTAGTGGGAGAAGGAAGTCTCGCCCAAGTGCACAGAGACCTGGCAGAACTTGAATCTCTAGGCTGCTCCTACGTCGTACTGGATACCTATGCTGACGACCTGGAAGCCATCAAACACAACGAGGCATCATGGCACATGCTCAGCGTTTTGGCTGACAGCGTCTTAAACCTGGCGAATGAGACCGTCCGTTAGCCGGGGTTGTTAAGCACCGTAAACGTCGTAGCAGAGATTGACGTTCCCGCACGTCGTAGTTATATTCGTGCCCAAGAATACATGACTAATAGCCGAGCTCCGACGAACAGGAAACTAGCGAGGAATCAATGCCCCTAACTCTGGAACAGATTGCGGCGAGCCCAAAGGCCTTGGAAGGCATCCGGGTGGTGGACTTCACTTGGGTCAGGGCCGGACCATGGGCAACCCGCTGGCTGGGAGCTTTGGGGGCCGAGATTATCAAGGTGGAATGGCCGCTATCGGAGCGAGGCCGGACTACTGGCGGAGTACCACCGGGCATGACGCCCAGCCTAAACACGGCAACCAATTTCAACGACACCAACGCCAACAAGAAAGGCATCACCGTTAATCTGCGCTCTGAAAAGGGCCTCGACCTGGTCAAGAGGCTCATTTCGGAATCTGACTTGGTGGTCGAGAATTTCAGCGCCAAGACACTGACGAGTTGGGGTCTGGGCTACGAAGAATTACGCAAGCTCAAACCTGACATCGTATATGTGTCTCAGGCTGGTTTTGGGCACACCGGACGGCACAAGGAATACCTCACCATGGGGCCCATCGCACAGGCTTTCTCAGGCCTGACTTTCCTCTCCGGACTGCCCGAAGCGCCCCCGGCAGGATGGGGTTGGTCGTATCTGAACGACACCGGCGGAATGTATATCGCTTTCTCCGCTCTGACCTCCCTCTACCGCCGCAACATCACCGGCCAAGGACAACACGTGGACCTGTCGCAGATGATCATGGGCGCGACGCTGAACGGTTCTGCGATGCTGGACGCCACCATAAATGGCCGCCCCTCTCAAAGGGAGGGCTATCCGCCGGGCAACCGCGCCCACTGGCCGGGCACCCCCATGCTGAACAACTACCGGGGGCCGACCACCGCGCCCCACAACGCCTACCGCACCAAGGGCGCCGGCTACAACGACTGGTGCGCGATCGCCTGCTTCTCTGAGGATCAGTGGCAACGTCTGGTCGGCGTCATGGGGCCGCCCAAGTGGGCCACCGATGCCAAGTTCGCCACATTGGGCGGTCGTCTCCTGCACCAAGAAGAGCTGGACCAAGGCATCCAATCATGGGCCCAAAACATTGAGAAATACGAGCTGATGGAACTGTGCCAAGGGTCAGGCGTCCCGGCCATGCCGGTGCAGAGTACCGGTAACCGAGTGGACGATGATCCACAACTACGCCACCGGGAGATTTACCAGGAGATGGTCCACCCGGTCATCGGACAGTGGAAGTTCCAAAATGCGCCCTTCAAGCTGTCTGAAACACCGGCCATCAACTACGACGCTGCACCGATGATCGGCCAACACAACCAGGAAGTCTTTGAGGGCATGCTCGGCCTGTCCCATGAGCAGTTTGTGGCCGGTTATGAAGACGGCACCTTCTGGCCCAAGACCCTCGATCGATATCCCTACATGGACGAAATGCTCAAGGCAGCGCCGGTGCCGTTCATCGGACTAAGCAGGCCAGCCAAGAGAGAGACCACTAAGAATGACGACCCTCAGGCAGCGCCACTAACCGGCATACGAGTTCTGGAACTAGCCGACGAGAAGGGGCAGTTCTGCGGCAAGTTAATGGCCGACCTAGGAGCCGAGGTTATCAAAATTGAACCCGCCGGAGGCGAAGGCACACGGAGCGTCGGGCCGTTCCTGGACGACGTGCCCCACCGAGACCGCAGCCTATCGTTCTGGCACTACAACACCTCAAAACAGGGCATTACCCTAAACCTGAACACTTCAGATGGGCGAGAGCTTTTCAAGAAGTTAGCCGACACGGCAGATGTGATTCTGGAAACGTTTAACGCCGGCTATCTGCCATCTCTTGGCTTAGGTTACGAAGACCTCGTCAAGACTAATCCCCGCTTGATCATGTGCTCGCTCACGGACTTTGGGCAGACGGGCCCGTGGCGAGACTACCTCAGTAGCGACCTGCTGCACCTGGCAGCGGGCGGACAGATGGGCTGCAGCGGTTACGATCCAGTGGATGACCCGGAGCAGATTCCCATCGCGCCCGGCGGCGGCAACGCCTGGCACACTGGTAGCCATTACGCCTACATGGCCATCATGGCAGCGCTGATGTATCGGACTGATTCCGGCCAGGGGCAATACATCGACGCATCAGTGCATGATGCCTGCGCCCTCACCACCGAGATGCACGTAAATACCTACATCTACCAAAACCAGGTGGTGCTGCGTCAGACAGGACGCCACGCAGCGGCAACACCCAACGCCGTTGCCCAACTCCGCTGCAAAGATGGCAAGTACGTAAACGCATCGGCATCCAGGGTCACCTTTCGGCAATTTCCAACATTGGTGAAATGGATGGACAGCCACGGCTTGGCCGATAACCTAACCGATGAACGCTACCAAGACTCGTCGGTCTTCAATTCCGAAGTTGCGCACATAGAAAAAGTGGTAGAGAATTTCGTCGCCAGTCTACCTCGGGATGAGATCGCCCACGGCGGCCAGGAACTCGGATTCAACTGGGGCGCGGTCAGGACTCCAGACGAGTTAATCGATGAAGGCCACCTGAACGACCGGGGTTTTTGGGTTGATGTTGCCCACCCAGAACTGGGTAAGACCTTCAAATACCCCGGCGCCGCTGGCATCTACAACGGGTCTCCCTGGCGGATATCAAGTCGTGCCCCATTGGTCGGGGAACACAACGAAGAGATTCTCTGTGGTGAGCTGGGGCTGCTTAAAACCGAACTGGCCTACCTGGCCGAATCGGGCGTGGTCTAGTAATAGGGCCCGCCCAATAGCCATGGTTCAAAATACAAGCAACACAAGATACATCCTGGCGATTGACCAGAGCACCACCAGTTCTTCGGCGTTCATCTTCGACCGCGAAGGACGAATCGTCTCCTCGGCCAACCGCCAGATCACCCAGTACCACCCAGAACCGGGCTGGGTGGACCATGACCCTGAAGAGATTTTCCAGTCGACGCTGGCGGTCGCCCATGAAGCCATTGCTGCGGAGGGAATCCAACCACAGCAACTGGCGGCTATCGGCGTAACCAACCAACGAGAGACCACGGTTATTTGGGACCGCATCACCGGCGAACCAGTGGCCCCAGCAATCGTCTGGCAGTGCCGCCGCACTGCCCAACTCTGCGAAGAACTCAAGCTGCAGGGGATGGAACAGGTAGTTCGAGAACGCACCGGACTGGTCATCGACGCCTACTTCTCAGCAACCAAGATACGTTGGTTGTTGGACAACATCTCAGATGGGCAACGCCGCGCCGAAGCGGGTGAGTTATGCGCCGGTACCATCGACAGTTGGCTCTTGTACCGATTGACCGGAGGGAAAGTCCATGCCACGGATGTCACCAACGCATCGCGGACAATGCTGTTCAATATTCACAAACAAGAATGGGACTCTGACCTGCTTGCCAAACTGAACATCCCGCGCCGTTTGCTGCCAGAAGTGCGACCATCCAGCGGCATGTTCGGTGAAACCGATGCTGAGTTCTTCGGTGCTGCGGTTCCAATTACTTGTCTGATTGGAGATCAGAGCGCCGCATTATTTGGCCAAGCCTGTTTTCAACCCGGGATGGTCAAGAATACCTACGGCACCGGGTCGTTCCTACTCATGCAGACTGGAGACCAGCCAGTACCGCCGCCGCCCGGCCTGCTAACGACCGTTGGTTGGCAACGACACGGTCAGCAGACCCAATACGCTCTGGAAGGCAGTATCTTCATCACCGGCGCTGCCATCCAATGGCTGAGAGACGGCCTGGGCATCATCAAGAACGCCGCCGAAACTTCAGAAATTGCCCTGTCAGTCGCAGATACCGGAGGCATGTATTTCGTCCCGGCTTTCGCTGGTCTGGGCGCTCCCCACTGGGATATGTATGCTCGCGGTACCATGGTGGGTCTCACCGGTGGCACCAGCAAGGCCCACATCGTCCGGGCAACCCTGGAGGCCATAGCCTACCAGGTACGTGACGTGCTGGAGGTCATCAGGTCATCGTCGCAGTTGGAGATCACCATGCTGCAAGCAGACGGCGGAGGGTCGGCCAACCCATTTTTGATGCAGTTTCAAGCAGACTTGATCGGCCTGCCCGTGGAGGTGCCAAAGATTGCAGAAACCACCGCCCAGGGCGCAGCACACCTGGCAGGGCTGGCCGTGGGGTTTTGGGACAACCAACTAGAACTTTCCGAACAACGCAAACTACCTGCCCGCTACGAACCCAAAATAACCCGGGAAGAGGCCGACAAGCTATACGCCGGATGGCAAAGGGCGATGGAACGGGCCCGGGATTGGGAGACACCGACCTAGTTGGCTGTAAATCGATTAGGCGAATGAGCAATTTGGGCGTATTCTAGCCTGCGAAGATAAACAGATAATTTGAGATAGAGGAGAATCAACATGGAAATAGAGAACAAGATAAAAGCCATGGGGCTGGAATTGCCCGCTGTTGGAACACCGCCCGCGGGCCGGGCCGGGGCCGTCCAAGTGGGAAACATCCTGTATGTGGGGGGGCATACTGCCGGCGCAGAATTCAAGGGCAAACTTGGCGCTGACATCACCGTTGAGAAGGCTTATGAGTCGGCAAAGAATGCGTGCCTCGCCTGCTTGGCCGATGCCAAAGCGGCCATTGGAGACCTCGACAGAGTAAACCGAGTGGCCAAGCTGCTCTGCATGGTCAACTCCACTCCGGATTTTGGCCAGCAACCAGCCGTGGCCAACGGCGCAACTGACCTACTTAGCGAGCTATACGGCGAATCCGGAGCCCACGCCAGGTCCGCAGTCGGTATGGCCGCACTGCCTAATGGAGCTTCCATTGAGATTGAGATGATCCTCGAGATCGCGGACTAACTCCCCTCTACCTCGGCAACTAGAAACTACAAATGCCAGAGGGTTCGACTTGGAATTATAAGTCGAACCCTCTGGCATTTCTTTGTCGTGCTTCTAGAGCCGTCTTAGCTTCGGTGCCACCACGGCCAGCAGTAGAACTAGGATGATTCCCATCACCCCAACTATATTGGCCGCCACCGGGGCGCTCCACAGACCGGCCATCAATCCCGAGGACATGCTGCCCAAAGCAAATGCGTAAATCGCCAACGACCGCAGGCTAATGACTCGCCCCCTGAATTCAGGGCGTGAATTTCCGAGCAACGACGAGAGCAGGAACACCTGGGTTGAGGCAAAGCCGGCCCCAGTCAGCGTAAGTATTGCCATGGACAGGTAGAAGGACTCTGACGTGGCAAACAGGAGGATGCTGGCGTGCCAGAAGACCACCGACGCGATCATCAGTTTACCCACATGACGTAGGTTGCTGATCATGGCCCAGCCCAAAGACGCGGCCACCGCCCCAACGCCAAAGGCGAACAGCAAAAAACCCAGTCCGGTTGAGTCCACATCCAATACGTCCCTGGCGAATATTGGCATCAGAGTGGTGTGAAAAGTCCAACCGGACGACTCGATCACCAGCGCCAAGGCCAGCGTGCCCCAGAGTATCTGATTGCTTTTGACGTACTTCAGACCACCGATCATGGTGCGAAAAACCGATTCCACCTGACCATCTTTTTTCTCAATGATCTTCTGGCCGGATGACCTGATGTAGAGCGCCACCCACCCGCTCATGATGTACAGCGCAGCAATGGCGATGTAGGCACCTTTGGCTCCGAAGCTGTTGAACAGCACACCGCCAAACAATGGCCCCAGCAGCATGGCAATGTTTCTTCCCAGGTTGTTGAACGCAGCGCCGTTGGCAATCCGGTCCGGTGGCAGGGTATCGGCAACTAACGACTGGGCAGCAGGCATCTGAAATACACGCACCATCCCGGCCACAACGGCCACCGCAAAAATGTGCCAGGTTTCCAGTTGGCCGCTGAGGATTAATACCAGCATCAACGCAGCAAAGCCGGCCATCATGAACTCGACTACAGCGAGCAGGCGGTGCCGGGGAACGCGGTCGGCGATTGCTCCGGCAAAGAGGGCCATTATGTTCATGGCCATCCGAGCGGCGGAGATTGCGCCCACCAAAAATGGCGAGTCGGTCAGCGTCAGAATGAACCAACCCAGCACCACCGCTTCCATCTGCGTGCCCATGGTCACCAGGGAAGTGGAACCCCAGGCAAAGGTGAAATCACGGTAGCGGAAGACCGCGAGAGGGGATTCGGGCCTTATTAGATTGGCGATGAATTTCGGCAATAAACTTCAGCCAGAGGTTGCAGGTCGAGTAGTGGTCGGTGGAGTATTGGGCGAACGCTACCACTCGCCCACGCTGGGGTCAAACAAGACTATCACCAAATTCGCGGGCTGTGCCTGCTAAAGTCGGCGTAACTTAGGCGCTAAAACGGCCAATATAATCACCAATACAATCCCCATCGTCCCCACAACAGTCGCGGCAACCGGTGCGCTCCAGATTCCGGCGGTAGCGCCCGAGGTCATGCTACCCAAAGCAAACGCGTAAATCGCCAAGGACCGCAAGCTCATCACCCTCCCCCTAAATTCGGGCCGGGAGTTACCCAACAAGGAAGACAACATGAAGACCTGCGTCGAAGCAAATCCCGCTCCGGTCACTGCCAAGATTGCCATCGAAAGGAAGAACGACTGAGATGTGGCAAACACCAAGATGCTGGCGTGCCACACGATGACCGACGCAATCATTGATTTTCCAACGTTCCGCAACTCGCTGAACATAGCCCAGAAGAGCGACGCCAGAACAGCGCCAAGGCCAAATGCGAACAGCAGCACTCCCAGTCCAGTGGAATCAGTGCCAAGTTCGTTGCGTGCGAATATGGGCACGACGGTGGTGTGAAAGGTCCAACCCGATGATTCAACTATCAGAATCAGCAGGAGGGTGGCCCAGAGCAATTGATTACTTTTGACGTATTTCAGCCCGGCGACCATGGTGAGGAACACTGATTCTGACGGTCGGTTCTGAGTGATACCCGACGACCGGATATAGATGGCAACCCAACCACTGAGAAAATAGAGCGCGGCCACGGCCAAATAGGCGCCTTCAGGCCCCGAGACCTTGAATAAGACGCCGCCCACCAGGGGGCCTAGCAGCATGGCAACGTTCCGACCCAAGGTGTTGAACGCGGCCCCGTTTGCGATGCGGTCTTCAGGCAAGGTGTCGGCGACCAGCGCCTGGGCAGAAGGCATCTGAAACACCTGCACCATCCCGGCGACGACGACGATCGAGAAGATATGCCACATCTCTGATCGCCCGCTCAGAATCAGGAGCAGCATCAAGATAGACAAGGCAGCCGTCATGAAGTTGACCGCCGCCAGAATCTTATGACGCGGGATACGGTCTGCAATCGCGCCGGCAAAGAGGGACATGATATTCAGAGACATCCGCGCCGACCAAATAGCCCCCGCCAAAAAGGGCGAATCAGTCTTGGTGAGTATGAACCAACCCAGGACCACTCCCTCCATTTGGGTCCCCATGGTCACCAACGAAGTGGCAGTCCAAGCGAGCACAAAATCACGATACCAGAACACAGATAGAGGGTATCCGGCCCGAGTAATCGTATTAGCTAACTTGGACAATCAACACATACCGGCCACTAAATTTCTCCAACTAAATGTCTTCTACGGGAGAAGTCGCAATACCATAGGTGCCGTAGAAGAAGTTAGCGTAGTGGGTCGATCCACCGGTCACAAACAGCAGATACTGTTCCGGGCTTTCCAGCGCCGGAATCGTCGCCTCCGGATCGTCTGCCAGGTGTTGCAACTCAGGGTGGTACAGCCACTTGCCGTTGGTGTCCACAGGCATTGCTCCTGAGGCCAAGATGGACTTCATCGAGACTCGGCAGTTGTGGTGCAGCCATTCCTGGGCGTCCTGCTTGCTGAATCCAGCCTCGGCCATTATCACCGCCCGTGATGGACTCAGAATTATGGGATGGTACGGGCCCTGATAGGGCACTCGCTTGTTGGTGTGCCCAACCTGTGCCGATTGCCGACCCTTGACCCATCCACCAGCCCCGGCGTTGGGGTAGAACATCATTGAGCCAATATTTTTCAGTGTGTCTTCATGAGTTTTGGATCTAGGGTCGATAATGGTGGTTGGGCCCGTGACCGTCACCACAGTCACCGCGCTTTCGTCGCGCTTGAACCCCCGGTCCATGTGGTACGGCTGCCAGGGGCTGACTTCTTCGTTTTCAGCGATGCACATACCAAACTTGGTTGGCAGGCCGATGAAGTTGGGGTCGCCGGCTCCGGCGTTGCAGTAGCCAATATTTATTAGGCACAGACGCAGAGCCCGGCCAATAGCCGTGTTGGCGCTGTTGATCACGCCTGGGCCCATGGCCGTGGTGCCAAAATTGATTCCCGCCTTCTTTGCAATTGGGCCATTGACCAAGATAATTGGAGCTTCTGTGTGCCCGGAGACCTGCATATCCCGGTGGTTCATCTCCGGTTGGGCCAGGCAATCAATCGCCGCCAAAAGGACCGGGAATTGCTCCGGACGACAGCCCGCCATGACAGCATTAATGGCAATTTTCTCAACCGTCGCCAGACCAAACCCAGGCTCCATGACCATCAGTACGTCCTGAGGCGCTCGCTTCGTTCCCTTCAGCATCTGCTCAACAGCCGCTGGCGTTGGCGGCATCACGGGTATGCCGTCACTCCAATCGCGTTCGGCCAGGAAACGGTTGACCGAGTCCAGTCCTTCTGGAGATTCGTCCAACTCTACCGTGAACATCTCAGTGGTTTGGCCGCTGCTACGGGCCCCTCTGACAGCACCGGCAGACGCAGGGATGGACGTGAGTCTTTCGATGATCTCATCGATCTGTTCATCCACCATTTTGTGGATGAAATCTTCTTGTTGCCCGGTTGTGGCATGGGGGATGGTCACAAACGACGCGTTGGGCTGCCCCCATCCGTCCACGCAAGACTGCCAAGCCCTGGCAAAGCTCCTGGCGGCAATGGCTACGGCGGGGACACCGGCCTTCTCAACGGCAACCATGTCATGGGCAAGCCACGACGTGCAACCGCCTCAATGGGCCGTGGCCCCGATCATGGCGTCTACCTCTGTCGCAATCAGCGTCGCTTCATCATCGTCGATGTGGACGCCGCGACTGAGTATTGGCCTGCCCTGCCGGAGGTCGCCCCCATAGCGCTCAAACTTCACACCGGGGAAACGCTGGGCGAGATGATGAGCCACTCGATCCACCGCAATATCTGCTCCACCGGTCATATTGTTGTAGAGACCAATCGTCTTGCCCTCAAGGCCACTGAGGCGGGGCGCTGGCGGTACCTTGAAATCAACTCTGTCTGCGGCCGGGGACATGATCTGCAACTTCATGCTAACTCTCTATATCTCTTTCGGAATGGGGTCCGGGACGGGCTACGAGCATTTTAATTGGGCGACTCGTCTTTGAGTCCAAATCCGGTTACCGGTACCAACACCAAATCCCCTGGTTGGATAACGCCCTGGTTGGCCAGAGCTTCCAGTCCAGCGAATGCGGCCGCCGATGTCGGTTCGGCAAAGATGCCTTCTTGTTCTGCCAGGCCTATCTGCATCTGGATAATACTGGATTCCTCCACGGCCACTGCAGTTCCACCTGAAGCGCGCAAGATGTCTAGAATCTGCCATTGGCGTGACGGCGCAGCGATGGATATTCCCCCAGCTACGGTCTTAGTCGCGACTGACAGGCTCCAATCTTCTCCGGTGAAAGCGGCAACCAAGGGCATGACATTTCGGGATTGAACACAATGGAGCTTGGGTATTTTTTCGGTCTTTCCGGAGGCTAGCAATTCCTTGAACCCGTTGTAAGCGCCAATCAGCAGGGAACCGTTGCCCACCGGGAACACCACGTGGTCGGGCATTTTGTCGTGAAACTGCTGCACAACCTCATACGCAAAACCCTTGGTGCCCTCCGCGAAATAGGGGCTCAACATATGGGAGGCGTAGACTAAGTCGTGCTGCTTGCTGTAGCTGACGGCTGCGGCAGTGACATCCTCTCTGATGCCGCCAATCGGGTGCACCGTAGTGCCGTAAGCTCTGATCTGCCGGAGCTTTGCTTCAGGTGCGTTCTTGGGCACAAAGATATGTGACTTGATACCAGCGCGGGCCGTGTA
>DUCU01000059.1 GCA_012959605.1 Dehalococcoidia bacterium | reverse complement strand
TGGGTTTGTTTTCTTGGTGCCGGGAACTTTCTTCACCCTCTCAATGCTGCCCATGTTCCGGGGTATTTAATCAGCCCTGTTTGGCGTGGGTTCAATAGTGACTTTTGCTACGATGGGGGTAATGGTTCTGGGACTATTTTTCTCCATCTACCTGTACGGAAAGTAAGGTTGATTGACCAAGTTGTCCCAGTCTCCAAGACAATCGGGATTATCCATATGACGGCCTGACGAGACGGTGATATAATCGTTTCCCGCTTGGCCAGTCGGTAAAATCCGCCTCTACAGGCGTGGCAAAAAGCAGCAAACACCGGATTTGCCAGGCTGAAATCAAACTGAAATCTCGTCGTAAAACCTGTAATTCCATTCTGGGAATAGACCGTTAATTGACGAGGCACAGAGTCACACCCCGCTAATCGCGCTGCCAATTGGCAAATAGGACAAGAAGACCCATGCCTAATACCACCCGCCAGAACCTGCGAACTCCAGGCCCCACTCCCATCCCCGACGACATTGTCGAGGCTATGTCCGACCCGATGATCAATCACCGGGGTCCGGAATTTGGCGAGATGATCCACAAGACAACGGAGCAGTTGAAGCAGGTGTTCATGACCAAGAACGACCTGTACATCCTTACTGCATCGGGCACTGGATCTCTGGAGGCGTCCATCGTCAACACGCTGTCCCCCGGAGACAAGGTGATTGCTGCCACCGCCGGCGCTTTTGGCGACCGGTTTGTGGATATGGTTGAAGCCTACGGCGCAGACGTGAAGCGCATGGACTTTGAATGGGGCGGTCCCATGGATCCGGATGCTATCCGCAAGGCACTCCAAGCCGACCCGGACATCAAAGCCGTTCTGGTTACCCACAACGAAACATCTACCGGTGTGACCCACCCGGTGGAAGAGATCGCCAAAGTTGTGAAGGGAGAATTCGACAAGCTGCTGCTGGTTGACGCCGTATCCAGCCTGGGCTGCATCCCGCTGCCGGTTGACGCATGGGACTGCGACATGGTGGGGACGGCCTCACAGAAAGGCTTCATGATCCCGCCTGGTCTGTCATTCATCAGCGTCAGCGAGCGCGCCTGGGAGGCCCAGAAAACGGCCAAGATGCCCCGGTTCTACTTTGATCTGAGCATGGCCAAACAGTACCTGGCACAGGGCCAGACGCCTTTCACTCCGAACCTTTCTGCAATGTATGGCCTGAGCAGGGCTTTGGATGTGCTACTGGAGGAAGGCATGGAGAACGTCTTTGGCCGCCACGCCACCATTGCGCAATTCACGCGTGACAATGTGCGAGAACTGGGACTCCAACTACTAGTGTCAGACGAACAGTACGCGTCCAACACTGTGACCGCAGTCAAAATTCCCGAAGGCGTCGACAACAAGGCGCTGGTTGGGAAGATGCGCACAGAACACAATGTAGTGTTGGCGGGTGGCCAGGGAAGAATGACCAACGACATTTTCCGGATCGGCCATTTGGGCGCTGTCGAAAAATCTGACATCACAGAAGTCGTCGACGCGCTGAAGATCGTGCTGCCGCAGGTGGGATTCAAGTCGTAGACTGGGTCAGCCAGAAGCTCTAATTGGAACAAAATTGTTGTCTGAAGTGGTTTTTATTCCATAGTAATAATTCCTCCGCAGTGGGATAATCGGTTTAAATAGAAACTTTCGCCGGAATAGCGCAATTGCTGTTCCGGCGTTATTTTTACTGGCCAGTTGTGGGAGGTGCCCAAATGGCTATTTCTCAGCTTGAACAAGCTATGGCTACCCTAAGGTTGGGCCTCGCCGAGATGCGCAACAAAGAAGACCAGCTAGACGAGTTGATTAGTCAGTTTCAGACCCAACTGCGTCGCCTACCCAGACAGGTTGTCTACGGCCAAGCTTCTTTGGATCTATCTCTGTCAGCTATGGGTGAGATAGAAGAACGGCTGGAAGACGCAGTCGCCAATCGCCGCCGACTTCTGGTCATGAAAGGCACGGCGACCCAAGAGCTGGAAGCACTTCAATTACTGAAGCGAGTGGATGAGGCTCGTTCCAAACTTGCCAGTCTGAAGCAGAATAGAGCTGCCCCCAGCGACGATATACAGGCTGAGATACGTCAACTGGAAGATTTTATAGCCACCAACAGCCGCCAGGCGGAGCAGGCCATCACTGAGCGGTTCCGAGAACGTACCAACGGTGACCGCGCCGCCAGTTAGCTATCTTTACAGCTACCCCTAAAGTTCTCCTTCAAGTCGGTTGATTACCAACCCGGTGGGTAACTTGGGGAAGAAGAAGGTGGATTTTCTTGGTAAACGCTGCCCGCCACCCACGATGCTTTCAAAGGCGTCTAGCGGGAACGGTTTTAGCAAGAAGGTCATCTGTAATTCACCGTTCTTGGCCTGTTCCACCGCTTCTTCGTGGTCGTGCATGAAATCCAAGTAATCCAGAGTGGCGTCTCCCAGCTCCGGGCGCAGCACCTGTTCCTCGAGCACCCAGGCCTCTGATGCGGAAAGTGAACCCCAACTAGGTTCAATGGCTGATTGCTTCAGCACCAGCATATTGGCTCCATCGCTGTCGACCGATGCCAAGAGCTGTTGATTGACGCCCTGCTCGTCCACTTGCTGAATTAAAGCGTCAGAGTTTCCGGAAAGGGGCTGTGACTCAAAGAGTTCGTTTAGTTTTGCTTTGATCCGGCCAAGTTTGTCGGCCGGAACTCCGTTCAGCGTGCGGTGGTAGCCCAGCACAACCAACCCAGGGTCGTCAAAGGCAATCAGGGTCATCATGACGTGGTTGTGGGCCAGTTTGGGCGCTTTGGCCTCCTCGCTCTCAGCGTGGCGGTCCAGTTGGTACTGCCTGGCGGCTTCGTACCGGTGGTGGCCGTCAGCCAGATAGATGGGACGACTGGCGAAGAATTCTCCTATCTGGCTATGGATAGCGCCGTCGGAGATGCGCCAAAGGGCCGTGGCGCTACCGGAATCGTCGGTGGCGTCAAATTCTGGACCGCTAGCCATCACCGGCTGGAACAACTTGTTCAGCTCACCTTCAGCGTCGCGGAATATGGACATGATGGGGCTGATGTTAGCCGAAAGGGACTCCATCAACCAGACTCTGTCTTGAATCGCAGGTGCTTGGGTGAACTCGTGAGGCAATACCTGGCGTGTCGCGTAATCTTCCAAGCCAACGGAGGCGATCAGTCCCAGGCGGGTCATGGTCTTGCCGCCCATGGGAAAGCTGTGACGCATCAGGTAATAGCAAGGTTCGGCGTCCTGTCGTAACACTTCATTCTGTCGCCACTGGTCAAACAGGTCAGAAGCTGCGGCGTACTGTTCTTTGGCTGAGGTGTTCCAATCAAGACCCTCTCCAGCCTCAAGATGGATCACGTTGTACTGGTTCTGGCGTTTCAGCGCCTCTTGGGTTTCCTCATCAATCATGTCGTAGGGCGGGCACAGCACTGAAGCCATGTCTCCCACTGTTTCCGGGTTGAACCGCCATCCTCGAAAGGGACTTACCGCTGCCATTTTGCCACCTGAATTTCAAAATTTAGACTCTGTATTATAAATGAACCCCCACCGCCAGTCCACATGCAGGTTGGAGTGACGGCACACGGTTAACCCATGGTTAATTGGTGATAATCTTGTGATATACTCGGTGCTTGCTCAGGCACGGATAAAGGCCCTTTACCGTGTGGCTAGAACTACACCCTAGAACGTTTTAAGGAAGGTAACTCCATGGCTGGTCCAATTACACCTGTGGAAGGCGTCACCAT
>DUCU01000058.1 GCA_012959605.1 Dehalococcoidia bacterium | reverse complement strand
CTACCCGACGCTAATATCAGACGGTCGTATGGCAGTATGGAGACACCTCCAAGTGCTCTCACTGAAACGAGATGCCCAGCATGATCGAT
Organism: Dehalococcoidia bacterium; assembly: GCA_012959605.1. Classification (GTDB taxonomy): domain Bacteria; phylum Chloroflexota; class Dehalococcoidia; order Lucifugimonadales; family UBA3495; genus UBA9611. The sequence continues at coordinate 3,673 of DUCU01000058.1, read as the reverse complement.
ATTTTCGACTTCGCCAACAACTAATCCCACACCTATTGGGTCGAGAAGATCGTCAAGCGGTATCCGTGTATCGGTCAGATCAGATTCGTAATAGCGGACCCTTACTCCGTGCCATTTATCTCTGTTAACGACAGTGATTCGAACATCGTCTTCATGGAGGTCATCCAACGACCTAGCTGCTGAGATGCTGCTCCATAGCCCGGCAAATCCGGCGCCGATCACGACTATATTTCTCAATTACGTTTCTCCTCATATCAAGTACAGATCATGGTATCAGTGTTTTACGCTTGCCACCGTCCTAATACCTAATCCGAGTGGCTTCCAATGTGGGTTCTGGTGCAAACGGAGTCTACCTATTCCTGAACCATTATTGTTGGCTAGGTAATCGGTCAGTTTGATGCTGGTGGTCAACTGAGAGACGACCCTCAATTCGTCTTCGGTCAACTTATTCGCCGCCGCTTCCTCTATGCCGATGCGGTGGGCGATTTCCTTGCTAACGACTTTTCTTTCCGGTAAAAACTCTTTAGTATTCGTAGACCAAAACTGAGGAGTGATTCATATGGCAGCTTTCACCTTTCTTGGGCAATGATTGCAATCCCCTAAGCACGCCGTAGCTGTGATAGCCTTACTTGGTGCAAATCACTGAGAGTACCCGGGCCCTGTCCGGTTTTGCGGCCTACCGAGGTCGGTTAGCGGCGGTCTGGCGGCAGAGAGATTACCGCTGGTTCTGGATCGGCAGCTCCCTACAGGGGCTTGGCCAGGGCACCCAGTTCATGGTCATCGGGTGGCTGGTGCTACTCGTTACCGACTCCTCGGCCCAACTGGGTCTGGTTATCTTCCTCTACGGCGCGCCCAACGTTGCGTTGCTACTGGTGGCCGGGGTGCTAGCCGACAGAATCGACCGCCGGTATATATTGATGGCGACACAAGCTATCGTGGGTGGGGTCATCGCGGCGCTGGCGTTTTTAACGATAGCCGACTTGGTAGCCATCTGGCACGTCTATGCCGCTGCCTTCTTCATGGGCGTGGTACAGTCGCTGAGTATGCCGGCCCGGATGACGATGATCGGCGACCTGGTCGAAGAACGGTCCGTATTGGACGCCGTAGCGATGCAGAGCATGGCCGTCCACGCTGGGCGCATGGTCGGCCCTCCGGCGGCTGGGGTCATCATCGAAGTGTGGGGCGTGGGGGCGAGCCTTGCGGTCATCGCCGGTTGTTACCTGGTGAGCATGGCCTGCGTTGCCAAAGTTGGACCTCTGCCCCGGTCGGCGAAGCCCGCGGGCCAGTCCGTGTTCAGGAACTTCGCCGACGGTGTGGTCTACATTAAGAGAAGTCCCATGGTCCTCACCGTGATCATCATCACCTGCGCGTTCGGAGGGTTCGGCATGTCCCACATGCAGGTCGTCCCGGCCATGGCCAAGGATGTGCTGGGGACCGGCGCTGCGGGGGTCGGGTTGCTGTTCTTGGGCTCGGGACTTGGGTCCTTAGCTGGCAGTATACTCCTTCCTGCCATCAGCAGAGTCCACGTCTACCGGGCACTCCTGTTGAGCCTGCTCGTCTTCACTGTGATGTTGACTCTATTCGCCTGGTCCAACTGGTTCTGGGCCACTTTCTTGTTTTTCACGCTGGTCGGAGTGACCGGAGTGGGCATGGTCTGGCCTCTAGCCACCACGATGATCCAGACCGAGACCTCCGCCGAGGTGCGGGGGCGGGTGATGGGGATGCTGCAGTTCACGCCGGGATTCCATTTTCTGGGAGCTTTCCCTCTGGCGTTGGCAGCCGGACAGTTGGGATGGGAGGTGGCCATCACGGGAGCGGCCGGACTCAGCCTGGCGACGACCGTCTGGTTCGCGTTGGTACGCCACGGCAAGCCAAAATTCAGCCGGCAAGAAGCGTCGGTGACCCAAACCTAGCCCCATATTCGACCCGCCCGGAAGACCCTATTAACCGACTCCAGCGCAGGCGGAGCCGTTCATACTCTTGGGAGAATCTCCTGCCCGGCTTATCCGTTCTTTCCCAGATCGCTGAAAACAGTAAACACGCGTAACGGAGGTCTCTTCCATCAGGAGGGTGAAGTGCGCGCTTATTACCGCCCCGTCCAGTCAAATCTACTTATCTGCAGGCGTTCCGGCGCGGAACAATCGGGACAACAAAGGGCCATATGAAGCTAAAACCACGGTTTGTACTCACCATTGAACGAACATCGGCATGTTCGCCCCCGGGTAACTACTCGTGGGAATGGGAGGTCGAGTACATCTTGGCGGGGGTTGCCCCCACCGGTTTTTGAGTTTGATGCCATGCCTAGCCACAAATGACCATAAGTGGTCATAAGTGACAAAACTGAGCCTAGAACCTACCCATAAGTGGTCATAAGCACAGGGAGTGGTCAGAAGTGCGGACACTTTGTTAGCGAACCGAAAATAGCTGGCTTTGACTGTCGACATCCTGATATCTGCATCCAAACAGGCCGCAGGTGTGAGCTGCTTTAAGAACCCAATCCGCAGTCGCGGAGCCACCTGGCAGATTAGTAACTTTGACGGTGAAGCTACTGGGCCGCCCTGCTCCAAACATACTTGGATTAGATACGCTGAATTGCCCTGGTCGCTTCAGAGTACATATTTCGGTATGTGATTGAGTCTCTCTCGGTTGGCCTGAGCAATCGCTACCGGGCCACAATACTTCAACGCCATCTCCTGTAGCCGTCAGTTCTAATCGATACGTACCAGCATCTAGCTGGAAGGCAACCGTAGTGTTTTCTTCTATGATTACTTGGTCGTCGTAAATCACCACTGGGGCCGGCGATGGCGCGCTCACTTGGTAATTAAGCGCCACAGTATCCCCGGGATCAACATTTTGAATTTCACAATCCTTTGAACCGGGCCCCTCCCTACACTTTTTGGTTATCGTCCATCCTGAAAATCTGCCCGCGTCCTCAAGCCTATAATGAGTCGTGACATCACTGGTGTTTTGGAAGGTCACAGTTATGCTCTGGGATGACCCGGGACTGACGGAGATATCAGCCATGCGGGATATCCGGCCAGCAAAACGGCAATGGCTGCCAACAGATAGACATGCTTCCTCGTGGACGTATCGCCGTTTATTGAATCTGAGGCTATTCGGTTTCGTCTATTTCATCTTCATTTTTATGAAATTCTGCTAACTCCTTTTCTAACTCCATCCTCTTTTCCCTCTCGTCGGCTAATTGGTCTTCTAGTGCCTCTCTTAAACGCATTTCAACAAGGGCCCTTTCTCCAAATGCTTTTGCGCGCCTGCTTTCGGCGTAGGCCAGAGTCATTCGGACGCCACCAAAGACGACCAGTATTGCTATCAAGATTATTAGAATGATTATAATTGCAATCAATTTTTATATTCCTACACATAAATGCTACACCAACCGATGGTCTGTGGATATCAGCTTTAGAGACACCAATTTAGACTATGTAACGGATGCCAATTTACGTGATGCTCTTGAGGTACCGGAAAAGTACCTGAAAGACTAATCAACGAACCCCGATATACCAGCAATCACAGTCCATAGTTCCAGGCTAAGTTCGGTGTCGCCAAAGAAGAACTCGACGGCCAAACACTAAGACCTTGACGCTCCGGCTGCCGATCCCCATACCCTTAAAGTACCCCACCCCCTATGGCTTCCCGATGGGGGTGTCGCTGAAAC
>DUCU01000057.1 GCA_012959605.1 Dehalococcoidia bacterium | reverse complement strand
AGTGGCGTCCACCAGCGCGTGCAGCGTACCGTCACCACCATCGGCCACGGGAAGCAAAACTGTTTCAGCATCGGGCACTGCCGCCAGAACACCCCTGGCTATAGCTTGGGCAGCCTCAAGACCAGAGATGCCACCTTTGAATCCTTGAGGGGCAATTATTATCTTCATAGTGGTGTGATTAAAGGACGATCCAAAACGATTATTTAACTTCGAATTATGCCTGAAACAGAGTTCAGGCACGGCCCGGTCATTATACACTCCGGTATACCTTTCCCAGGCTGCCTTTGTTACAATCTCAAACGGCACAATCGCCGCCTCTGAGTCTGTAAAATCGCCCGACTAAAATGCGGCTTATTTGGAGAATGCTTGATGCCCTCGAAAGAGGACCTGAAACGTAAAGCAGCCGAGATTATCGACGCCAACGCTGATGATCTCGTGACCATCGCCAAGACGATTCTTAAGAATCCTGAGCCTGGATTCCGGGAACTCAAGACCGCCAAGCTGGTGGCTGAGCAGTTCGCCGCTCTGGGAATGCAACCAAGAAGCGGACTGGCAATCACTGGAGTGCGCGCCGATGCCTCCGGAAGTGCCCCCGGACCAACCATGGCCGTGCTGGGAGAGCTTGACTCGCTTATTGTGGGAGAACACCCCCACTCCGACCCAGTCACCAACGCCGCCCACGCTTGCGGCCACCATTGCCAGATTGCAATGATGATTGGTGCAGCCATGGCGCTCACCAACAATGACATCGTTCAAAATCTTGCGGGTCGCATCGCTTTCATGGCCGTGCCCGCTGAAGAATATATCGAGATTGAATTCCGAGACGGTTTACGCCAGGCTGGCAAGATTGAGTTTCTGGGCGGCAAACCGGAGATGGTCCGACTTGGTGAGTTCGACGACGTTCACCTGGCCATGATGCTCCACACCACCAGCAACCCTGCCGAGCAGCAGATTTGCATCAGCAACACCAACAACGGTTCAGTGGCCAAGCGCATCCAATTCATTGGCCGCGCCGCCCATGCCGGCGGAGCTCCCCATCTGGGCATCAACGCTCTGAACGCCGCCATGATGGCCATGACCGCCATCAACTTCAACCGTGAGACCTTCCGCGACGAGGACAGTATTCGCGTTCATCCGATCATCACCAAGGGCGGCGAAGCCGTGAGCGCCGTGCCAGCCGATGTGCGCATGGAGACGTTTGTTCGGGGTCGATCTTTGGAAGCCCTGATGGACGCCAACGCCAAGGTGGACCGGGCGCTTAGAGCCGGAGCCATGGCGGTGGGAGCTGACGTCAAGATTCAGACCATCCCTGGGTACATGCCCCTGCAACAGCACAAGGGCATGGCTGAGATATTTAGGGCCAACGCTGTTGACTTGGTGGGCGAGGACAATGTTAGTTATGTAAACCACCGCGGTGGCTCCACCGACATGGGAGACATAAGTCATCTGATGCCGGTGATTCACCCCTACATTGGCGGCGCGGTTGGTCTGGGCCACGGCGCAACCTACGTGATCGAGGACTACTCCCTCGCCGTGATCAAGGGAGCCAAGGCTCTAGCCTACATGGTAATTGACATGTTGGGTGACAACGCCTCCCAAGGTAACAGCATCGTCGGTGGTCAACGCCCGGACATGACAGTCCCGGAATACCTGAAATTCATGCGGAACCTAGCCTCGGAAGAGACATTCAAGGGCGCATAACAGATGACTACACCAAATCTTTCAATCGAAGAACTCAAGAAGCGCGCCTGCGAGACCATCGACAAGCGCAAGAAAGAGATTATTGACTTGGCCAAGCAGGTTCTGGCCAACCCTGAGGCCGGTTTTCGGGAGTTCAAGACCGCTCAGCTAGTGGCTCAGAAGTTTCAAGAATTGGGTATCCAACACCAGGGCGGTCTGGCCGTCACCGGTCTAAAGGGCAGAATCCCAGGCGGTGCCGGTTCCGGCCCAACTGTGGCGGTCATAGGCGAGCTGGATTCTTTGGTTGTAACCGAACACCCCCACGCCGACCCCGTCACTGGGGCTGCCCACGCCTGTGGGCACCACTGTCAGATTGGCATGATGCTGGGCGCAACAATGGGTCTACTAACTCCAGAAGTCATTTCCCAACTCTCTGGTCAAATCGTACCCTTTGCCGTCCCTGCCGAAGAATTCATTGAGGTTGAGCAACGGCTGGAGATGCGAGACCAGGGCAAGGTGGAATTCCTCGGCGGCAAGCAGGAACTGATTCGACTGGGTGAGTTCGACGACATAGACATTGCCATGATGTGCCACACCGCCAGCGACATGGGCGAGCGGAAGTTCGCCATGGGCGGCACCAGCAACGGACACGTTGTGAAATTCGTGCGGTACACCGGTGTCGGCGCACACGCCGGTAGCCTACCCCACCGAGGCGTCAACGCCTTGAACGCTGCCTCGTTTGCCATCCAGGCCATCAACTCCCTCAGGGAGACCCACAAGGCCGACGACACAGTCCGTATCCACGGCATAATGACCAGGGGCGGCGCTGCTGTTAGTGCGGTGCCCTCCGACGTCAGGCTGGAGTGGCGGGTGCGGTCGGCCACGCCCAACGCGGTGGTGGAAAACTCCATCGCCGTTGACCGCTGTTTCCGTGCCGGGGCCTTGGCCGTTGGCGCCAAAGTGAACATCACCACCATTCCGGGCTACCTGCCCATGCGCCATGACACCAAACTACAGGACATATTCCGGCGCATCGCCGTTGATCTGGTGGGCGAATCAGCCACGCTGGTGATGCCAGCCCGCCGCAACCGGGGTGGATCAACAGACATGGGTGACCTTAGCCACATCATGCCGTCCTGTCACCCTTATACCGACGGCGCAGTTGGACCAGGGCACAGCAGTGAATACGTGATTACCGACTACGAATCAGCGGTTATTAACCCGGCTAAGATCATGGCCATGGTGGTTATCGATCTACTGGCCGACGGTGCCAAGCAGGCTAAAGAAGTGAAGTCCAACCACCGACCGCTTCTGACCAAGAATGCCTACGTCAAGTTCCAGCGGGAACAGGCTGAGGTTGCTGAATTTGACGGGGCTGCTTAGCAACCCGTTTAAGACCTAGGTCCCCAGAAAATACATGGCGGTGCCTGCCAGCAGCGGCACAGCCAGATTGTCGTCCGGCGGGAATGATGCCAGTTCCACTACTCCAGCCACCGCAGCCCCCATCCAGAGTGCCCAATAATGGTCTACGCCGTTGGCCGCCACCAGAATCGCTGCCGCACTTGCGCCCACCACAATGAAAGCCGCTGTTCCCAGGGGAGATTTGTTCCTGATTCTTGGGCCGGGCATACGCCGACCAACCAGCGCCGCTGCCGGGTCACCCAGAGACAAGAAGAACATCACAGGTATGCCAACTTCCTTGCCGTAGAGCACAAACACCACTAGTGCGGCAATAATCATGTAAGTGGCGCCGGTGATATGGGCCGCCTCGTCTTGTTTCAGCAGAGGGGCCATCCAGCGGAGGAACAACGCGTTTAGCCAGCCGACCCTAAAGCGCACCAGGTCTAACGTGAGTCCGCCGGCCGCCAGCAAAGCAAGGGCCCAAATCATGGTAGTTTCGGATAAGACGATTGCGGCGATGGGGATTGAAGAGCCGGCAACCACGTGGAACAGCCGCCGCCATACCGGTGGTGAAGCCGCCTCAGTTGTCCGCCTGTCTCCGCCAAAGACCAGCATGTCCAAGAACCAGCGCATAAACGCTCTGCCAATGTCGAATATAGCCTAGATTCTAAACTGTCGGATGGCGGAGCCGGTTGGCGGAGGGCAACAGGTTATAGCGTGATAATTAGGAACGATATGCCGAAAAAACGATTTGCCAAACTGAAATGAAGACCGAATGGACGATGCCTGGGTTCTAGAACCGAACCGTTATGCTATCTCCCGCTCGCCAGCGGAGGTCC
>DUCU01000056.1 GCA_012959605.1 Dehalococcoidia bacterium | reverse complement strand
GATGTCATAACAAGGCCAAAGTGCCGTTTTCACAACGTCAACTAAGCTGGTCGAGAGAATGTTTAAGTATAATCACAGTTCCCTCCAAGAACTGTCCCTAACAAGAGAAGCGGTAACCCGTTTCCGAAATATCGCCCCTCTTATCTCCACTCAGATTCGCTCCCGCAAAAAGCACGCAGTTCCCTACGGTCCATAGCGCCTACCCCCAACCGCATAGCCCCAGTCTCTTAGACCCGACGGTATCGTGGCGTCCCCATTTTTCCAGTAATCATTCACCGATATAGAGACTTGCGGTAAAAATCATGTCATTTTCCCCGGTTAACCCCGGGTTATGGAAACTAACCAGCGACAGTAAGCAGCAAAATAAGGAGAAAAACATGCGAAACGTATTAAGGGGCAAGATTCACCGAGCTTGGGTAACCGACGCCAACCCGGACTACGTAGGCAGCATCCTGATTGACCAAGATTTGATGGACAAAATCGACCTTTGGAACTTCGAAAAAGTTCTGATTTGCGACGTAACCAACGGTAATCGCTTTGAGACTTATGCCATCGCCGGCGAACGCGGTTCTGGTGTCTGCTCAGTCCAGGGAGCCGCTGCCCGCTTGAGTGCCAAGGGCAACTGCCTCATCATCATGTCATTTGACGTAACAGACGAGCCGATTGACCCTCAAATGATCCTGGTAGACGAAGAAAATAAGTTCATCGAATTTCTGGAGGGTGCCAAGAATGTCCAGCAAGTTCACTGAACAGGAAACAGAAACTTATTACGATGGCCAAGACGAGATCTACCGTTCTGTCTGGGACAAAGAAGGCAGCGTCCACTGGGGTGTCTTTGACGACAACACCGGAGACGATTTCCTAAAGGCCTGCTCCAACCTGAACGACATGATGGTGGACAAAGGCCGCATCAATTCCAGTTCGAACGTTCTCGACCTGGGCTGCGGAAACGGCACCACAGCTATCTGGCTGAACAATGACCGCGGTTGCCAAGTAACGGGTATTGATCTCAGTGGAGTCCGTGTGAACAACGCCAAGAATGCCCGCACCCGTCTCAGTCAGTCGGCCCAGGACAAGCTGGCATTTGAGAAGGCTTCGGCAACTGAACTTCCGTTTGGGGACGCCACTTTCACTCATCTTTGGAGCCAGGCGACCATCTATCACGTGCCGGACAAAGAAAGCGTGTTGAAAGAAGCCTACCGGGTTTTGAAAGACGGCGGGATTATGGTCTTTGATGACTTGATCAAGCCAAAGCCTGAAATCAGCGACCACGCTCAAAAATTCGTGTATGATCGATTGCTCTACGACACGCCATTCAGCTTTGATTCCTATCAAGATGCACTCAGGGCCCAGGGGTTCAAGAATCTTGAAGCCCATGACCTGTCTGCTCACCTAAAGAACAGCTATCTGCTGTTGGCTGGCCGGGTGCCCAAGGATTCGACAGAGCACGCCGAGCACTATGCAGAACTAGCCGATTCCTACATCCAAACCGCCAAAGCGGTGGATAACCAGGAACTGGGCTGGGGTTTGTACATCTGCCAGAAGTAATCCCGGAAGTAATCAATTATGGCCCGGCTTAGGCCGGGCCATAATGTTATCCTCGACCATCAGCAAACAACGACTAGACGCCATTCTTCAGCGATCAACGCGTAGCAACTCTCTCGAAAGCCTCACCTAGGAGTACAGCCATGCAAGAAAGTCACAAAAGAGTCCAGTGGGTCTATGAGTCGACCAACGACAAAGAGCTGGAAGACCGTTATGACCAATGGGCCGCAGATTATGACAACGACCTGGCTGAAGAATTTGCCTGGAATGCTCCTCAGAACGCCACTGACGTGTTCATTAAGCATGTAGATAAGCAAGCACACATATTGGACGCCGGGGCCGGTACAGGGCTTGTGGGGGAGTGTCTGGTCAGCGCCGGATACAAAGACCTGGCGGCTATGGACCTATCCAAGGGCATGCTAGACGAGGCCGAGAGCAAGAATCTCTACAACGCATTCCACCAGATGGCTCTGGGCGGAGATTTGGATTTCAAAACCGACGAGTTTGATGCCGTAATCAGCGTTGGTGTCTTCACTCAGGGACACGCCCCTGCCAATTCACTGGACGAATTGGCCCGCATCACCAAGCCAGGCGGACTGATTGTCTTCAGCCTCAGAGTAGACACTCACGAACCTGCCGGGTTCAAAAAGCAGCAAACTGGTATGGAAGAAGCTGGTGTTTGGGAACTTGCGGAGATGACCGACGAGTTCCAGCCGCTACCCAAAGGCGAGCCAGAAGTTTGGCATCGCATCTGGGCTTATAAGGTTAAGTAACCAGTCATTGTCCGGGATCATCCGGGAGCGCCCGCTAAATGCTCGCCTAAGAATTACCTTCCGCTAGGAAGTCTCCTATGACCTGTGCCAACTCCTGCGGTTTGTGGTAGCCGATGTCGTGGATGGTTTCCGGCACCCAGTAGACCCGCCCGTCCTTGAGATTCTTCTCTGCGGCTGCCACCATCTGGCGACGAGTTTCAGCAAACTCCGTCCCAGCCCGCTCAGGAGTCGGCCCAGCCGGTACGATAAGGGTTGGGCACTTGATTCTAGGCATAGTCACCGATGCCGGTTCGTCCCACATGGCCCGAATCACTTGGGCGTGGTTCTCCGGTTGCAGTATGTCCTGAATCTGGCCATCTTCATCCTCATAGACCATCGTTTGCACGATGCGCTCTATATCGTTGTTCCAGATGACTCCCATTTGATTGCGGAGCCGCTCCAGGAATTCTTCTCGGTTGCCGGTCACGTCTCTGGGGCGAACCCGCTGGGAGAATGCCTCCCAAGAAGCGCCGGGAAAGAGTCTGCCATCCAAAAATCCGCCGTCGATCATGATCAGACGACTTACGCGGTCAGGATAGTTGGCAGAGAAATTGGTTGCCACGTTGCCGCCCCAAGAATGGCCCATCACTGCCACTTGGTCTAAGCCAACATGGTCTAACAGGCCGGCAAGATCGTCAGACAGGGTCTGCCAGTCATAGCCGCTGGGCGCGCTGGTGGTCTGGCCGTGGCCGCGTTGATCTGGGGCGTAGATGTGGTAGCGGTCGCGGAGCATTGGGGCGACAATGTCGTACCAGTGGGCTGTTGAGGCCAATCCGTGGAGGGCCAATAGCGGCTGACCGTCTCCGCCCCAATCCAGATAACGGACCTTGAGTTCGCCGATTTCAGCCCATAGCTCTTTGGGCGAAGATTCCTCTGAAAGACCGTCTACCAACGTGGTACCTCCGTGCCAACTCTCTCAATTAGATGCAATTTTCAGGCTAGTATAGCAACTAGGACCAGCCGAATCGATAGACTGCCTCGATAAGTGATTAGGGGTTAATTGAGATATAAAAGAAAGGCCACTACTGATTAGTAGCGGCCTTTCTTTTTAATCTGGCCGGTCCAATTCCATCTGTAGTAGCCGGGCCTTTACGCCCAGACCACCACCGCCATAGCCGCCAAGTCCGCCGTCACTGGCAATCACCCTGTGACACGGGATTATTAGCGAGAACCTATTGCGGGCCATCGCCTGACCGGCGGCACGCATGGCCAGCGGGCTTCCGGCTTCAGCGGCCAACCAAGAATAGCTGCGGGTTTCGCCCGGTGGGATGCTCCGGCAAGCGTTCCATGCAGCGCTAAAGAAGGGCGTCACCCTGGAGAAATCCAGGTCAATCTCATCCAATGCTGCCATGTCGCCGTCCACGTAGCGATGCAAGCATTCTACTACCTTTGTGAACGCGTCGGGGTCGTCTTCCGCGCCGTCCAAGTCCGTCCCCAGGTCTTCTACAGCCTCTTGAGGCGTTGGTTTTAACGAGGCCCGCTTCAGGCCGTCGGTGCCTGCCAAGAGGACCATCCAACCCATGGGTAATTCAACCAGGTGGTACCTATCTCCATTCACCGCATCCTCCTCATTACACTAATCACGATTACATTAGTCACGACCACTACATCCTTAGGCGCATATTCTCACGAGTCACTACCAATGGAGCCTGCGCCGTACGATCTCCCACAGCATGGGCAACCTTATTTTTTGCCAGGCCACGGCCAGCACACGTCGCTCGCTGGCGGTGGTGTCTTTATTGCCGTATCGGTTTCGGACGTAGGCGGACACAATCAGCGAAACCGGGTTCGAATGGGATGGCAGTACCTGCTGTAGATTGCTGCCAAATTGATACGGCGTCTGATACTCCACTTGCCCCGCCGCGGCCAGCGATGCCAGGGTGTTCATGCGCCGGAAAGCCACTCTGGGGTTGTTTGGCGTTGCCAGGAATCGTCGCCAGATCAATGTCAAAGACCCACCGACTACAGTCAATCCGGCGATAACCATCAACAGCCACGGCCAATACCTGAGCACCGAGCTTTCATCAGAGCTGCTGGATACTAAATCCAGTGTGGCCGATGCATCCTCAGGGTCAAAGCAGTCATCCGACTCGTCAAGACAGCCCTCGTCCAGGAGTTCAGCCAAGATGGCCCCGGTGCCCAATATCTCTTGGTCTTCCAGTCCCGGTTGATAGAGTCTGGGCAGATTTTTGCCGGGTGTTGGCTCAAAGGGAATCCAACCAAATCTGGGGAAATAGACCTCTACCCAAGCGTGGCTATGGCTATCAGTGACCGCATATATCTCGCGGCCTTCAACCCTATCTCCAGTTGTGTAGCCCACGGCCAGCCTGGCGGGAACGCCCACCGTTCGCAGCATCACGGCCATTGTGGAGCCAAAATACTCACTGTAACCCTCACCAAGCCCAAATAGGAAATGGTCCACGCCGTCGACGCCGAATGGCGGTGGATCTACCCTGAGGTTATAGGGGTAATTGTTCCTAAGATAATTTTCAACAACCTTGGCTTTTTCATAGGGTGTAGCCCAACCGCTTGTCGTGCTGGCGGCCAAGTCGTTAACCCTGACAGGCAAGTCCGGCGGCAGCTGAAGATACCGATCAGAGACCCAAGCTGGGTATTCCTCGCCGGCGGTTTGGAGTTCCTCGGGCTCCGCCGAAGAGATAGCCGAAGTCACCTGATAGGGGTCTCCAATCTTAAATTTTCCACGAGGGCTCGTGACCGACAATACTTCGGGCATCGCTGGCAAGGCCTCTGTGATTTGGGCGCGCACAACTTGGCCGTCCACGCGGTCCACCTTATCCAGTCGGAACTGGGTTGGCAGCGATAGGGCCAACATGGAGTCGCTGACCAAGCCGTCGCCCTGTTCCAAGATTGTTCTGAGAGCCCCGCCCACTTCTTCAAGGTAACCGGGCAGGTTGCTGTCCGGCCGCTGTAGGTCCAACAGGTCAATGGTGTAGACCGGTGCCGCTTGAGTCTCAATCATCACGTCCCGGTCTACGGCCAGCACTTGGTCTCCGGAGAAGAGTTTCTTAGACTCATACAACGGTGTGACAAAGTAGGTGACCTCGGTGCGTTGGCGGTCGGCCAGCGGCAGAGTGAATTCGGGCCGGTAACCCAGTGGTTCAGTCACTGTGTGCTCAGATAACCAGCCTTTTCCGTTGTAGGTGCTGTAGGTCCTCGCCTTCCAGTACATGCCCGCTGGAGAGTCAACCCACAGGACTTGGGTTGTTGTGGGATAGATGCTTCCCTGCAGGGCCATCACGTTATCCCAGATGCGAAAACCCAGGGGACGGCGCGCCGGCAATCCGGCGAACAACCGGTTGAAATCGTCTTCCATGGTTTCCAGGGGGGTCCGCATCGTCTCATAGGCGTCGTTGGCGACGCCCCACTTGGGCGCCATGGGCAACAAGAACGCCACCAATATGACCAGCACCGTTATTCCCAGACTATCTGAGAGTGATAGACCGGCCAGGTCGTCATCCACTTTGATTGACCGCCCTTCCCACTCTTGTTTCCGTCGGATTGCCTGGACGCGGGCCACCAACAACAGGGCGGTGAAAAGATAAAAGCCCAGGTGGAATGCCGTGTTCGGTGGGAGAAAAGTGAGGTTAGAAAGCAGACCAATCCCGCCAAGGACAAAAACTCCCCAGAAATTACCAAAGCGTAGGAACAACCAGGCACCCAAAAATCCGGTCAACCAGGTGGACACCATCAGCGCAAACGAGAATGGCAGGCGATCGATGTTAATCGATCCTTCACGAGCGGCGTCCAGCCACAGTTCCAGACGAAGCACCACCTGCCCCGTGCCGCCCACGCTGACACCATCGATACTGAAACTTGAAAGCTGCCACAGAATCACGCCCAGACCAACCGCAAGACCAAAGGGCACAAGGGCGATGGACCAAAGGGGGAGGCGGTAAAGGGCCAGCCCCGTGAGCATGGCAATAAAGAGCAGTTGCACCAAGTTGGGTGACGGTACCCAATCGGCCCGCTCCACAGAGATGACCACCACCATGAGGTTGAGCACCAGTAATCCGGCGGCGATCCAGCCCTCGTTGGGCCTTAAAGTGCGCTCCAACCAACCGATTCCATCCCAGAAACTTTCGGCAGAGACTTTACTCTCTCTCGGTTCCGAGGCCGTCCGTTCTAATGGCTGTATTGGTTCTCTGGCTCCCAGCGCTTCGGAGGTCATTCCGTGCCTCCGGCCAATCCGCCAGCCCAGCTGGTGGGAATCTCTCGCACCGGCGTTTGTAGCACGTCGTTTAGGCTGTCGCCTTGCCGTACCAGGTAGGTGGGAATGAGGTTGGCGCTTAGAGCTTCCAAAGGGGCGCTCATGTTTGTCGGCGAACCGAAACTGGATCGATCAACCAACACTACTGAAACTTCCACTCCCTGACGGCGCAGGTAATGCAACGACTCCACCCACTGGGTATCAACAGAAGACGTAACCACCGTCAACGCGTTGTATTGGTTCAGGTGGGCGCAAACGGCGTAGATGAAATCTTGCAACGGACGCTGGCCAAAAGCTCGGACTTCAGAGAGGGTTTCCATCAGACGACCACGTTGTTCCGGGCTGCTATCAGGCCGAGAGATATGGTCTTGGTCTCCGTTGGCAGCCAGACCAACGGGCATGGAGTGGTTCATCAGCTGGTCTACGATCGAGGCGGCGACCGTCACCGATAATTCCTCGGTGTTGTTCACTTCGTCCAAGTCCACACCATAGTGAGAGGTTTGGTGCATATCCAGCAGAACCCACGCTTCTGCCGAAAGCCCCATATCAAACACTTTGACCATCAGTTCGTTCATGCGTGCGGTATACGGCCAGTGGATGCGGCGCATGCTATCGCCTTCCACGTAGGGGCGTATGGAAGAAACGTCGGTTGTGATCTGTTCCCAATGCCGTGTTGACCGGCTATCGCTGGGCAGACCGGCAAACCGAACGTCCAAATCCGGTAGCGGCTCTACAGCAGGGAAGACGATGTACGGGTGGGGGTCGACAAAATCCCGGCGCAGTCTAAAGAGCCCAAAGGGATCTTGGCTGATTAAGCGAACTTGGCCCGACCGGTAGACTCCACGCTTGGCCAGATAGGTATTGATACGCCAGCTACGCACCTGCTCTCGCACCAGGGCTAGTCCACGACCGCTGGTGTTGGCCGACGGCCCAGTCGCTTCGGCAACTTCCAACCAAGACTTGGGCATTCTGGTGTGGTTGATGATGGACACTTGGCCCGCCAGATAACCGCCCACCTGACCTCGGTTGGCGTCCCTGGTCACCTGGAGATTGATTCCCCGAAGGTTGAGCCACGCCCAGACAAAGCCAATACCAGCAACCAACAGCAGGACGTAAAGAAATCTGAAGAAGAAATCAAAGCCAGTGCCAAGGGCGTAAAAACCCACCACCAGCAGCAAAGCCACCATGCCGATGAATCGCCTATTCATGGACAGTCACAAACTGCGCCATCTATCGGCTGACTAGCAGCTGGCGCCGGGGACTGCTACAGACTCCAGCAATCCATCAATTACCTGCCGGGTTTGCAGACCGCGCATACGAGCGGCCGAAGACAGAATCAGCCGGTGGGCCAAAACGGCGTAGGCCAGCTCTTTTACGTCATCCGGAATCACGTAATCCCGGTCCCGAAAGATTGCCATTGCCCGCACCGCCCGGAACATGCCCAAGGAGGCTCGGGGTGACGCTCCTAGGGAAACATCTTCATGGTTTCGGGTAGCCTCAATCAGGCTGACTATATATTCGCGGACGGCTGTGTCGACGTAGACATTCTTGGCAGCGTCCTGCAGTTTGATTACGTCGTCAGAGGAGGCAACGGCTTCCAACTGGTCAATGGGGTGGGTCTTTTCCTGACCCTCAATTACTGACAACTCTTCAGCAAAACTGGGGTAACCCATGCTGATGCGCATTAAAAAGCGGTCTAGCTGGGCTTCCGGCAGAGGAAAGGTGCCTTCGTATTCGATGGGGTTCTGTGTCGCCATCACCACGAATGGCCGTTCTAAGGGGCGGGTTACTCCGTCCACGGATACCTGCAACTCCTCCATGGCCTCCAGCAGTGCCGACTGGGTTTTTGGAGTGGCGCGGTTAATCTCATCCACCAATACCACCTGGGACATCACCGGCCCAGGGCGAAATTGGAATTCTCCCGTGCCCTGGTTGTAAATGGAAACACCCACGATGTCGCTGGGCAGGAGGTCCGGAGTGAACTGAATGCGCTTGAAGGTGCAACCAATGGAAACCGAGATGCTCTTTGCCAACATGGTCTTGCCCACGCCGGGCACGTCTTCAATGAGCAAATGGCCTTGGGCGATCACTGCCGCCAAGGCCCGTTCAATGACCGGTTTTTTGCCGATGATTACCCTGGCAACATTTTCGACGATTTCTTGCGCGGTTCTGGTGCTCGAATAGGTCTCTTTCACCTGATTCTCCGATCTATAAGTCCAGACTGGAGCACGCCTGACTGGAACGCGATTAGAACCAGCTGACAACCTGAGTTTATCACAGGGGAATCGTGCGGGTTTTATGGAGATTCTCGCCCATACATTTGCCCTTCTTGAGGGTTCGCTCTATCCCCTGGTCGTTGTGCTCATATAAGGTAATCTATGTACGAATAGCTATACGAATCACTAGGGCCCTTGGTTCAGTTTAAATCCATGGAAAGGCCGAGTTCGTAAAAATTATCGACACTTAAATCATATTTACCCGTGATTCTCATACTCGTTGCCTACGAGGGCGGCAGGCCAGGAACCCGGCAGGGAAATTGGCAAGACACGGGTTATTGGATAGATATGCTAACGCTACCGAAACGGGCTGATAAGTCGCAGTTCAGGCTGCCCACTCTAGCCTTGATAGTAATTGGGCTAGTCTTTCTGGTCGCCGCCTGCGGCGGTTCTGATTCAACTAGCACCGCCGCGCCAACAGAATCTCAGGCCCAGCCAACCACCGCTTCATCTGCCTCAGCCACAGAACCCATCCAGATAGGAGACCGCAAGGTCGGTGGCAAGGTTGGCAATCTGGCTCCTGAGTTCAGCAACATAAATGCCTGGATCAACAGCGATTCTCTGACCATGGAAGCCCTGCGCGGGCAGGTGGTTCTGAAAGATTTCTGGACCTATACCTGTATCAACTGCATCCGTACATTCCCCTTCCTAAAACAATGGCACTCAAGATACGCCGACGACGGGTTGGTGATTGTGGGGGCTCACGCGCCTGAATTTGAGTTTGAGAAAATCTACGGAAACGTAGTGGAAGTCACCGAGGCCAACAATCTTTCCTGGGCCATGGCTCAAGACAACGATTTTGAGACTTGGCGTAGCTACAGTAACCGCTTCTGGCCGGTTAAATACCTCATCGACAAAGAAGGCGTGGTGCGCTACACCCACTTCGGCGAAGGCGGATACTCCGAAACAGAAGGCCTGATTAGGGATTTGTTGGCTGAAGCCAACCCCAGCTTCTTGGAGACCAGCCTGCCGCTGCCGGAAGACCAGACCCTAGACCCCGGCTTTCTGGTATCGCCCAATGCAGAGGTCACTAGAGAGCTCTACGGTGGCTACTCCCGGGGTGAGAGTGATCGGACCTTCGGGCGCGGCGGTTATGTGCAGCAGATGGAATACTTTGACAACAAAAACCAGGTCGGCGAATTTGCCATCAAAGAGGAACTAGAGCCGCACAAAATCAACTTTCAGGGTCCGTGGTTCATCGACCCGGAGAGCTCCACCCACGGTAGGATGACGGAGGGATACGAGGACTTCCTGAGCCTGGTCTATTCTGCTACCTCGGTAAACGCGGTACTGACCTCAGATTCGGGAGACCCATACAAGGTCCGCATCACGGTAGATGGTGAGTTCTTAAAGGATAAGAACAAATGGAGTGACATTGTCATTGGCGATGACGGCGAGAGTTTTCTATGGGTAACCACTCCAGACCTCTATAATGCGATTAACAATGACTCATTTGTCCGACGTGAGACCCTGAAAATGGCGTCCAACTCACCGGACTTTGGATTCTTTGCATTCACCTTTGGCGTCTATGACACGGGACCTTAGTGACTAAAGTACTCACATCTAAAACAAGGCTGGCATTGGCTTCGTTGGCCTTCGTCCTAATCTCCGTTGCTTGCACCACCTTCCCCGCTCCTGAGTTCAAAGGCATCAAGGCCTGGATCAACAGTGAGCCATTAACTCTTGAGGAGCTACGCGGCAATGTTGTCTTGGTCGATTTCTGGACCTATAGCTGCGTTAACTGCATCAGGACTTTCCCTTTTCTCAGACAGTGGAACAAAAAATACGCTGACGATGGCCTGGTGATTATTGGCGTCCACTCTCCCGAATTTGAATTTGAGAAAGACTACGAAAACGTCCTGAAGGCCACCCAGGACAATGGCATCACCTGGCCGGTGGCCCAGGACAACGATTTCAAGACTTGGGACCATTATGGGAATAAATTCTGGCCAGCCAAGTACCTGATCGATAGTAAGGGCACGGTCCAATACACCCACTTTGGGGAAGGGCAATATGATCAGACCGAACAGCAGATCAGGCAATTGCTCATCGAAGCTGGGGCGGATCTGACCGATGTCCCGTTGGGAACCGTAGGCGAGCAGACGGTGGACCAGACCTTTATCGAAGCTCCGCGCGGGGCGGTCACTCGGGAGCTCTTTGCCGGGTTCGTGTTGGCAGAACTTGGAGAATACGTCCGACAGTCTGATTTCTTCAAGCACACCGGCTCGGTGGTGGAATTGGAATCACCGGACAAACACAAAGAAGGGGTGATCTACTTTGACGGCACCTGGGAGGTATGGCCTGAACACACGCGCCACGGCCGCAACTCAACTGGGTACGAGGACGTGCTGTCGCTCATTTACTCTGCCCGCACCCTTAACGCAGTGGTGAGTTCTGACTCGGGCGAGCCCTATGACGTGCGCATCACACTGAACGGAGAGTTTCTAACAGAAGAAAACAAAGGCCGAGACGTAACCATTGCCCCCAGCGGAGAGTCTTTCCTTAACGTAGCTGAACCTCGGATGTACCACGTGATTGAGGCCCCCGGTTACACCAAAGACAACCAACTCACGATGAGTTCCAATTCAGGCGACTTTGGCATTTTCGCCTTCACATTCGGCGTCTACGAGACAGGACCATGAACAAGATGATAGAAAGAGTTGCTTCTAGAGCCCGTAAAACCCGGCTGCTAGTTCTCGCGTTCGCCACCTTGGCTATTGCCGTGGCGGTCGCCTGCAGTTCCTCGGCCACGCCCACCGCGGCGCCCCAGCCCACTTCGGTACCTGCAGACCCCTCCGCCATAACTCCCGTGCTGGCAACCACTGTTTTGGAGATTGGGGAACAGAGGATCGCCTTCTTGCTGACCACCACCAAGGGACTGATCAAGACTCCCACCGCGATGGTCACACCGGTCTACCTAGACGGCGAGGGCGCGGCCAGCCCGACTATGGAAGCCCAATTCAACCTCTGGCCCTACGGAATCCGCGGTTCCTACAGCACCTATTCCAACTTCAACCGGGCCGGACGATGGCGCCTGGACGTTCAAGTGGACAACCCCAATGGCGTCAAAGAAGTGCAGATCGAAGTCGAAGTATTGGAAAAATCACCGGTGCCGGCCCTGGGCAGCAGAGCCATACTAAGCGATTCCAAGATACTGGCCGACTATGCATCTATCGACGAAATAACCACTGATCACTCGCCCGACTCGGCCCTGTATCGATTGACCATCAAAGACGCTGTGGAAAATGACCTACCATCGGTGATCGTCTTTGCCAGCCCGGCATTCTGCACTAGTCCGACCTGCGGACCTCAGGTGGACGCGGTCAGCGAACTTCGAGAGAAACACCCCGACCAGGCTAATTACATCCACGTGGAGATCTACGACAACCCGGCAGAGATTCAAGGCAACCTGGATCGAGCTGAAATTTCCAGCGTGGCGGAAGATTGGGGTCTAACGGCCATTGAAGACTACATCAATGAAAGCTGGACATTTATCCTGGACGCAGACGGGCAGATAGATGACCGCTTTGAAGGCTTTGCCACAATGGGTGAACTGGAAGCAGCCCTCAAAAAGGTGATCCCTAGAGTTTCCGCGGACTATTGAACTGAGTCTGAAGATGGCACTATTTGAGCGCTTAGTACAGAACACTAAAAAAGCTCCGGCAAATCATCGCCGGAGCTTTTTGGTAATTGACAGAACTTTGAAAATCCTACTCATCCCCTAAAGGAATGGGTATTTTGACATTATAGGTCCTTTGCAGCAGCTTCAGGAATTCGACAACTACCGGGCCATGCTGTTGCCCCCGGCGTAGCAGCACGTAGGTTGGCAGCAACACCGGAGGCTGTTCCGCCAGTGAGATTGAGGTCAATGTGCCTGTTTCCAGTTCCCGTCGCACTGCGCTACGGGGCAGGAATGATATGCCAAGATCCAACTCAACCATGTTCTTCGCCGCCTCGACGCTGTCCAAGTTCATCTCTACTTTGGCGGTCACACCGGCGTCGCGGCAGACCCGGTTGATGAACTGGAAATACGAGGAACCAGGGTCGCCAGGGTCATAAACAATGAGCCGCTCCTGGGCCACCTGGGACATCGCCGCCACCCCAGTCTTGGCAAATTGGTGTTCCGGGTGGGCGACCAACACTGCCTGTTCATCATAAAGATGTAGAGCATCAACATCTGGATGCTGCATAAAGCGGGCCAAACCCAGTTGTACCTCTTCATCCACCACCATCTGCAGTACGTCAGACGAGCCGCCCACCTTTATGTGTAGGTTGGTGTCCGGGTTTTCAAGGTGAAAATCGCGCAGGGTTTGGGGCAAAACGTAGGTCCCGATTACCCGTGCAGTGGCTATGTTCAGAATTCCCGCAGAGGTCTGGCGCACGCTCTCTAGAACTTCTCGACCACGGCGGAGCGTTTCCATAGAACGTTGGGCAAATGGCAAAAACGTTCGCCCCATGTCTGTCAGCCGAACGCCGCGGGCGGTGCGGTGAAACAAGACAACCCCAACTTCATCTTCAAGAGTCTGCACCCGCGCACTCACGGATGGTTGAGAGATATACAGGGCATCTGCCGCGCGCCGAAAACTGCCGCGGCCTGCGGCTTCCAAGAATGCCTCTAGCTGGGAAAATTCCATTGCTTCACCTCAAGGCTGTGTTTGCCGGACTCGGCTGGGCCAGTGATAGGCGCGGACTATCTGTTTCCCTTATTACATGGTTTCAATTCTATCACTAACTGTTCCGATTCTTCCCCTTGGCCGGACGCGCGGGCGAGTGTGGGCTTACTGTGGGGTTTCCAGACTAGCGATGACCGATTCATCCATGGAAATGGAATGTGCCTTGGTGGGAAACAAGCCCTGCCTAACATCCTCAAGATACTGGGTGAATGCGACCTGGGTGGTGTCAGACAAAGTGGCGTAACGTTTCACATGTTTGGGCACAAAATCAGTGAACGCCCCTAAAAGGTCTTGGCACACCTGAACTTGGCCGTCGCAATCTGGCCCGGCCCCAATCCCAATAATTGGAATCTTCAATTGTCTGGTTATCAATCCAGCCAACTCAGTCGGAACTACTTCCAGCACCACGGATTACGCGCCAGCGTCCTCCAGGGCATGAGCGTCTGTGATCAGTTGCTCTGCTAACTCCCGCTGTCGGCCCTGGACTCTATAACCGCCCAATCCATGCACCGACTGGGGAGTTAGCCCTATGTGTCCCATCACGGGGATACCCGCTTCGACGATGCGTGCCACTGTGGACGCGATTTTCTCACCGCCTTCCAACTTAACGGAGTGCGCGCCGCCCTCTTGCATCAGCCGTTCAGCGTTGGCCAGAGCCTGTGCTGAATCAACTTGGTAGCTCATGAACGGCAGGTCTACGACTATCAAACACTGCTTCACACCCCTGGCTGCTGCTTTAGCGTGGTGCAGCATGTCTTCCATGGTTACGGAATGGTGGAATCGTAGCCAAGCAACACCATACCCAGGCTATCTCCCACCAACACCAGGGGTATACCAGCTTGGTCTGCCAACTATGCCGTTGTGTAGTCGTAGGCGGTAATCATCGCTATCTTTTCGCCGCGCGATTTCATATCAGCTACTTCTAGGATGCTCACTTTTCCCATGAATACCTCTTTATTGGATGCCGGTGGCCGCAACCTACCTGGTCAATCTCACCTTGGTAGCGCCCTTTCTACAACAGGTTTAACCCACCGGCTCGTCTCCGCGGCACAGCGCTGGTTTTGAGCCTAATCGGTAGCCCTGAGCGTCGTTGACCCAATGATATAGCCACACCGGATACTGGTCTACGCTGACCCTCTTTGCCGCCACGACAAATCTCTATGGAAAATTCACGCTTGTGCACCAGTATGCCCTCTGCTAGACTCTTCTCGACCCTCGATAGTTCGACGATTTAGTCTGCTTTAGGAACAAAGACCTTCGCAAGGCCTCGTTCCCAAGGATTCTTAGAACTAA
The DNA here is from genome assembly GCA_012959605.1 of Dehalococcoidia bacterium. Taxonomy (GTDB): domain Bacteria; phylum Chloroflexota; class Dehalococcoidia; order Lucifugimonadales; family UBA3495; genus UBA9611. The sequence goes on along the minus strand of DUCU01000056.1, from coordinate 9,143 downwards.
CAGGGCATGAGTTCTGAACGGTTTAGGAGGTATCTTTATGCCATCATTTTGGGAGAATCTAAGATTTCCCGGCGAGCGGGAAATGGACGATCTACACGGCGCCCAAGGCCAGGACATGGCAACTTATGTCAGTCATCCCTCGCCATCCGAAGGCAACAGCTTCCCGGCAGTTATCGTAATCATGGAAGCATTCGGTGTCACCAGCCACATCGAAAAGGTTTGTGACCAATACGCCGCCAATGGCTACGTAGCAATTGCCCCTGCGTTGTACCACCGCCAGCATCCCAATCCCAAACTGGGATACGATGAGATGCCTGCGGTTCAGGGCTACATGGGAGAGCTACGCGACAACGAACTGGTCGAAGACGTAAACGTAGCGATTGACTATCTGAACAACAAATACCCACGCACCGCTGGCCAAAAGATTGGAATCGTGGGCTATTGCGTCGGCGGACGCATCGCCTACCTGGCAGCCACCAGCTGCCCAGGCCTAAGCGCCGCTTCGGTCTACTACGGTGGACGGATTCTGGTGCCGTTTGGCGACGGTCCAGCCCCGATTGACCTTACCAGCAACATCAGCATCCCCGTGATGGGTAACTTCGGCGATACGGATGAGAATCCGTCACCCGCTGATGTGAAAACCATCGACGATGCGCTGACAGCTGCCGGTGTCACCCACGACTTCAAGTCGTATCCCGGCGCCGGTCACGGCTTCAACTGTGACGACCGGGGCAGCTACAACGAGGCGGCTGCCACGGACGCCTTCAGTCGCACCCTGGGCTTCTTCGACGCAAACGTCAAGTAACCCAAAGGTTCTAACTCGCTAACGAGTAATCCTTCCGGGGATTGACTCCCCGGAAGGATTTTTTATTTCCTGGTACCTCCGACCGCAGTGCATCCCAAACTACCCAGTCTGCGTAATCAGATACACATGCCTGTTAACATTAGGCATGACGAATACAATTGCCCGTATTCCAGCCACGGGCAGACAATAAGCCGGGAGTGATTGAGGATGCTGAAAGCGGACAGAGACCAGGTACTAGGGAACCTACAGGACGATGACCGGTCAAACTTCAGGAAGTTCATTAACGATTACCAAGCGAAGCGCAAATCAACCTCAACCGAGCAGAAGCCCGTGGGCGAGATGCCAGCGCGAGAGATGTTGGATGCCGTTGGCTCGGACCTGACTCCCACTTTGCTCGAAGCTATGGAAGCCGTGGTTGCCAGGGACGAGATGGGCCCTCATGTGGGAACAGTTCCACCAGATTTCAATCTGAAACGAATGGGCTCCGAAGAACGAGTCCGGCTATCTAGCTTCAAGGGTCAAAAAGCGGTGGCCTTGATTTTTGGCAGCTATACATGACCCCCATTCCGTGCTCAAGTTGAGCACATGGAAAAACTCTACGGGCAGTTCCAAGACCAGGTCGAGTTCTTTGCGGTCTACGTTCAGGAAGCCCACCCAACGGACGGCTGGCAGACTGACTCCAACGTGGCCGAGGGCGTGTTGCTCCGTCAGCACCAGAGCTTTGACGAGCGCGAAGAAGCGGCCCAGACCTGCAGCATTGACCTGCACATCTCCATTCCAACGTTGGTAGAAGAGATGGACAACGCCATTGATGAGGCCTACGGCGCGGCACCAGAACGCCTGTACTTGATAGGAAAAGACGGCAATGTCTACTACCACGGCGGCGCGGGCCCCCACCTATTTGACCTAGACGAATTGGACGAAGCAATTCAGCGTATGGAAGCCACAGTAAAAGTCAGCTAGCCCAATCACCATTCAAACAAAAAGGCCCGTCCTTTCGCGAAAGGACGGGCCTTTTTCATTTCCCTGTTTTTTGCCACTACCCCCCCAACCGTCACCGTGAGCAAACCAGCAGGCATCTGTCCCTCGTGGATTCCAGCCTGCGCTGGAAAGACGGAATGCGGGTATCTACCCATGCGCGAGGCCAGAAGCTAAAGCCTAGTCGCCGGGTTTGCGTGGCTCCACGAAGGTGTCGCGGAAACGGTACAACGTTAGCTCCGGCTCAACGGGGGCAACAGATGTGGTTCCCCCTGATTCTTCAATCTTGGCCACTATGAAGTGTGGCCCATCTGAAGATGCCAAAGCTTCCGAAACTGCGGCTTCAAAATCTTCTAGGTCCGTGACTGTATTGGTGTGGCTGATTCCGCAGCTTTGGGCGACCTTTTCCAGGTCAGTGCCCGTGCCGGTGTGGCTGGTCTGCCCACCTGTCTGCCCCCACTTCTCATTGTCCCAGACTATGACCGTGAGGTTCTTGGGTTGCTCGCGGCCAATAGAAGCTACGGTGCCCAGGTTCATCAAAAGCGATCCATCGCCGTCCAGAGATATGACCTGCTCATCGGTGCCCATCGCCATGCCCAACGCGATGGACGAGCAGAGACCCATGTTGCCATAGGTGTAAAAATTGCGGTCACGGTGTCCAGAATGCCAGAGGTCGCTGGATGTGGGGCCCAAATTGCTGACGATGGGGGATTCGCCGGCTAGGCGTGATACTAGTTGTGTGGCTTCAAATCTACGCAACTTTGCCTCCGTGCAGCGCCGTGGTTAGGCAGATGCCTAACGGCTGCCGGTTGGCGTAACAGAGCTTCATCGCTCCGTCCAATGACCGTTCCATGTTGTCATCGTCCTCTAACGTGTAATGGGGCAGCCCCAGTTGGTCCAGAATCGGGATCACTGCGCGACCCATGGGCACCTGGGCAATGTTGAACTCGCCCAGTCCGCCGCGCAAGTTGATGAAGATCGGGACGGGTGTCCTTGCAGGGATGCACAGGCTGGCCAGCGCATTGATGCTGTTGCCAAAGCCGCTGGATTGCATGAACACTGCGGTATTCTTGCCGGTGGCATATGCGCCTACCGCAATGCCAATGGCTTCTTCTTCTCTGGTGGCTGAGACCAGTCTAAAAAACGGGTCTGCATCAATCAGGCTGGTGACCTGATGGATTGATATGTCTGGCACGTAAACAATCATGGACGTGTCCCAGTCCTTGAGTGTCTTCACGATTTGTTCCGCCCAGTTCATTCTTGTGTCTCCAATTCCGGCCCTTGTAATGGGCCATTTTATCCGTAATCCTATGTTCGACTCAGGCGTGAGCGACTACCAACATAACAGTGGCACTTTGGATTGTCAAAACTTGGCTCCCACTCTATTGGCGGCCCATCTGTGGCAGGATATAATGCCCCCAATCATTTGAGTATGAACTGATCAAGTTTCAGGAAAGTTTAAGGCGTCGGAGGAAATGAATTGATAATTGACCCAAAGACCTTTGAGAGATTTAACGCAGTGCTAACTGGCGTGATTGTGCCCAGGCCAATCGCCTTCGTATCCACTTTGTCCCCGGCCGGCGAAGTCAACCTGGCCCCCTACTCGTTCTTCAACGCTATCTCTTATCAGAACGTTGTGTTCTCGTCTTCCCGCAATGTGGGCAACAAGAGCAAAGACACTCTGAGGAACATTGAAGAGACCGGCGAGTTTGTAATCAACATCGTGGTCGACTCCATCGCTGAAGCGATGAACGAAACTGCTGCCGAGTTCCCCGAGGGCGAAGACGAATTCGGGATTGTTGGACTCACCCACGCTCAGTCTCAGATAGTTAAACCGCCCCGAGTCGCCGAGTCCCCGGTGAATATCGAGTGCAAGCTAGACCAGATCATCAAGATCGGAGATGGTGCCCATGAGCACGGGCTGGTCATTGGCACGATTCTGCTCATGCACGTCCGCGACGACATTATCGACGGTCACCGCATCGACCAAGCGAAACTGATGGCCACCGGACGCATGGCCGGCAACATGTACTGTCGCACCAACGACCGCTACGAGATGGTCCGCCCGGTTTACGACCCTGAGAAGGGCGTAGCCGTTAAGAGCTAAGCCATTCGGCGAACTGGCTAAGGAGAATCAAAATGGCCACCAAAATGTCTATTCTCAGCCCGGCGGCGGAGGCGTGGCGTCCCATGCAGGACGATGTGCCTCACATCGCCGATCTCAAGGGCGCCACGGTTGCCATCTTGAACAACCGCTGGACCAGCATGAATATCATCTCGGAGCAGATCGGTATCATCCTGAAGGAACAATACGGGGTAGCTGAGGTCTTTGAGAAGCTGATTCCTCTGGCTTCAGCGGCGCCGCAGGAGACCTTTGACGAGGTTGAAGCACGGGCTCAGTTGGCTATTGTCGGCCTGGCAAATTGAGGCTCCTGTACAGCGTGGAGTGTCCACGACAGCGTCAAACTGATTAAGAGAGGGATGCCATCTGTGGTGCTGGTGACCGAGCGGTTCACCACCCTGGCCAAAGCGTCCATGCGTGGCAATGGCGTGCCCGATGCGCCCATGGTAGTTCTGCCCAAGACTGAGCTCACCGAGTATGTTGATCCCGACACGGTACGTGCCGTGGCCACAGAGGCAGTTGAACTGATCGTTGCCCAACTTCGGGAATCCGAAACCACCCAGGCTAATTAATAACCATCGCCCAGACAATTCCGCTCCGTTCATTTTTTGAGAGGGGCGGTTTTATTTTTTTACGATGCGAATCCAGGAGCAGTCAATGGCAACTTCCCCAGATCTGAGCTCAACCCCCATTGAAATAGACGATTCTCCGGAAGCTGTTTTCCAGTTCATGCTGGAACAGGGCTGGTCCGACGGATTGCCGGTGATTCCGCCGACCACTGACCGAGTGCGTGCCATGCTGGATTACGCCCAGCGCGACGCCTCAGAGTTGATTGGCTACATCAACCCAGATGCCGGGTCGGCTACCGTAGAGAAGATTGCGGTGAACGCTGTGATGGCCGGCTGTCTGCCGGAGTACATGCCGGTGTTGATTGCCGCCGTCAAAGCAATCACTGAACCAGAGTTCAATATCCACGGGTTGCAGACCACTACCAACCCCGTATCGCCGCTACTGATTATCAACGGGCCAGTGCGCGATCTGATCGGGCTTAACAGTGGTCGTGGCACCCTTGGACCAGGCTACCGAGCCAACGCAACTATCGGCCGAGCAATCCGGCTACTGCTATTGAACGTTGGCGGGGCCAAACCCTGGTCGACAGACATGTCAGTCCACGGCAGCCCGGGCAAGTACGTCTCCTGCATGGGCGAAAATGAAGAGGACAGCGTCTGGGACGCGTTGCATGTGGAACGGGGCTATTCTGCGGCCCAGAGCACCGTTACCGTGGTTGGCGCTCAGGGGCTTAGCAACTGTCTTACGTTCTACAAAGAGCCAGAGAGCTTTTTGACCATGATTGCCAGTGCCATGGCTGACATCAGCCACAATAATTATCTCTTGGCCGCCGGCAACCCACTGGTCATACTCACGCCGGGTCACGCTTCAATTTTTGAAGAAAACGGCTATTCCAAACAGCGGGTCAAAGAAGAATTGTTTGAACTGTGCAAAGTCCCGTTGGAGAGGTTTCCCAAGGAGACTTCAGTCATCACCTACGAAGACGGTTTCGCCATGGACGGTGACCGAGTCTGCCCATGCCAATCGGCGGACGACATCATTGTGGTGGTCTCGGGCGGGCCTGAACCTTACCACGTTCTCTACAGCGGCAACTTTGGTGATACCACCGCAGTAACGGCTCTGGTGGAACTGCCTTAACAGACCGCACCTGAGACCAATCCTAGAAAAACAAAACCCCAACTCTTAATGAGTTGGGGTTTTGTTTTTTCAACTTACGTATCAAGGCTAGTACGGTACGTCGTCGTTCTCCGTTGAACTCTCGCCCATTCGATTATCTGGGGGAGTCTCTTCGGTAATTTCTGGCTCTACAATCTCTGGTTCGATTATCTCCGAATCAACTGGAACGTCCGATAACACTTCACCCTCGATCACCATGGGGGAGTCTTGTCGGGAATCGGCAGAATTACCGTTCTGTCCGTAGTCAGAACCGGCTTGACCACCGTGGAAGGCTTCTAAAGCCTCGTCCAGTTTGGCCCTGAAGGTTTCAGGGTCTTGAGTCAGCAGCATGATTCGCGAACCGTTCGCCATCCGAACACGGAGACGATCGCCGATGGGAAGTGTCAGTAGTTCCAGATGCGCCATATCCTGAAATGGATACGACTTAATCCGCGGGCGACCAAAGATGATGACAAGAGAGTCGCGGTAGATTAGGTATTGCTTGGGGCTGGTGAGCCAACTATAAATGGCAACGCCAATACCAATCACAAAGAGCGGTGGTTGACCCAGAATGCCGATTACGGCAACGACCAGAGCGAAGATAAAGGTCAGGTTTAGCTTGGTCCGGTGGTTATCCCAGTGAAGGGGTTCTTCTTGTGTCTGTTGCATATCGGGGTATCTTATCACATCATTTCAGACTGGGAATCGGCTTTTTGGGAGCGATGTTTCCTAGACTCCGGTGCCGCAAGAGAAGCAAACTTTAGCATCCAGTTCCATTTTCAAACCGCAATTAGAACAGAACTTGGCTGTTTCTTCAAAGTCGGAGGTTTTTGAGCCGCAGGCCCGGCAAAAATCCGCTTCTGGCTCCAACGCGGAAGAACAAACAGCACAAACCCGAGACCCCGAGGTGGAGCTTCTTGCCCCACCCATGCCATCACCGGTGCCATCAAATAATGGCTCACCGGCAAAAGATGGGTCATCAAATGGCTGCAGCGGGTCTGGACCATATTTGTTCGGGCCCTTTACCCCGGGGTTGATATGCCAGTAGAGCAGCGGGAAAATTAACCCGATAACCGTAAAGGCGATCAATAGCCACCACCCAGATTTGCCAACGTCGTGCAGGCGTCGGACGGCCACCGATATTCCGGGAACAAACAAGAACAGAGAGCTAATGGTGTCCAGGATTGCCGCGCCTCCAAACAACACGGCATCGGAACTAGTCATGACCACAGAGATCAGCAATGCAAAAAGGGTCCACCACCAGTATTCAGACCGGCTGGACCTAGTCCTTACATCAAAATACCTTCGGAACCCAGAGGATATTGACTGAGTGAACGTCATCTACCGATGTTATCTCCAAAATGGCAATCCATACCAATGATAGTGGCATCCAGAGCATTGTTCCACTACACGCTTGGCCGTTCATCCCGATTTCAAGCATCCGAGATGGAATTAACCCTTTAGAAAAACTCGCCAGGGCATAAGAGCCTGAATCACCCCTAGAGTAAAACGCACCAGGCGTGGTAACATCGGGGCACTTTTTGACTGGCCTGACAAGTCACAGGATTAAACGGCAGGCCCACCAGAGGAGATGCGATGAAAGTCGGCGTTAACGTGGCCGTGAACAGCAATACGGGCGACATTGGGGCCTTTGCCAAGAAGGCTGAGGACCTGGGATTTGAGTCCCTCTGGATGGCCGAGCATCCCATCATCCCGGTTGCGACCAATTCCAAGTACGGCGGCACACCCGATGGCAGCATCCCACCGGCAATGAGCGACATGGCCGACCCGTTCATCAGCCTGGCCATCGCCTCCGGCACCACCAGCAAGATCATGCTGGGCACAAGCATCTGCCTGATTCCGGAGCACAACCCCTTGGTCCAAGCCAAACAGGTCGCTGCGCTGGACTTCCACTCGGGAGGCCGGTTCATATTTGGCATCGGCACCGGCTGGCTGCGTGAAGAGACCGAGATCATGGGCGGCGACTTTGACCACCGCTGGACTCAGGCCAAAGAGGCCATCGAGGCCATGAAAGAGTTGTGGACCAAGGATGAGGCCGAATACCACGGCCATTACTACGACTTCCCGCCCGTGCGAGTCTTTCCCAAACCGATTCAAAGGCCCCATCCGCCGGTTTTCTTGGGCGGAGCGGCCACCAACGTGTTCAAGCGGGTGGTCAACTACGGCGACGGCTGGATGCCAGTGCGGGCCACGCCGGATAGCGTCAGAGCGGGCCGTGCGGCCCTAGACGAACTGGCCGACGCCGCCGGACGCGACCCAAACAGCATCCAGATTCTGATTTACGGTGCGTCTTCTCGGGACGAAATCAAACAAATGGAAGATGCCGGGGCCAACATGGCAACTGTCCGTCTGGCATCAACCGACCCGGATAAAGTCATGGACGGCCTGGAGAAACTGGCCGAGGAGATGCTCGGGTAATACCCAGCGAATTACCATGCGAATAGACGTTCACACCCACATCTCGCCCGACCGCATTGCCGCGCCGGTCCTGGAAGGCATGACCGATACCTTTGGCTATCCAGCCGTGGGTATCAACACAATCGACGGCATCAAATCGCACATGAAAGCATCCGGCGTGGACAAGTCGGTGGTGCTGGGTGTGGTAGACCGTGTTTCGCACGTAAAGGTCGCCAACGATTGGCTCATATCCATCCAAGACGACATGCTGGTGCCCTTCGGAGCCATCCACCCGGAAATGGATGACATGCCCGGGGAAGTGCGTCGTCTCCGCGATGCCGGCATCAAGGGCGTGAAGTTGCACCCCATGATGAACCAGTTCTTCCCCGACGACCCAAAGATGTTCCCCCTGTACGAGGAGCTGGGCGAAGACATGGTTCTGGAGATACACTCGGGCCGGTTCAACCACACCAAACCGGGAGAGACGGTCTATTCGCCGCCAGACCGGGTGATGAACATGATCCGACGATTCCCGAAGATGAAGGTGATTGCCCTGCACCTGGGCGGCTTCTACATGCTTGACGAGGCTGAGCGAGAACTGATTGGCAAAAGCAACGTTCTCATCGACACCACTTGGCCGCCGGCGTTGAAGGAGCTGGGCTCCGACACCCTAGCGAACATCGTCAACAAACACGGCGCGGACAAGGTCTGCTTCGGCACCGACTTCCCGCTGGCCGACATGGCCAAAGACGCTGAGTTCATTGAGAGTCTGCCCATCCCCGATGCCGCCAAAGAGCGCATGCTAGGTGAGAATTTCCGGGAGCTGGTCGGGCTGTAACCAGACCCACATAGCCGTAGGGGCGGGTTTAAACTCGCCCTGCCTCTCTAAAACTCTGTACATCGTCCGTAGGACGAACCCAATAGCTGCGCCATCAACAGGAGCCAATATGCCCGCCAAACTAGACGCCTGGTTGGAACTGACCGTTGAGGAGGCCATCGACCCCTGTCTGCCCATCTGCGACCCGCACCACCACCTCTGAGACAAGCCTCAGGATCGGTACATGATAGACGAAGTGACTTCGGACCTGGGTTCTG
>DUCU01000055.1 GCA_012959605.1 Dehalococcoidia bacterium | reverse complement strand
AAGGTCTTTGGCGTTATCTACCCCACGCTGACACTGTTCGCCATCACTATCACCGGCAACCACTACATCATGGATGCCATTGGCGGTGGCCTGCTGATTATTGCTTCATTCTTGACCATGGAGATTGGCATTCATCGGCGGCTCTACGTGCCTGTGATACTCTCATGGATGCGGGCCAGACTGGGGCAAGGTTCTGCTACCGACAAACGACCTTCGGCGGCAGATTGAAAAGTATCGAAAGTGAACTCAGTATCAAAAGACTGAGTTGAGATGGCTCGAACACCGACTACGGTTTCGAACCGCTCATTTTGAGTGCGCCGAGAGGTGAGGAAAGAATCTACCAAGGAGCATGGAGCAGGCTGGGTTACGGTACTAGTGACGTGCCTGTTACGGCGTAGTTCGGCAGATCATTCCGGTTCGCTAAGGATGATATTGGTGATAATGAGATGACTCTTGCCATTAGAGACAACCGGGCAGCATTGACGGAAATTACCCTCTATCTCGGCGCCTACGTTGCATATCTGCTGACTAGAGGGCTAATACACGCCGACACTCGCGCGGTGGGGCTGGTCAACGGAGAGCGTGTGGTCTCACTGCAGCGCGACCTGGGGTTTCTGTGGGAGCCAGGCTGGCAGAGCTGGGCCGTGGAGAACGTGAAAGCCCTGGTGGTGGCGATGAATTGGGTGTACATCATCACCTATTGGCCGGTGATTTTTCTGGCCGCTTTCGTCCTGTTCATCAAAAACCGCAGCGACTACAACTTTTACCGCACGGTGGTCTTCATCAACCTGGCCGGGGCGCTGCTCATCTTCATGACCTTCCCTGTGGCCTCGCCGTTCGCCATCCCAAGCGTTGTATTGTTGGACTCGATCCAAGAGTTTGGTCCAAAGTTTTACGGCAGCGAAGACATGTCGACGTTCTACAACATCTCGGCCGCCATGCCCAGCCTGCACTTCAGCTGGACCGTAATCCTGGGAGTGTTGTTCTGGAGGTCGTTCCCCGGAAATCTTAGGCTGATCGGATTGCTGTACCCGTTCCTGACGTTCTTTGCAATCACCCTCACGGGCAACCACTTCATATTGGATGCCGTGGCCGGTGGGACACTGGCCGGCTTTTCGTTTAGTGTGGTTTTCCTGTTGCGAGCGACTGTGTGGCGACATCCGACCCGACTTAGCACCTAAGTTAGGGTCGCCGTTGGCTTGGTTTTGCTGCTACAGGCGACGGTGTGGCGACAATCATCCCGTCCCAGCGCCTAGACTAGCGTCGCTTGCCCCACAAGGGGTGCTGGAATGACGGCAAGTTCAACCGGTCAATGGGCCGGTCCTCTGGTGTAGGTTCCGGCTCAGGTTCTTCCTCTACGGGCGTACGGTAAGCCTGACCCAACTGTCGGTCCGGTCCCAGGCTACTCAGGTGCAGTGACAGCGAATCCAGGCTGTTTAGGTTGTTGACCGGCAGGAAGTCGTCCACGAACGGCAGCGCGGCCTTCATGCCCTGAGTTAGAGGCTGGTAGGTTGGCGAACCGAGGAGCGGGTTCAGCCAGATGAGCCGGTGGCAGCTGCGTTGTAAACGGGAGGTCTCCTTGGCCAGTAATTCCGGATCGCCCCGGTCCCAGCCGTCGGAAATTATCAGCACGACTGCTTGGCCTCGTAGAACTCGCCGCAGCCACTGGTAATTGAAGGTCTTGATTGCGTCGCCGATACGAGTTCCACCGGCCCAATCGGTCACCGCCTTGGAAACTTCGTCGATGGACTGGTCAATGCTGCGGTACCTCAGGCTCCGGGTGATGCGGGTCAGCCGTGTGGCGAACAAGAATGCTTCAAACTGGTCGAAGCCACTAGAGATAGTGTGGATGAACTGCAGGAGCATGCGGGTGTAGCGCTCCATGGAGCCGCTTACATCGCAGATCAGCACCAGCGAGCGCGGCTTGTCCTTGGGAGCCCGGTGAGCCAGCTCCAAGAATTCACCGTTGTATTTCAGGCTCTGCCGCATAGTGCGTCGCAGGTCCAACGGGCCAGACTTCCCGGGAGCCAAACGCCGGGTGCGCCGTTGTCCTAAATCCCAGGTCAGGTTGGTCATCATGTGGCGGGCTTCGGTCATCTCCAGAGCAGTGAACTCGGAGAAATCCTTCTGCCGGAAGACCTCAACGGCGCTGTAGGTGCGGCTCAAGTCCACATTCTGTACCGAGTTGTCATCCGGCTCGCCTTCTAGATACGCATCGCCCTCTGGTTCGTCATCACGCCCGGTCGAAATTTGCGGTTTCCGGAAGCGTTTTTGCTCTCCCAGTGAGCGCAAGTCCATCGTGGTCGTGCGATCTGATGGCTTGCGCCAGAACACCTGGAATGCCTCGTCAAAAACGGGCAAGTCCTGCTTGCGGTGTACCAAGATGCTTCGGGCGGCCTGGAAGAACTCACCCCGTCGGCCAATGGACACGTGCTCTGTGGCGCGGACCAAGTCCAGCATGTTGCCCGAGCCAATCTCCAGCCCCACCCGGCGCAGCATCTCACCAAAAAGGGTCAGGCTGTGCAGGATATGGCCATCTTCGCCGGCATCATTGGGGAGGATTGGGATTGGACCAGGCATTCTAAAAGCCCTAACCTCGGCGACGGCCACCACGACGGGGGCCGCGGTTCTTGGAGCGTTCCAGCATGGCGCGGACAGGCTCGCCCTTGACCGATTCGATGTCGTCTTGGTACTTGAGCATCATGCCCAAAGTGTCATCGATAACTGCCGGGTCGAGTTCTGTTTGGTTCAGAGCTAAGAGGGCTGACAGCCAATCCAGGGTTTCGGCGACACCAGGAATCTTGAACAGCTCGGTCTCGCGCATCTCCTGGATGAAGGCAGTGACCTGTTCGGCCAGCTTCTTGGGGGCGTCCGGGAGCCGGGCTGAGATGATTTGTAGTTCTTTCTGGTAATCGGGGTAGTCAACCCAGGCGTAGAGACAGCGGCGCTTCAGGGCGTCGTGAATCTCCCTGGTGCGGTTGGACGTGATGATTACGATGGGCGGGTGGGCAGCTTTGAAGGTGCCCAACTCAGGGATTGTGATTTGGTAGTCGGCCAGCAGTTCCAGCAAGAACCCTTCAAACTCCTCGTCAGAACGATCAAGCTCGTCAATCAACAGCACTGGTGGTCGCTCCTGAGCCTCATCGATGGCTTGGAGCAGCGGGCGTTTGATTAGGAATCGTTCGCTGTAGAGGTCTGCGTTGGCGGAGTCCCGGTCAACATCGCCTGACGCCTCCATCAGGCGAATCTCCAGTATCTGGCGAGCGTGATTCCACTCGTAGACTGATTGGTTGATGTCCAAGCCTTCATAGCATTGGAGTCGAATCAGCTTGGTGTTCAGCCCAGCGGCCAGGGCGCGGGCGATCTCGGTTTTGCCGACGCCGGCCTCGCCCTCCAAAAACAGAGGCCGTTGGAGTTTCATTGCCAGGAATATGGGCACTGCTAAGGATCGGTCAGATATATAAATTTGGTCGCGGAGCAGCTTTTGAACATCTTCAATGGACTCGGGAGGTTGGTAGTCGGCAGAAGGTTTATTCTTTGATTTATCGGTGGTCGTCAAAAAGATCACTGTCTCCCGTTGATGGCGTTTTGGGCCAGGCACGCGGATTGTATCCCAAAGGTATTGGGCTAATCCAATGGGGGGACATATATCGATTCGAAGAACCGACGTACCAAACGGCCAAATTGGCTCCAATGGTCGTTGAGGGAAAGGAGCTCTTCGGGGGTTAATTCGTTGTAGGTTTTGCCCAGTTGGGGGAAATTCCAGATGGTGAAAACCCAAAACTCTGGGATGAGACCGGTTGGTTTGGTCTTTGCAAGCTCACCGGTGGCCCCCAGGAGTTCCCAGGAGGCCAATAGACGCCCTTTATACGCTATTGCGACAGCCTCCGCCCAAGATGCGTTTCTGTCGGCTCCTGTGAAAGGCTGCATCAGTTCCAGCAGGCCATCAACGCGTTGGGAGTCAGACATACCAGGTCCAGCGAACCGGCGGGTGTGGCGGCTCTGCCAGGACGGACCCAAACTGGGGATAATCAGACCCCCATCCGAGGCAATGGCCAGCATAGAGGCAGCCCCTGACCAGGCAACTGCTTTCTCGATGGCAATGGCCTCATGGGTGTCGCCGTCTTCCAGGGTCGATGCCGAGACACCAAGGGATGCTGGTGTGACCGGACTGAACGACAGACCACTCAGAAGGGATCGGAACGCCTGTTGCTTGTCACTATTGCCGGTGGCCAGCAAAATCGGCGTGACACTGGGAGTGTTCATCTCAGTAGACGGCTAGAGGATACGGGCGACGGCCCTGGTGGCAGCGCCGTCTCCGCCTTTGAGTTTCAGAGGTAAGGCCCACAGTTCAAACTGCTTGCCAACCAGCTTGTCGAGGTTGATCAGGTTTTCTATTAGTGGGATATTTTGCCCCAGTAACAATCTGTGTACGGGGAAGTCTTTGATGGTGGACAGGGGTGTGTCCGGGTGTTTGTCGATAGGAAAGTCTACCGCCACCGCGTTGGCGCCGCAGTCAGCCAGGTAGCCCGCCGTGTCAGTGCCTAGATAGGGGCCGTGACCGTAGAACCGAGGGCCGCCGGATTCAGCTTCTGCCCAACCGGTGAACAATACGACGATCTGGTCTTTGACTGATTCTGGGTTGGCACCAGCTTCGGTAATCTCAGCGATGGTCAACGGCTCTTGGCCCTTGGACACCGAACGCAGGTCCAACAAGATCGCAGGTCCGGCGTATTTCTCCAGGGGCATGTTCTCAACGGTGGTTGCGCCATCCACAAAGTGGAACGGCGCGTCTACGTGGGTGCCAATGTGGGTGGCCAGGCATAGCTTCTGATTGGAACGAGCGTGGGTTTCGTGAGTCTGGATCGACTCCGTCTTCACCCCAACCAACCCTGGCACCAGACTGATGCGGTCGCTGCCTAGGGTCAGGGTCAAATCGATGAGGTCAGCCATACTAATCACCAGAGTTCAGATTGGAATTTTCTAGTCGCTTTCTACTTGCTCCAATAATGCGGCACGGACTGATTCTTCTGCAACTTGAGACTTGGTCCTGGCATGGGCCGGCAAACCGTCTTCCCAGTCCGGAATCAAAATTTTCTTGTTGGACTCCATACTAAGTACCACAAATACGCGCGACAGACTGAAGATCATAGACAAAACCAGCGCCGGGTAGAACAAGCCGGTGGCGTAAATGGCCAACCCGCCCAATACCGTGGCGCTGGCGTGGCCGCAGAGCGCGCCCATGGTCTCAAATCCATAGAGAGTTGCCAAGGGGCCGGTGCCGAAGTACTGTCGGTTGACAACCAGATAGGCCGTCATTAAAGGACGAGCGCCGTACCGGTCACCTAGCATGCCGGTTATGGGAGATACAATGGCACCGCAAATGTAATAGGTGGCCAAACCAGCGGCAATGACTCCAATGTTCCAGCTAAATGGGCCGTCTGGGTCGTTAGCGGAGCGACCTTGATTCCATCAGACATGCTGATGCCCTGCGCTGTAATCTGGGCTACTGCTAGGATTGCTAATATGAACCAGGCTTGGTGGATTCCTCTGGGAGAGCGGACCCGGGTGGACGCTGGGGTATTGGTGACTGCCATGGTTTTGGTATATCTCAAGGGAAACCGGGCCGTCTAATCAGTCGGCCCGGTTTCTCTGGGTCCTCTTGTTGTGGGTTTTTTAATCGACTATTTTGACTTAGTGCAACGGACAGGCCGATAAGAAAGCATTGCCCCACCAGGTGTCGCCAGCGACGTCGCGGTCGCCTATCTGGTCTGCTTGGTAGGCACCGTTGTTGACACCATCTACGGTGGTTCCGCTCAGTGTTGCCGTGGTGCCTGGTATGCTGAATGCCAACGTCCGCTGGGTGCCCACATCAGCCGACACCGCCCAAGCCCCAAAGAATATTATCAGGGCTAGGACTAGCGCCAGTACCAGCGAGAACACCAGCGGAACGGGAACTCGTTTTGCTGCAATCAAACTATTGACTCTATGTTAGACCTTTCCGGGTCTAGGCTCGGACCTCTACGTCGTAGGGGAACACCATGTTGTTGCCGTAGCCGCGACCGTCCCAGGGGTTGGGGAACTCCATGGGTTGGGTGACGCCGTCAACGTTGGTGGCCCGAGACATCAGGGTGTACTTGCCTGCATCCGGCGGTGTCCAGTTGTACTCCCAGCGGTACCAGGAGTACGCGGTGCGCGGGTGGAGGATGTCCACCGGGCCCCAGGTCTCTCCGCCATCGGTGCTGATCTCTACTTTCTCGATGTCTTCTTCACCGGACCAGGCCGCGCCAGCCAGGGTGTAGCCACTGGCTGGGATCATCTCCCCGGGTACAGGGTTGGTGATGATAGATTTGACCTGCAACTTGCCGTAGTAGCGGTAGGGCTCAGGGTTGCCCGGCTCGTTCATGGTCATGTAGCGCTGGGTCATGTAGAACCCTTCAAACTTGTGGTCCAGCAGGTGGATGCCTACCAGCCATTTGACGGAGTTCATGCCATACCAGCCTGAAACTAAGAGACGCAGCGGATAACCGTGGTCGGTGGGTAGCGGCTCTCCGTTCATCTCGTAGGCCAAGATTGTGTCTTCGTGCAAGGCCTTTTCCATGGGCAGGCTGCGCTCGTAGGTGACCTCAGAGGGGTCGCCCACTACTTCGTCGGCGCCGTGGTCGGCACCTTCAAACATCACTTCAACTGCCGAGCTCTTTACTCCGGCCAGTTCCAACACGTCTTTCAGTGAGACACCGGCCCACTCAGCATTGCCCATGATGCCATGACCCTTAATCTGCTCCATGACGGAACTGATGCGCAAGGCCTTGGTGTAATACTCAGGCACTGGACTGTTGCCGCAGCACTCAAAGGTTACCTGGAAGCGCTTTTGGGGCAACTTTTTGAGGTCTTCAAAAGACAAAGAAATAGTCCGTTCAACCTCGCCATCTATCTTTAATTGGAAGGTGTTGATGTCTATTTTCGGGGAGTCCTTCCAGTGGTTACGAATGTAGAACAGGTCGTTGGGGACGATGTTCTCCTGAAGACCCTGCGGCGGTACGGCCCACGTGCGAAGGCCAGCGTTTGTGGGGATAATCTGCGGTTCTGCTTTGGTGCCAATCTGTGGCAGGGCCATATGGGCTCCTCCTCAAAATGCTGCGGTATTTTTAAGCTTGATTAGGCCGGGATTCTGGAATCTCTATTCCAAGTGCTCGGTCTCCAACTCGGACGATGGGTAGGTGATCAACACCAATGCCGGAGTCCAGAGATGATGTATGAGCTTATGCGGCAGTCCTGGTGGAACCAAGAGGGTGGTGCCGGCGCGCACCGTTTTGACGTCGTCGCCAAGAATCACCTGAATGGCGCCCGATAATATTTGAATCGAGACATCCACCGGGTGGGTGTGCATACGCCCTTCCCAGCCTGGAGAAATCTCCACTTCTTTCACGGTCAATGATACCGCACCTTGGCCTTTAGATACCAGATACCGCTCTCGCAACCGCTCAGTGGTGGGTGCGAGACGCACATCTGCATGGTCAATTATTGGCATTTTCTACTCCTGGGAAATCTTTAACGCGTTCCTGCTACTCAATAGTCACAGGATAACCGACTATGGCACTGAAATTCTTGCGCATGTTGTTGTATCGGGGTTCGCGAGATTGTACTCGCCCCACGTCATCGGCGGCGCGGGCCATAAGGGTGAAGTCGCCCGACTTATCTGCATTCCACTGGTATGACCACCGGACCCACATGAACTGGTCGTGACGGGGGGCCTCGATATGGGCGGAGTTCCAGGTCTCGCCACCGTCAGTGCTAACATCGACCTCTGATATCGCGCCAGCGCCGCTCCAGGCATAGCCCCGGATCATCTGGACTCCCCTGGTCATCTTTTCCACATCGTCGTTTGGCTGGGTGATGATGGACTTGACGCCCAGGGTAGTGATGAGTTCTTTGTTGGGGTCGTCTACACCGTTGCCGTAGTAATAGAACTCGTAGTGGTACCAGCACTCGGGCATCTTTTCCGTGATTTCAAGATCGGTGATCCATTTGACGGACCAGTTGCCGGACCAGCCTGGAACCAAGAGGCGGACCGGTGCGCCGTGGAGGTGCTCCAGCAGCTGACCGTTCTGCGCGTAGGCCAAGATGGTGTCCGGATGCAGGGCCTTCTGCATGGGCAGGCCCTTGTCGTAGTAGAAAGGTTTGGTGCCCTCAGCCGCGGTGGCGGGAACGCCGTCATCGTTGCCCACTGCTCGCACGTAAAGAGATTTGTCAGACAGACCAGCGGCGTTCAAGACGGCAGCCAAAGGCACACCGGTCCATTCGCTGGCACTGAGGATCATGCACTCTTGGGTGCGCGAGGGTTTGGGGCCTTCGTCTTTGAAATACTCAAAGAATGTGGCGTCACTGCCGGAGCACTCCATAACCGTGCGGACCGTACGGCCGGGGAAGCGGCGCAGTTGGTCAAAGTTCAGGGTGAGCTCGTTTTTGACCTCGCCGTGAACTTTGAGTTCCCACTTGTCGGTCTCCACCACGGGAGGAACGGCGAAGTGTTGCACGGTGTAGTGTAGGTCTGTGGGAGTGATAAGCCCTTCCAGGTCCATCACGGGGGTTCGGATACGCACCGTACGGCCCTCGTCATCCATCAAAGTGACCGGGTTCAAATCTTTGGTGGGCCAGCCGTGCCAGTTGCCAGTCTTGTCGGCGTTGGCGGGGTCTGAGCCAATCGCGTCGTCCATCCTTAGGAAGTCAGGAATCGCACCATCTTGTCGTGTCGTCGACATAGAGTCTCTCCTCAGGTTTTAGTTGGGTGACTTAGGGTCTTCGCGGCCGCGAGTTCCGTATTAATTGCCGTTATTAATCGGCGGCGTATTTTTCTCCCAGGGCGGTTTCCCACCTCAGGTAATTCATCATTTCTCCATAGCTGCGGGAAATGCCCAGGTAGTTGACGTCTGAGGGCGGGCGGATGATTCCGGTCAGGCCTTCTTCCACTGGAAGTCCGGCCTTTCTCCAAGCAGCCATGCCGCCTTCTAGCGCGGTGACATTGGTATATCCCATGCTCTGCAGCGTGGCAGCGGCCAAAGTTGAGCCACGTCCGTCTCTGCAACTTACGGTGATGGAAGTTTCTTTGGATGGAGCTGCCTCAATGACCTCAACCTCAAGCCAACTGCGGGTAATCCACTTGGCTCCGGGAGTGTGGCCCTTGGAGAAATCTTCGCTTGTATCAACAAACAGGACTAGGTCTGGCTGGTTGTTGCTCAATTCTTGGGGTGAGACCTTCCTTACGTCTGCGTTAGCCGCGTCAATGCCGGACAGTTTACTGATGGGAAACCCGGTTTCCAGGGTTTGCCTGGCACCCTCCCAGGCATTGGAACCGCCATCCACGGCAAAGACATTCTCATGCCCTAGCTGGCGGTAGATGGAGGCCGTGATAGTGGCCCTGGCCTTGCCGTCGCAACAGAAGACGTAGGTGGCGTTCTTGACCACAGCCACATCGTCGGAGCGTTGGACGGCCTGTCCGCCGGGGAACCAGCGGAATCCGGGGATATGACCGGCTTTGTATTCGTCTTCAGTGCGGACATCAATCAGGTAGATTGATTCTTTATCTTGATTGGCCAGAACGTCCTGCAAAGCGGGTATGTCAAGATAGCCGACGCCATCCTCGCTGGCCAACCGAGTGGCGTATTCTTCAGCCGCGGATTGGCTCTCGTCCGAGACTTCGGGCAGAGTCAGGCGGTCTCCGCCGTATTCAAGCTCGTAGCCGGCCAACAACCATCCGGAGGTACCATTTTTGAGGCCCACGGCATTGATCCCCATGCGCTGTAGCACACGGGTCCCCATGATGCTGCGGGTGCGCCCGGCACAGTTGATAACCACGGTGGTGTCATCATCAATTTGGTTCTTGATATCGGTGATTCTGAGGGCCAGTTCGCCGCCCGGCATGGAGCGCCCGCCGGGTATGCAGAAGTTGTGGTATTCCTCAGGGGTACGGGTGTCTAGTATGACCAGCTTTTCGCCGTTTTCAATTCGCTGGTGTAGGTCGTCAGCGGTAATCTCTGGCACGTGGTGGACCACTTCCAGCATCTCGCCGAAGTCTTTGGTGGGGACGTTCACTCCCCATTCGGTGGGGAGGTCATTACTGGCCCAACGGTTGGTGCCGCCTTCCAAGTAACGAACGTTGGTGTAGCCGAGGTTGTCCAGAGTGGCTGCGGCAAGTTCGGCACGGCGGCCATCGTCATCGCATATAACTATCTGGGTACCCTTGAATGGCACGGAACTTTCAATGATGTATTCGATACGTCGTCTAGGAATTAGTGCGGCACCCGGGATGTGGGTCGCGTTGTACTCGCCCGACTCGCGGACATCGATCAACGCGAACGGAGATATCCCTTCAAGCAAGTCTTTAAGGTCATTAGAGGTAATCTTCTGGGCCAATTAAATTTTCTCCTCGCTTATACGGTGGATTATGATTGTAGGGTTGATCCACCGTCAACCATTCGCATTTTATGCATAGTATTCGAAAAATGATATTATGCATAAGACTTGAATCTCTGGACAATACGCAATTCAATGGACAACGTGAGCGTAGACCGGGCCAGATTGCGTAGCAAGGGTTATGTGAGAGGTGCCTGCTTGGATATTCGCGAACTGATAAGTTTTTATCATACAGCTCGTTTGAGCAGTGTATCTCAAGCGGCCCGGTTGCTGGATTTGGGCCAGCCGACGGTGACCGCGCATCTCCAAAGATTGGAACGTGATATTGCCGCAAATCTATTTGACAGAAATCGGCGACCAATAAAACTCACCCAACAGGGCCAAAAGCTGTTTGAACTAGCCCGCCCTCTGGTGTCAACGGTGGAAAGCGGGATTACGGCGTTGAACGACCAGATGAGCGGGTCAGGGCAGTTGGGGTCTTTCAGTATTGGCTCATACCCAGATCTTGCGCTCCACTATCTCCCATCGGCGCTACAGGGTTATCGAATGCGCTATCCGGACGCTCAAGTCAAAGTGGCAGCCAGACCGTATCAAGTATTGATGAATTCACTTGAAGCTGGTGAGGTCGATATGGTGGTTGTTCATGCCCCTGATGAAGAGATTAAGGGGGTCTATTTCGTCCACCTTTTCGATGCGCCATTCCATTTGATGGCGCCCATAGGTCATCCGATACTAGAAAATCCTACTGTCAGCCTAGAAACCATCGCAGAATGGCCTCTAATTTTGTTG
The DNA here is from genome assembly GCA_012959605.1 of Dehalococcoidia bacterium. Taxonomy (GTDB): domain Bacteria; phylum Chloroflexota; class Dehalococcoidia; order Lucifugimonadales; family UBA3495; genus UBA9611. The sequence continues at coordinate 13,116 of DUCU01000055.1, read as the reverse complement.
AGCCTTGAGAGTTACACGCGCAGATATTTCGAAAATGCCATGAGTGAAAAGGGGTTACAGCCGCAGGTAAGCCTTGAATTGGAGAACAGCGAGCTGGTCCGGCGGTACGTTGAGATTGGTATGGGGGTGGCGATAACCATCACTTATTTATTTGCGTCTAATCAAGACGCCAACTCAAAGTTTGGCGTACTGGACCTAAGTCATATATTCCCTCCGGTACAAATCGGAGTCGCGGTCAGAGAGAATAATAATTTGTCTGAGGCTACTTTGGAGTTCATAACGGACCTAAAGTCTGCAGCAGTTGGTATTTAAATCTAGTTATGAGGCCGAGGATACAACCACGGTCTTTGAACCTCGCCGAGTTCCACTTTTTTAGGTGAACAGGTGCTAAAATCTGAGGCAGGGTGGCAGTCGCCTGTAAGCCGCCAACGGGCCAAAGCAAAAGGTACAGACAAAGGTTACGAGCTATCGAGCGATATGGAAGACAGCGAATTTCTGGACAAGATCCGAGAAAAAATTGAGCGTCTAACTGGCCGCCAGGTGGAATTGCAGATTGACGATGAGGATGCCAGCCAATTGGGTGTGGAGATGGACGGAGATCTCCCGCTGGTCATCATGGGGAACCACGTCCTGGAATATTCCGGATTCGCCCGCATGGGCATCGAGTATGCCGTTGCCTGCATCCGAGAAGAGCGGCCCATCGAGCCCATAGAGTTCCACATGCTGCTGGCCCGCAACTAGATCTCTCATCAACTAAGAACTACCTAACAAGATGCAAGAACAACCGCAGGGACCCTCCTACCCCAAACCCTGGTACTACCGACCGGAATACATGCTCCCCATGTTCATCATGTGGCCGGCGGGGTCTCTACTAGCCATCCGGTCTCCGTGGAATACCAACGTTATGTTCGGCGGCGTCGCGTGGGCTTTCGTGATTGTCGGCGGGTTCATAGGTATGAAGTCAATCCAAGCGGGATCGTATCTTCTCCTCGCTCAATTCTTCGCCCCAGGAATTTTGCTCACGATTATCACTCAAGTCCAATGGGCGGCCTACCAGAAAAAGATGACAGCGTTGGAAAAAGCATCTAATACGCAAGAAAACCAAGAGCCTGAGGAACAGGAAGACACGTTCAGGCCGCGACCTTCAGCTCGTAGGCGCAGAAGAACCCCTAAAATCCCTAGGTCTAGAGACTAACCACCGCCTGACCGGTGGCCATAACATCGCCCTTTTCAGACTCCACGGTAATCTCGCACTCCACTCGCTGTCCATCTTCGTCATCCAACTTGCCAACCACCCGGCCCCAGAGGCTGACGGTATCTCCTGGTAGGAAGTCGGTCAGAATTGTGACAGCGATCGTCGTGCCCTCGGCATTTACACGGGTCGGCGGGAAACCCTTCAGCAAAAGCTCTTTCACGTAGCCTGACAGTTTTTCAGTTGTGACTAGCTCTTCTTTCGGCGAAATTGCCAGCGCGCCAGCTCCGTCAGGAATCGGCATACGAAACTCAAATTTCACCAGTATCGGTAGGTCGTCGCCCACCGATATGTTTTCGAAGTTAGATGTTTGGGCCCATAGAGTGGGCATGGAGCGCTCCCAGGAGTTGGTATATGGGCCACAGGCTAGCATCACAACGGCCAAACGGCAACGAATTTGATGGCTGCCGTAGGCGACGGCGAAGACGCTATGATACACTTCAAATTGAGCCTAAATGAGGCCAATTTGGACGTTGTATCGGCATTTTGTGCCGTTATTTATCAGCCCCTATACCCTGGAGGACTATTTCAATGGCGGACGCGGAAAACCAAGAACCATTCAGTAGAGGGATGGTTATCATGGCCCACCCGGACGATGCCGAGTGGAGTTGCTCAGGTACAGTGGCTAAATGGTGTGCAGAAGGCTGGGAAGTGGTCTACCTTCTCTGCACCGATGGCAGCAAAGGCAGCTCAGATCTTGAGATGACCGGCGAAAAGTTAATCAAGATCCGGGAAAAAGAACAGCGAGACGCCGGAAAAGTGTTAGGCCTGAAAGACGTAGTATTCCTAGGTTATCCAGACGCTTATCTTGAGCCCACTTTGGCCCTGCGCAAGGACATTACCCGAGAAATACGCCGCCACAAACCTGACGTGGTGATTACGAACAGCCCGGCCAGAGATGTCGAGTCGGGCCAATACCTAGGGCATCCGGACCATTTCGCCGCAGGCGAGGCGGCCCTGTCGGCTGTGTTCCCCACGGCTAGGGACCGGTTGACCTTCCCTGAGTTTTTAGAAGAAGGCCTGGAGCCGCACAAGGTACGAGAAGTTTGGATAGCTGGCGGCGGCAAGAATTCAGACCAGTTCGTTGATGTTGAAGCCCACATGGACACGGCGGTAAAGGCCCTCAAGGCCCATGTGTCCCAGGTAGACCAAGAACACGCTGGAGACTGGTTTCGCCAGGGCCGCATAGCCACCGGCAAGAAGGTCGGCATGGCCTACGCGGAAGAGTTCAAGCGGATAGAACTGGGGTAGGGTTTTCTAGAGATTCTGCGGATTGTCCTCGTCGAACGCCTTCACCGTTTTTGCCCGTTCCTGAATCTTTGAACGATGCATCTTCCACGGCGTACCGGCAGCGTCAAAGGGTGCCTTGAAATCAAAGGCGTGAGGAGTGGAACCTTTGTCGCCTAGGTGTTCCAGTTGGCTAGCTGGATCTTCTCTGGTTGGTGTCTCTCCGTCCTCAACCCACCAGGCTATGTACGTGGGCCACTCCAGATTAACGAACCACTCTGAGCGTTTCTTGAGCGCCTCCATATGGCGACCGTTGTAGGCAAAGGCGTAGACAGATTCTAAATCGTCCCAGATTGAGACCGTCGCTGCTTCGGATCCGTCAGAGGCAGCCGTCGTGGCCGAATCGTCTTTAATTCTAGCCTCCCGTTGTTCAGCAGTGAATCGGGGACTTGCTCCTGGGTCTCCCGAGGGGGAGTCCTGGGTTTGCAAATATCTGGAACCGGCATGATCAACGAATCCCTCAGCTTCCTCTGCAGACTCAAACATGGAAGGGACTCTATCTATAAACCCTTTACTATGAGGATTACCATGGGACTCCTCAAGAATTGCGCAGGTATAGAAAGCTAGCTTAGCCATACTCCCCCCTCTTGGATCAGCGTTATATTTGTGGGGAAATGGTTATCGCACAGGCACAGAATCGGATGGCTCAGAGTGTAAAACTGCAAACTGAAACGGTCAATCTATGAAACAAAAGAGCGGCGTCCCGATCAGTCGGGACGCCGCTCTTTTTTGCCTGGCCGAAGTGGCCCTATGCCGGTTTGTGGGCTACTACTTTGTAACCGGCGGTGTTGGTGGCGGGACGTTCCGCGCGGTCCTTCATGTAATCCGCCTGCTCGCTGGTGAACTCGATGTCCGTGAAGCCAGCACGGACCAGCCGATCGCGGTACACGTCTACATGCTCGGCTCCGGCGGTGCAGGAGACCCAGTCCTCAGGTGAGGACACGCTGGGGCCTTCGTCGGTCAGCGCCATCACATCAGATAGGTGGATGCGGCCACCGGCTGCCAGCACCCGGAAGCTCTCCGAGAACACAGCGTCTTTGTCTGGCGATAGGCAGACCACGCAGTTTGAAATGATCACGTCAACGCTGGAGTCAGGGATGGGCATATTCTCCAATTCGCCCTGCACGAATTCGACATTCTCGATGCCAAGTTTGGCTTTGTTGGCGCGGGCTAGTTCCAGCATAGACGGGGTCATGTCCAGGCCGGTGATCTTGCCGGTGGGGCCAACCTGTTGGGAGGCCAGGAAGCAGTCGATGCCGCCGCCAGAACCCAAGTCCAGAACCCGCTCACCGGCTTGGAGACCGGCTAGGGCTGTGGGGTTGCCGCAGCCAGCAGAGGCTGCGACGGATTCGGCGGGCAAACCAGCCAGCTGGCCCTCTGTATAGAGCGCTATGGCGTGGTCTAGGTCTTCCACCCCGCAGCAAGCGCTCTCGGTGGAGCAGCCACAACCGCCTTCGTCGTTCTGAGTGAGGTCGGCAGGAGTCAGGTTGATTACCCGCTCTGCGCGTGCGCCGTAACGTTCTTTGACTAGGTCTTTTATCTTCTCTTGATCAGTGGCCATTTTATGGTCCTCCCTGATTTCTATATATCGAATTTACCGGGTATCTACTTCTTCTCACCTAATGCCATGTCGATGCAGTCTTCGACCGTTGGCAGCATGTGCTTCCAGACTCGAGCGGCGGCCCTGAAGGCTTCATTGCCGGAGTTGGTCAGCCAACACACTCGGCGTTGGCGGCCCTGGTGCTCTTCCATTCGGCAGTCAACGTAGCCGCCATCCTGAAGCTCTTTCATAGTTGAGTAAACCATGGCCTCTGTGGGTTCGCAGCAGCCTTGGCAGGCTTCCTTGATTGCCTGGTTGATACCGTAGCCGTGGACCGGGCCCTTAGCCAATTGGGCTAGGAGCAGGAACCGGCACAGACTACGCTTTACCAGGTTTTCCCAGTATGCCTCGGTCTGCATCGCTGTTGCTTTAAATTCCAATTTGATGCTGGTCATTCTATTTCGCCTTGCCTTATGGCGCTTTCTCGAGATTTAACGGCGGCAATAATACTAATTCAGGAATACTAAACCTGCTTAATACTATAGCTTGTTAAGTATAATAAGTCGACCCGTTCTCTCTGTCAATCCAATAATCGTTAACTGGCCAAAATTGAAGCTAGATTATGTTAGAATCTGGCCTCTGATGTATCTCTAATGTCAGATTTTATGGCCCCGATTTGGCCACAAGGAAGAGCATGAAGATAACAAAATCTGAAGTAACGATGTTGCACGCGCCGGCGGATGAACAATTGGTGGATGTGCAGCCCAAAGCCGGCGGAATGCGGGCCTTTGTCACCCTGAAAATTATGACCGACGAGGGCATTGAAGGCATCGGCGTCACGTTTGCCCCTGGTCTGGGCCTGAGTCCTCTGGCCCCGGCACTGGCGACTATTGTGGAAGCGCTCTGCGATATGGCTGAGGGTCAAGACCCAATGCAAATCGAATCTGTGATGCAGGATCTGCGGGCTAAAACCAGCGGCTCCGGCCCCGGCGGATTGCTGACCCTGGCCATGGCCGCATTGGATATGGCACTGTGGGACATCAAGGGTAAGGCACTGAACCAGTCGGTGAGTTCCCTGTTGGGCGGTTACCGAAAGCGGGTGCCAACTTACGCTAGCGGTGCCCTGATGCGCCCCATGAACCTGGAGCAACTGGCCGAAATTGGACCGGCGCTGGTGGCGAAGGGCTTCAAGCAGATGAAGTCGCAGATGGGCGCTGAGGATACCCCCGCCAAAGAGGTCCTGCGCATGAAGACCCTACGGGAGGCCGTGGGTGATGACATTGACATCATGTGTGACATTAACCAGCTTTGGGACGTGAACCAGGCTACGACCATTGGCAAGCGAGTTGAGGAGTTCAACCTGTTCTGGCTGGAGGACGTGGTGGCCCATGATGATTACCAGGGTCTGGCCAGGGTGGCCGACTCGCTGGCCACGCCGATCGCCGCCGGTGAGTACGTCTATGGGATCAACCCCTTCAGGCAGCTAATCGAGAACCGATCCATTGACATAGTGATGATTGATCTGCTGCGGGTCGGCGGTATCACTGAGTGGCGCAAGGTTGCTGGCATGGCTGAGGCTTTCAATTTGCCGGTGGTGAGCCATCTGATTCCGGAGATACACATTCAACTGATGGGCGCTATTCCAAACGGGCTGACCGTTGAGTTCATGCCCTGGACGCTGAAGTTGTGGGAAGAGCTTCCCAACTTCGTCGACGGGTGTCTGGAGGTGCCAGACAAGCCGGGCCTGGGTCTGGCGTTCAGCGAAGAAGCTTTCAGGCGATACGCAGTCTAGAGCCGACAGCAATTCTGGCCGATGCCGTTTTGCCGCTTCGTGTCAGCCTGCCGTCCAATGTCATCCTGAGAGAAGCGAAGGATCTACCAATTAGCAGGTAGCAGACGAGCGCTGGAAGATGGAGTGCAGAGCTCCATGGAACTGGCAGATTGTTCGCCGCTGCGGCTGGCTCAGAATGATATTAATGCGGACAGGCGAACAATCACTAAAATTAAAGGAACTGAAAATTAAGGAGAAAACTATGGTTGCACAAATACGGACCTACACTATCAACAAGGGAATGATGGACTCTTGGTTGGAGCTTTTCGACAAGGAAATCCGGCCGGTACATGAGGGTCTTGGAATTCCCATCGTGTCCACATACGTCAGCGCTGACGGTGCCGACTTCGTTTGGATTCGGACCTTTGCTACTGCTGAAGAAATCCCCGACAAAGAGGCTGCTTACTTCGCCTCGGACGGCCGCAAAGCGCTCGGAAGCAAGCCCACTGACCACATCGCCAAGATGGACGTCCGGTTGGTTGAAGAAGTCTTACAGACGGCGGAGTAACCACTAGTATTATTCAATTATTATTAATTGAATTAACTGGAGAGGATCTATGTTTGCACAGATTCGTACTTACACCATCAACAAGGGGATGATGTACTCTTGGTTGAAGAAGTCTTGCAAAGCGCCAAATAACAGTCAATAAATCATTGGAGAGAGGTTAAGAATGGTTGACCAGATGCGCACCTACACCATCAACAAGGGGATGATGGAATCATGGCAGAAATTGTTTGAAACTGCCATCAAGCCAGCCCACGAAGCCCTGGGAATTCCCGTGGTTGCTACCTGGGTCAACGCAGACCACAACCAGTTCATCTGGGTCCGTCGGTTCGCCGACGGTGATGACGTGCCCGCGAAAGAGGACGAGTTCCGAAACTCCGCCGGTTTCAAATCACTGGGTGACCAGCCTTCAAGCCATATCGCCAGGATGGACGTTCAGAACCTGGAGAAGGGCGCTCTATAGGAGTCAGCTGACAGCGGTCAGCCTTCAGCTAGGAACCGATTGGGGCTGTGAGGTAACTAACAAGCGCTTAAAAGTGCTGATTGCTGAAGGCTATTAGCTGTACGCTTCCTTTCGCATTAGGATATGGACTATGTCCGCCTCCAAGAAGGTTTCACCACGCTCCATGTAGCCGTGGCTGGCGTAGAACTCTTTGACGTATTCCTGGGCGTTTAGGATGTAGGTGCTCACGCCCTGGGTAGCTGCTTCTTCCTCGAGAAAAGTCAGGAGTCGGCCGCCAAGCCCCTTGCGCCGCCACTCCACATCTACAGCCATGCGGCCAATTCTTACTGCGGTGTCCTCGTTTCCGTAGACCAACCGGCCGGTGGCAACGACTTCGCCGTTATTCACCACGATGGCGTGGGTGGCCGAGGAGTCGAACTCGTCCAGTTCTTCGTCCACCGGCACCTGCTGCTCGGCAACGAACACCCGGAAGCGCACGCTCAACGCGCCCTCCATCTCTTCTTCGGTTTCCACCAATTTAACGGTCAGTTCTTCCATTGCAGTCTTGTTCGTCCAGCCTTTTAGTCTTCTTTTGCTTGGTTAGGCTTTTCCGAGGGCACGGCGTTCACCGGAGACAGCACCTGAACGGCGTGCCCCATCCAGTTTGACCAGCAGTTCTTTGGGGATGTACTGCTCCAGTCTGGTGCGGGAGTTGTCAGGGGACTCTGCTGGCCGGGCAGTAGGTGCGGGTTGAGCCGTTACATTTGGTGCAGTGGACGTGCCCGAGTCACGCTTAGCGGCAGCAAGGTACGCGAGGGCATCTGAGTTATCGGGATTAAGTCTGAGCACGGACTGGGCGTGTTCGCCCGCGGCCGTCCAGTCTCGGTTGGCGATGGCCTCGTCAGCTTGGTCTAGGAACCGGTCGATCTGTCTTTGTATGCGTTCGCTTGGCATGTTGCAAGAATACTAATACCGCAACGCAGACCTGTCCATAAATGGGGTGCCCGCTTAATAAAGCCAGCCGACCCGTACCTGTCATCCTGAGTTCGTCGGGAGGTGGGGGAAGAATCTGACAAGCGGGGATGGAAGCCATGGCTCGGTGGCGGCAACGACATGTCTGTTACGGCGTAGCACAGCAGATCCTTCGACTAGGCTCATGATGACAAGGGGGCGAGGTTGGTGACTGGGAACGCAACTGAGACTGCCCGCAAAAAACAAAGCCCCCTGGATGAGGGAGCTTTGTCGGTAGAACCATATTAGAGCATCCGGAACCCCGGCAATGCCGGCGGCTAGAACATTACTATGCCGCGGCCTACCTCGCCTTTGTCCATGTCGTCGTAGGCCTCGTTGATTTTATCCAGGGAATAGTGGCGAACCACCAAGTCGTCCAGGTTCAATTTCTTGGACACGTACATGTCCACTAGCTTCGGCATATCAATTGCAGCCTGGGTAGAGCCATAGTAGGTGCCGCGCATGGTCTTCTCGTTCCGAACCATGTCCACCGCATTTATACCGGCCTCGGCGCCCACCGGAGCGATGCCGACAATGGTGACCGTGCCGCTCTTGCCGGTCATGTCGTAAGCAGCCTTGGTGGTATCGGCTGAGCCGAAGACCTCAAAGGCGTAGTCGACGCCCTTGCCGTCGGTCAACTCCCTAACCTGGGCCACCGGGTCCTTGTCCGAGGCGTTTACCGTGTGAGTGGCGCCGAATTTCATGGCGAACTCGAGTTGAGATTCGCGGATGTCCACGGCGATGATCTTGGAGGCGTTGACCAGGGCTGCACCCATGACCACATTCAGGCCTACGCCGCCGCAGCCGATGACGGCCACGGTGCTACCGGGCGGAACTTTGGCGCTGGAGATGACTGCGCCGACCCCGGTGGGGACGCAGCAGCCGATCATGGCGGCGATGTCCATGCCGATGGGTGTCTCGATGGGAACCACTGCGGCTTCGGGCATCACGCTGTACTCGGCGAAGCAGGCGGTCTTGCCAAAGTGGTGGATGCGGGTGTCACCCTTGTGGAGGCGGGTTGTGCCGTCGAACATGAACGCGCCGGCGGCAGCGTGGGTGTCGCAAAGATGGGCGCTACCGGTGAGGCAGCTTTTACAGCGTCCGCAGGATGAAACAAAGGAGAGGATAACCTGCTGTCCGGGTCGAACCGACGTTACACCAGGGCCAACGGCCTCGACCGTGCCTGCGCCCTCGTGTCCGAGGACTACTGGAAGCAGAGTGGGGGCGTCGCCGTGCATGTAATGGCGGTCGCTGCGGCAGATGCCAGCGGCGCCGATCTTAACCAGCACCTCCCCGGCTTTCGGGTCGTCCAACCCCACATCTTCGATAACCATCGGACTCTTCTGTTCGTACAACACGGCGGCCTTAACCATGGCAGGCGCCTCCTCTATAGTGACGGATTATTTGCGCTCGGCAAGAGCGTGGGTATCATCAGGGATTGGGGTAGGTGGTGTCAAATGTGGGGGTGGGGAGGCGATACGAGACAAGAACCGAAGCATGTCTAATCAAATACGGGTCGAAAAAGATGGATAATTATTCACAACACTCTCTAAATTCTGCGGGTTAGGCATCGATTAAATCGGCTTATTCCAGGTGTCAGCCACGCCCGTTGATTGTAGTATCGTTAAGGAAAAAGTTTCAGAGGCTTCCCAAAACCTCCTCCGTACACACCCTTGTTACCCAGCCAGACATCCAGGCTGAATGCCTGCCTCCTCCACCGGCTACTATGACCACTATGTCTTCGGCGGCGGAGGTTATAGGGACTAGGGTGTCGGGATTGGTCTGGTCGATCCAGTTGGGCCAGACTCGGTTGCCGTAGTGGGCCAGGTCTTTTAGCTGGTGGATCGGCATGCGGGCGTTTGCGAAGATGTACTCGCGGACGTCGGCCTTCGAGAAGCCGGACTTCGCAATCTCGTCAGCGTGCTCCGGACAGAGCACCAATAGAATCTGGGAGCGAGTGCCGAGGTGGTAATAGCCGGGGATGCCCACTCCGCGCATGTTGGCGGCCAGTGTACGCAGCACTGCAGTACCGGTGCCGACTGTGCTTTCCATGACGTTGTAGACGCCCAGGATGGCGGCGATGGTCACCGTGCTGGCGGACGGGTCGTAACCCAACTCCACATGTCGAGGCTCCCACGGGCTGAGTTCTTCGTTCTCGCTGAAACAGAAGCTGTAGCGGAAGGGCGATGACAGCGTAGCCTTGTCCATGTCGCCCGGTATCAGCCCGCCCAGGTTGCGGACGGCCAGCCGCAGCGCCCGGCCGATGGCGGCGTTGGCCCTGAAGCCGGGGCCGAAACAGGCAGCATCGCCGTTGATTCCCAACTCTTTGGCGATGGGGCCGTTGACGATTAGCACCTGGCCCGCGCCGCCGGTGGTCACCGCGTTACCCGCCAGGTTGAACTCGTCTCGCAGCGCCGCTTTTAACGCCGCGACCACCACGGGGAAGTGCTCGGGCAGACAGCCGGCCATGACGGCATTCACGGCCAGTTTCTCTAGCGTAACGTTGGAGTTGCCAGGTTGAATGCGGCCCAGCGAGTCGGACGGCTCACCGCCGTATCCTGAGAGCATCTCCCGCACCAATGGCTCGGTAGGTGGGACAACCGGGAGGCCATCGGTCCAACCCTGCTCCCAACAGTAGTCTTGTATCGCGCGGGGCGAGTCGGCTATTTGGACTCGACTGGACTGCAGGGAACCGTCAAGGTTGGCCATGTGTAATGGTTGTCCTTTTTTAATTAATTAAATCTTCTCTAGTGGCGCGAAGCTCAGCAGCAGGCGTTTGACGCCCACGCCGCCGGCGAACTGGATGGTGACCTCGGTGTCAGCGGCGGTGATGTTCAAGCTGGTTACAACACCCTCGCCAAACGACGAGTGCCGCACCGAATCTCCCAGCGTAAGGGTTGGTCGTTCGGTCACCGGTTGGTCCCGATTTACGGTCGGCGTTGGCGCTTGCCAGGCGTACCAAGAAGGACGCTTGGGAGCAAACCCGCCGTCGGCCTTATTGCCAGTGCCGCGTTCGATGGGACCGTCGCCGGAGGTTATCAGTTCTGGCGGGATGTCGCGCAGGAACCGGGAGGCGGGGCCGGCCATGGAGCTGCCAAACACTGTTCGGTGGAAGGCGCGGGTCAGGTAAAGTCGTTTTTCTGCGCGGGTCATGCCCACGTAGCAGAGGCGGCGCTCCTCTTCCATCTGGTCCTCGGAGTCCAGGGACCGACTGTGGGGCAGGATCCCTTCTTCCATGCCAACGATGAACACCACCGGAAACTCCAAGCCCTTGGCCTGGTGCAGGGTAATCAGGGTGATGGAGTCGTCTTCGTCTTCATAGTTGTCCACGTCAGCCACCAGCGACAGTCTTTCTAGCAGCGTGGCCAGGCCATCTGGCGGTGTCTCGGCGTTGAACTCCTGGGCCATGTTGCGGAGTTCTAGGATGTTCTCCCAGCGCTCCTGGGGGCTGTCATCGCTCTCCTGGATGTAGTACTTGAACCTGGTATCTTCCAGCACCCGGTCAAGCAGGTCCACCACGGGTAGGGTCTGACTCTGTTCAATGAGCTTTTCCATGGTGACTGCAAAGTCGGCAAAGGACGTTGCTGCTCGGGCGGTGACGCCCACTGGGCAAGGTTCGCTACCCAGCCGGGCCGCTGCGATGTCCTGCATGGCCTCAAACAGGCCGTAACCCTTCACCCTAGCGTACTCGGCCAGCACCTGCATGGACTTGGCGCCGATGCCCCGGGGCGGGATGTTGATCACCCGGCCCAGGTTGATGTCGTCGTTGGGGTTGTGGACCATGTGCAGGTAGGCCATCAGATCTTTGACCTCGCGCCGTTTGTAGAAACGGATGCCGCCCACCAGCCGGTACTTGGTGCCCCGATGTAGGCAGGCTTCTTCTAAGGCGCGGGACTGGGCGTTGACCCGATACATGATGGCGCATTCGCCGGGCTTGAACCCGTCTTCGCGAACCAGGCGGGCCGACTCTGAGACCACAAACGCCGCCTCTTCAGCCTCGTCGTAGGCCTCGCGCACCTGTACCTTTTCGCCCTTGGAGTTGTCGGTGAACAGGTCCTTCTGGATGCGCTGGCCGTTAATAGAGATCAGGTTCTTGGCGGCGTCCAGAATGGTGGAAGTGGACCGGTAATTTTGGTCCAGGGTGATGGTCTTGGAGTTGGCGTGATCCTGTTGAAAGCTCAGGATGTTGCGGATGTCCGCGCTGCGCCAGGAGTAGATAGACTGGTCTGGGTCGCCGACCACGCAGATGTTGTGGTGGACCTCGCCTAGGAACTTGGCCAGTTGGTACTGGGCAATGTTCGTGTCTTGGAACTCGTCCACCATGATGTACTGGTAGCGGTTCTGGTACTTTTTTCTAACCTCAGGAAACTCGCTCAGCAGCTGCACCGACTTCATTAGAAGGTCGTCAAAGTCCAGGGAGTTGTTGCGGGTGAGGGCTTCTTCGTAGTGCTTGTAGACCCTAGAGCAGGTCTCTTCAAAGTAGTTGTCTAGGTCAACGTTCTTGGCGAAGGCCTGGGAGTCCCAGAGCATGTTTTTGGCTTTGGAGATGGTCCCAAGCACGGCGCGGGGAGCGAACTTCTTGGGGTCCACATCGGCCAGTTCCATGGATTCCTTGAGAATCTTGAGCTGGTCATCAGCGTCGTAGATGGAGTAGTTGGATTCCAATCCGAGGACCTGGCCGTCCCAGCGCAGCAGCTTGGCGCAGAACGAGTGGAATGTGCCCACGGTCATGGCGTCGCTGCGGGAGCCGACCAGCCGCTCCAGCCGTTCTCGCATCTCTTTGGCCGCCTTGTTGGTAAAGGTCATGGCCAGGATGTTGTATGGGTTGATGCCGTATTCGCGAACCAGATAGGCGATACGGTGGGTGATCACCCGGGTTTTTCCGCTGCCAGGACCAGCTACGATGAGCAGCGGGCCGTCGACGGTTTCCACGGCCTCTTTCTGTGCCGGGTTGAGCCCTTCCAGTAATTCTGTGCCTGTAGTCATGGTCGGATTATAACATGACATAATTCGGCTTTAGCCTCAGAATCAACCCATTTTAGGGTCTCCGATACCCACCATACACGGAGACCCTGATGTGTCTGCTCGCCCGGTCCACGGGAAGTCCCTAACCGTTAGGCGGGCACGCTCAAGCCGCTCATGACCTCTTCGGGTTTGTTTTCTTGGTGCCGGGAACTTTCTTCACCCTCTCAATGCTGCCCATGTTCCGGGGTATTTAATCAGCCCTGTTTGGCGTGGGTTCAATAGT
>DUCU01000054.1 GCA_012959605.1 Dehalococcoidia bacterium | reverse complement strand
AAGGCATGCCTGGTCTGCATCACCACCTCTTCGTCCGGGTCCACTTCCACAACCGGCGGTATGTCCGGGTGCCAGCGGTTATGTCCCTTCTCGGGCTCGTCAGCACACCGTTTTGAGTAATCTAGCTCAATGCTTTTCATCAGGTCTCTCCAATCTGGCCTTCATATGCCGGGTGTTTGCCTGGGGTATTGAAATTGCCCGCATTATAGACCAGGAAATCCAAAAGCCCAGTTTCAGTTGACGCAGCCTGAGCAACACTAGATACTGGGCGGGATTTGTAGACAATATGGGAGGCCGTTATGCGATTAGGAGCAATATTCCCTCAGACTGAAATAGGCGCAGACCCGTCCGCAGTTAAGGATTTTGCCCAGGCTGCCGAGGACCTGGGATACGACCATATTCTGGTCTTTGACCACGTTCTGGGCGCAGACCAAACCAAGCGGGACGGCTGGGATAAGCCCTACAACAAAGATGACATGTTCCACGAACCCTTCGTTATGTTTGGGTATCTGGGCGCGATTACCGAGAAGATCGAGTTCACCACTGGCGTGTTGATTCTAGGTCAACGCCAGACTGGCCTTGTTGCCAAGCAGGCCGCAGAGGTTGATGTGCTGACTGGTGGTCGCCTGCGCCTGGGCATCGGCATCGGCTGGAACAATGTTGAATACGAGGCGCTGGGCCAGAGTTTTAGCAACCGTGGCCGCCGCAGCGAAGAGCAGATTGAGCTACTGCGCTTGCTGTGGACCCAGGAATCAGTGAATTTCAACGGTCGGTACCACAAGGTGACCAACGCCGGCATCAACCCACTTCCGGTACAGCGGCCCATACCCATCTGGTTGGGCGGCGGCGAGGATCGAGTCATACAGCGCATCGGCAAGATGGCCGACGGCTGGTTCCCCCAGTTCCAGCCTGACAGTGCTGGCCAAGAAAAGATTGGCGTGATGCGGGAAGCCGCCAGCAAAGCCGGACGCGACCCTAAGTCCATCGGCATTGAGGGGAGGGTCTCCTACGCCACCGACAAACAATCAGACTGGGAGAAGATTGGAGCTGCTTGGGACGAAGTTGGCGCGACCCACTTTTCCATTAACACCATGAAAGCAGGACTAAAGGGCCCGGACCAACACATAGAAGCCATAAAACGCTTCAAAGAAGCGGTGTCGGGGTAACAAAGCCTCAGCTTAATACGCGGTCCAGCCACAACCGTTCGTCCTGATCCCGTCGAAGGATACGCATCAGTCATGCCTAAATCGCCCTAGCCGTCATTCCAGCTTACGCTGGAATCCAGTTTGTTTGCGATGGCCAAGACACTCCAAGCAGATGCATTCTGGATTTCCGCCTTCGCGGGAAAGACGGGGGGTGGTGCGGCACGCAGTCAGGGCGGGTTGGGAAGTGAGGATTCGGTTGGTCGGGTGAAAGTAAGTTAGTTGATGCGGGGAGTGGCGGGTTGAAAACCCGCACCTACAATGGTTAGGGGGTGATGGTTTCGCCGCTTATTACCGGCTGCTAATCGCTGACGGCTGATTGCTGTGAGCTAAAGGGACTTAGTCCCTAAAGAGGTCTTTTACTCGGTCCAGTATCCGGTTGCTGACGTCGTACTTGGACAATAGAGGCAGTTCTTCCACAACCAAGTCTCGGTCGATGAGGGTGGCTTGGTTGGTGTCCGAGCCGAAGCCACTGCCCTCGGCGGTAATATCGTTGGCCACAATCAGGTCGAGTTTCTTGCTGTCCACTTTGGCCTTGGCGTTAGCCACTAGGTTTTGGCTCTCCGCAGCAAAGCCCACTCGCACAAAATTGCCTTTGGCCGTTTTAAGAATATCGGTGGTCTTGGACAAGGTAATGTTCAAGTCGTCGTCGGATTTCTTAATCTTCTGGTCAGCAGCCTCTGTGGGACGGTAGTCGGCGACGGCAGCAGCCATGACCAGCGCGTCAGCCTTCTCCGCATGTTCTTGGATCGCGGCTCCCATCTGTTCGGCGGTGCGAACTTGGACCACGTTAATCAGAGCGGGGTCGGCCAGATTAGTCGGGGCCGTCACCAGCACTACATTTGCTCCCCGGTCGCGAGCCGCTTCCGCCAAGGCATAGCCCATCTTGCCCGAAGAGTGGTTGGTGATCACTCGAACCGGATCGATCGGCTCCATGGTGCCTCCAGCGCTAACCACCACAGTCCGGCCAGCCAGGTCTCCGTCTTTTCCCATGGCGTAGGAAATGTGGCCCAGTAGCTCCGGTGTTTCCAAAAGACGGCCCACTCCGGACAGGCCCGATGCCAACCGCCCTATGCCCGGCCCTGCAATAACAACGCCCCGTTCTTTCAGTGTGGCCAAATTGGCCCGCGTGGCTGGATGGTCGTACATGTTGCCATCCATGGCGGGGGCAACGACCAACGGACAGGTGGCCGCCACAATAGTAGTCGTGAGGGGGTCATCAGCCAGTCCCAGGGCAAGCTTGGCGATGCAGTGAACAGTGGCGGGGGCGATGACAATAACGTCTGCCTGTTGCGCCAAGGCCACATGCTCAACGCTGTACTCGGAATCCGGGTCAAAGGAGTCGGTCACCACTGCCCGGTGGGTGAGACTGCGAAAGGCCAAGGGCGTGACAAACTGGGTTGCGCCATAGCTCATGATGACGTCAACCAACGCTCCAGCCTGCATCAGCTTGCTGGCCAAGTCCAAAGCCTTGTAACAGGCTATGCTCCCAGTCACTCCCAGGACTACGTGTTTATCTTTTAGCGGTCCGGCCACGGCTCTCTTCCAATCCTATAGGTTCAGCACTATGAGTCTGAATCCACTCATTTAGCTTGGGTCTGGTTCATATTGTAAATCATGCGCAGGCCAATCAGCGTCAGGTCTTGATTGATGTCGTCAAAGACGTCTGCTTCTTTGGAAATGATGGTGGCCAGACCGCCGGTGCCAATGACCTTGGCCTCGGGTCCCAGTTCACTTTTGAACCGTTCCACCAGGCCGGTGACCAGACCGGCGTAGCCCAACACCAACCCCGCCTGCAGGGCAGTTGAGGTGTTCTGGCCAATGGCCGACTTCGGTGCCACCAACTCCACCCTCCGCAGTTGGGAGGTGTTCAGAAATAATGCTTCGGCGGCCACGTTGATTCCGGGGGCAATGGCTCCGCCCAAATATATGCCGTCCCTGGAGATCGCATCGAAAACCGTGGCTGTGCCAAAGTCGACGACGATCACGGGTTTGCCATAAAGGTTAATGGCTGCCACGGCGTCCACTATACGGTCGGCGCCAACATCACGGGGGTTGTCGTAACTGATCTGCAATCCAGTCTTGACCCCGGCGGTGATCGACAGCGGTTTTATGTGGAAATAGGTCTCGGAAACCTCTTCAAAAATGCCGGTTAATGGCGGCACCACACTGCACATGCAAACGTCAGTGATGGTTGAACGCTCAACGCCGTTCAGGGCCAGCAAGTCTCTGATCATCAGGCCGTATTCGTCCGAAGACCGCCTGGCATCTGTTGAAACTCGGAGATTGGCCACCAGGGTTTCACCATCGAACACACCCAAGTTGACCATGCTATTTCCAATATCTACAGCTAAAAGCATTTATATTCGTACTGTCCGGCTTACCGGAATCCCATAGATTTGAACGCCATGATTTGGTCGCAATTATACCCACGCCTGCAAAACGGGGCAACGATGGGGCTCAGGGATTAAGCCCCGGCCGACATTCCGCCATGGCGCTCTGCCAGGATCCGACCGTAGTCCTCACGACGCCAGCGGTAGGGCAAGTTTCTTATCTCGCCCGGCTTACGGGCTGAACTGAGCATGGTCAAGGCGTCTTCCAACACTACACGCTGCTGCTCTGGGTTACCCGGTGCGCCAAACGGACGGCCAAAGGGAAAACGCAGAATTAAGCTACGCGGCACCGACATGTATTCGGCCCTAGTCTGGTCAACCATCAACACAACGGTAGGGATACCGGCTTCTTCAATGGCACGGGCGATCAGGCCGCCGGACTGATGACAGACGGGTCAAGTTGTGTCAATGATGACACAGTCCACCCCTTCATCCTTAAGTCTTCCAGCCACCTCTGGCGCGGTCACTTCTATCAGCCCTGATGGCTCAGGTATGTAGCCCATGAAACTATAGGTTGGGGTTAGAACCTCGCCCACCATGCCTTCAGCTTGCATTTCCAGCAGGCGGTGTATGGCCAGCACGGCATCCACGTCCTCGGCCACTCCGTTGGTGTCGTAGTAAGTGTGGGCAATGCGTAACTGGTCCAGCGGGGTATCCAACGGAATCTCCCGAAAACTCCAGTCGCCGTCGGTTTCAAAGGGTTTCTGGCCTTCAACATAGACTCCGCCGGTGGTCATTACGGCGATCTTGGATTCAGACAACCGCTTTTTGAACGGAGCCCAGGGCGCTGCATCAAAGTGCATGGGCACGGCCACCTGAGCGGCAATCTGGTCGCCTCGCTCTTCCAAGTAGCGGGACACCGGCGACCAGTCTCCGGTGTCCCGGGCAGCCACGTTCAGCAGGAACAATTGGTTGAAGAATTCGGCAACCTCTTCATCTGGCAATCGCCTGAGGTATTTCAATTTGGAGAATGGCGCTGTTTCCGGATTATTTATCAGGTCCATCTTTTCGATTGGCATTTCTACTCCAAAACCTGGAGACTCACCCTGGTACTCACGACGTTAAATGTTATTAGTATCCTAGCCGCCGATTGGTGCCGATGGTTATGATGCATCATTCTCTAAAAATGGTGCACCAATATGAAGATGGTACTAGGGATACCGATTCTCTGCGGTTCAGGACTGCGCTTGGATTCAACTATGGAGTATAATCAGCCGGGAGCCTGACACTGGCATGATTGTTCGCCAAGGCCGCCAACACAGCATCATTCAAAAACTTCTTGGTCAGCAGTCTTTTTTGAGACTGAAACCAAGTTGCCTAAACTACAGGGACTGCGTTAAATGAGTAAATTTATTGACCGATTGGACGAGATAATTGAGGGGGCTCCGGCTCGCATGGGCTTTGGCCCGCCCCGATCTGAAAAAACCCCTGGACTGGCTTTGATTGTGCAGGTTTCCAGCAGCCATAAGACAGGCGCGGCGACCGCAACTGAGGTTTCTCCAGACGGAATATTGATCTCCGGTCTGAACGGCCCCTCTGCGGCCACCGACCTTAAAGACACTCTTTCCGACACCATCTGGGGAATCCGCACCGATTCACTGAGCACCGTAGACGCCAAGGCCTACGAGGAAGCAGGCAGCGGCGTGCTGGCCTTCCAAATGGAGGGCACATCCATCGGCGCAGTGTCATCTGAGGATGCCGCCAAGGTTCTGTGCATCAACACCGACCTGGATATCGAAGAACTTCGGGATATCAACGCCCTGCCCGTAGACGCTGTGATATTCCCTCTCTCCGGCGCGTCGTCTACTTGGACTCTGGATGATTTGGTCAAGGTCGCCCGCATCAGTGGCCGCTTGGGCAAATACCTGTTGGCAGAGATCACCGAGGCGCCCACCGCCGACGACTTGAAAGTGCTCCGCACCGCCGGCATAAACGGGTTGGTGCTGGACGTTTCCGTTGGCAAAAAAGCCTTGGAATCTTTGAAACAATCTCTGATGGAGATGCCCAAGGCAGGCCCGGATAAGCCCAGCAAGTCCAACGCCATCTTGCCCGGCGCAGCCTACTCTGCCCAGGAAGAAGAAGCTGCCCCCGACCACGAAGAGGAAGACGACGAGTAGCCGTGAGCGGGACAGCTTAGCCCATGCTGCTGGGATCCCTAGACCTGCTGCAAGATGACCCGTCAGGCTTTCTGCGCCTGATGGTGCTGATTGCGTTTGCCTTGGTCACGGCCATAACCGTCCACGAATTCAGCCACGCCTTGGTGTCCACAGTTCTAGGGGACGACACCGCCCGTCGGCTGGGTCGACTCAGTCTCAACCCCATGCGCCACCTGGACACAGGCGGCACCATCATCATGTTCGTCTCCGGGTTCGGCTGGGGCAAACCGGTGCCGGTAGACACTCGCCGGCTTTCCCGTGGCCACACAGACATGGCCCTAGTGGCCGCCGCCGGCCCTCTCTCCAACCTGATTTTTGCCTTTCTTCTGGCCATACCGTTCAAGGCCGGATTACTAGTCCCCGCCGGACTGTCATTAAACCGGGTGGCCCGGGTAATGACCGGCGGATTCAGTGACGGAATTGCCGACATTCTGGCCTTGGTCATATTATTCAACCTGATGTTGGGCGTGTTCAACCTGCTGCCCTTGGCCCCGTTGGACGGCTCGCGGATAGTAGCGGGGTTGGTGCCCAAGGAACACACTGCCGCCTACGCCAAGCTGCAGCGCAGCGGGCCCGGGCTGTTGGTAGCCATCATCATGCTTGATTACGCGTTGGGGTTGGGCATCCTTTGGGGGACCATTGGCCCCGTGGTGCGCATACTGACCAGCGTTGCGACCAGCTACTGACACACTATTCACTGACTTAACCAATCGAATCTGGCGTTATCAGCGTGTTAAGATGAAGTTCACCTATCCCTGACTGGGAGATTACTATTTATGGCCACTGATCCCACACACGAACACGAGCATATTCCTGAAGAGCTATACGGCGTTCTGCCCGACGACGGCGTGATAGAACTAACCGACCAACTGACCGGATACATGCACGAGGTAGAACTTGGCGGTTTCACAGACATCATCGGCCAGGTGCTGGACGATTTCTTGGAGCAGTCGGGCGGTATGCCCAGCAATCTCAAGGCGGACGACGCCTTTGAGCAGATAACCCAGAACCAACTGGCGGTGACCCTGGCCTACAATCTAGGTCGCCTGGAAGGTCGGTCACCCCAGATCGTCGAGAAAATGGTTGATGAAGCCATCGAAAAATTTGGCATTTTAGAGTTAGAAGAATCCAACGAGATTACCGACTCGGATCTGGAAAGCCCCAAGCTAATGGTTTACTCGCGCCTCCGAAGGATTGAATACACCGAGGCTCCATCGCCCAACGTACAGCTGGGTTGGGAAAATCCGCCTGAGGGCGCCGGCCCCGACGCTCCATCCGAATAGCCAGCCCACCATCTTGAATTAGAGAGACGCGCCAATGACCACCGCACCCGCGTATGACCTGCTACTCACCGGAGGGACCGTACTGGATCCGGCCCAGGGAATCGATGGCCGCCGGGACATTGCCTTCAAAGACGGCCTGGTGGCCGAAGTCTCCGAGAAGATAGACCCCAACACCGCCACCACTTCCATGGATGTTACCGGCAAGTTGATTACACCCGGTCTGATTGACATCCACGGCCATTTCTATCACGGCGGCAACCAGACCGCCGTCCATCCCGATGAGATTTGCCTGTCATCCGGGACCACCACCGGCATCGATGCCGGTAGTGCCGGCTTCATCAACTTTGAAGCCATGCGCGATTACGTGTTCCCGGCACACCGCACCCGCCTGCTGGCCTTTCTGCATGTGAGCGGAGTTGGACTGGCCAACAACAAACTCCTGGGTGGCGGACTCCACGACATGCGCATGATCGACGTTGACCAAACGTCTGATGCCATCAAGGGAAACCCCGGTTTCTGCTTTGGCGTCAAAGTCCGTATGCATATCAACGCGGTGGCCGCCTGGAACGCCCATGAAGCCATGAAAGCGGCCAGGGCCGTTGCCGACCAGTCTGGTTCCAGGCTGATGGTCCATGTCAGCGGCACGCCGATACCACTGCCAGATATCCTGGAGTTCCTGGGTCCTGGAGACATCTGCACCCACGCCTTCAACGGCAATCCAGACAACATCTTGGACCGCAACTTCAAGATTCGACCCGAGGTGCGGGCTGCTGCCGACCGGGGTGTGATCATGGATGTAGCCCACGCTGGCGTTCACTGCGACGTTGAAGTGGTCAAGCATGCCCTAGAACAGGGTTTGCCTCCCACCACCATCAGCACCGACATCCACAACCCGCCGCCGGACCGCACTGTGTACAAGATGAACGACCTGGTGAGCAAGTTCTATGCCATGGGAATGACCCTTTCCGACGCTATTGCCGCCAGCACCAGCACCCCCGCCAACGTTCTGGGCTTGGGTGAAACCATTGGTTCATTGGCGCCTGGTATGTGCGGAGACGCCGCTGTATTTGACTTCAGAGAAGGCCATTTCAAGTGGATTGATTCCGCCGGTCACACCCAAGAAGGCAAGGTTCGCCTGGACACCTTCATGACCGTGAGAGCCGGTCAAGTGGGCTGGCGAGAAGGGCGTCTGATGCAAATGGGTGAATGCTAGGCAGCAGCATGCCTACTGTTTACCAGTCATCGCGATTCGTGCTAGCTTTCGGGGGAAGATTATTCAACGGTAGGGCATCGGCCAGGACTTCCACCAGGTGACGGGCTTTGCGGCCGGTGCCGTCTTCTACCTGTTGACGACAGGAGACGCCCATCACGGCAATTTCCCAGTCGTTGTCCTTGGCCCTAATCGCCGGGAACAAAGCCCTTTCACCGATCTTCATTGAAATGTCGTAGTGCTCTTTCTCGTAGCCAAATGACCCGGCCATGCCGCAGCAACCGGCGTTGATCAATTCCACCTGGTAACCAGAGGCCAGCCGCAAGGCCCCCATGGAAGTTGCCGTGCCCATATCTGCCTTCTGATGGCAGTGGGCCTGGAACAAAACCTTCTTCTCCAGCTTGCCCAGGTTCAATTGAAGCTTGCCATCTTCCTGCAGTTTGATCAAGAACTCATCAATCATGAACGAGTTGGCGGCGACCTTCTTGGCCTTCTCGTCACGCACGAGTTCTGGGTATTCGTCCCGGAAAGTCAGCAGACAGCTCGGCTCGCAGCCAATTACCGGGATTCCTTGCTCAGCGTAGGCGTGTAGCTGGTCAATGTTGGACACGGCGTTGGCAGTGGCATCGTCCAGCAGTCCCTTAGAAATCATGGGCCGTCCGCAACATTTAGTGTCTGAGAGGACCACCCTCAAGCCGGCTGCTTCCAGCAGGGCTACCGCTGCTTTGCCTATCTCTGGGTAGTTGTAGTTCATGTAAGTGTCGTTCAGCAACACCACGGTGTTTGTCGCCTGAACAGTCGACGTTCCGCGGGCCTTGAACCACTTGGCAAAGGTGTTCCGCACAAACTTGGGTGGGTTTCGCTTGGAGTGTACGCCCAGGAGCATTTGCGACACCATCTTTCCGATTGGGTTGTTGGCCATCAAGTTCGAAAACGGGGCCATTCGACTGCCCCAGACGCTCAGTCGGTTGATGTGGCCAAACACCCTGTTGCGCAGCGGGGTGCCGTTGGCTTTGTTGTACTGGTCCAAGAACTCGTACTTCATCTTGGCCATATCCACGCCAGATTCACATTCAGCCTTACAGCCCTTGCACTCGATGCACAGGTCCATGGCCTCGTACAGACGTTTGCTGGTCATGGTGCCTTCTGGTAGTTTTCCAGACAACGCAGCCCGCAGCAGGTTGGCCCGACCTCGAGTGGAGTGTTCTTCATCGCGGGTAGCGATGTAGGACGGGCACATGTGGCCTTCCAGCTTGCGGCAGGCACCCATGCCGTTGCACATCTCCACCGCACCGGCAAAGTCAGTATCAATAGAGAAATCGAGCTTGGTGGGCATGGACGGAGCCCGGTAGTCTGGCCCATAACGCAGATTCTGGTCCATGGGCGGGCAGTCGATGATCTTATTGGGGTTCATCAGGCCGTCGGGGTCAAATGTGCTCTTCAGCTCCTGGAACAGCTTGTAGATCTCTGGGCCGAACATCTTTTCATTCCATACGCCCCGGACGATGCCATCGCCGTGCTCGCCGCTGAGGGAACCGCCAAAGTCCTTGACCAGGTCGCTGATCTCACCGGCGATGGACAGCATCTTATCCACGCCGTCGCGAGTTTTCAGGCTGACCACCGGCCGGATGTGCAGACAGCCAACGCTGGCATGGCCGTAGTAGGCGGCCTCAGTCCCGTGATTGCGAACAATCTCATCAAACCGACGGACAAAGTCTCCCATGTTGCCGGGGTCGACCGCAGTGTCTTCAACAAAGGGCAGCGGCTTCGCGTCACCGTGCATGCTCATCAGCAGGCCAAGGCCCTGCTTGCGTACGGCCCAGACGCTCGCCTGAGCAGCGCGATCCAGCATGTTTACTGTGGCGTAACCGTGGCCGAGACGCTCCATGTCATTCTTAAGTTTGGTGGCCTTGTCGGTCAGTTCGGCTTCTGTTTCCCCGTAGAACTCCACCACCAAGATTGCACCCGGGTTGCCTTCCACAAAGGCCATATTCGAGCCGAGATTGGCCGACGCACGGGAGCGCTCCAACACGTTGTTATCCATGATCTCAATAGAAGACGGGCCGTGCTCTAAGATGTGCTGCACAGCCTCGCTGGCGCCGAAGATGTCTTCAAAATGAACCACGGACAGAGCGGTCATGGTGGGCCGGGGCACCAGGTTTATTTTCACCTCAGTCACGACGCAGAGGGTGCCCTCCGAACCAACAATCATCTTGGTCATATTGAAGTTGTCGTCAATCAGAAATTGGTCCAGGTTGTAGCCGCTGACCCGGCGCATAATGTTGGGGTAGCGGGCGTTGATTTCAGCCACATTCTCTTGTGCTAGACGACGGACACCCCGGTAGATGTCCGATTCCAAACCAATGCCGTTCAGCTTGGCTTCAAGCTCTCTGGCGTCCAGGGTCTGAAAGTGGGTCTGGGTGCCGTCGGACAGGATTACGTCCAGTTCTTTGATGTGATCAAGGGTCTTGCCATAGATGACCGAGTGCGCGCCGCAGGTGTTGTTGCCTACGCCGCCGCCCACGCAGGCACGGCTGGATGTAGTGGGGTCTGGCGCGTACATCAGGCCGTAGGGAATCAGTTGGCGGTTCAGGTCATCCAGGACGATGCCGGGTTGGACTCTGGCCCACTGTTCCTCTTTATTTACTTCTATTATCTGGTTCAGGTATTTGCTGAAATCGGTGACGATGGCATGGTTCACCGTTTGTCCGGCCAGACTGGTGCCACCGGCCCGAGGCAGCACTGGCACACCGGTCTCGTTGGCCACCTGTATCACGGCCAGAACATCTTCCACATTTCGGGGAATAACCACGCCCACCGGCTCCATCTGGTAGATGCTGGCATCAGTGCTGTAAAGCACTCGGGTAAACGGGTCAAACTTGACCTCGCCGGAGACCCGGCTCTTTAGAGAGCTTTCAATGTCGTCTCGTTCCGATGCGTGAACCCTTGCCGCTACCGTAGTGACCATGTAGTTACTCCGTAGTTGTAGTCCCGATTTGAATCGAGTCTTATTCTGGTCAGCTTAGCTCAATCGTGATTCAGCTTCAACCAAGAGAGGGCCTGGTCACGAAATTTGTCGGCGATTGGTGACGGATGTAAACTTAGTCCCGTGCCTTTTGCTATTGGCACTCACGATGCGATTTCTCGCGTCGACGATGTTGATGCTGCGCAGATAAGCCTGTATCACTGGGCGGTTCAATATTCGTCCCATCTGCAGACATACCGGACATCGGTAGGTTCGCTGGACTGATGGACCCGCAGGGTGCAATGTTCTTCATATTCAAGCCAGTCGCCTAGATTAACTAAAGCCAAATTAACTACTGGGAGCCTCAATTGAAGATCGGTTATTCACTATCAAACAATCAGGGCATAGAAAATGTACAGGGTGTGATTGACCTGGCCGTCCGTGCCGAAGAACTGGGTTTTGACTCAGTGTGGGCCAGCGAACACGTGTTCAACGTCAGCTACGTCTACGACCGCATCGGCTCCAAACCCTACTACGAACCGCTGACGGTGCTGACCTACGTGGCAGCCATGACCTCCACTATTGGTCTGGGAACGAGCGTTTTAGTGTTGCCGTATCACAACCCCATCCGTCTGGCTAAAGTCGCCTCCACCTTGGACGTGTTATCCGGCGGACGGTTGATGCTAGGCGTTGGCGTGGGCGTAATCGAGGAAGAACTCGAAGCCATGGGCAGTCCTTACGCCGAGCGGGGCGCCATCAGCGATGAGATGCTGGCAGTGATGATTGAACTGTGGACCAAGGAAGACCCCGTCTTTGACGGCAAGTACACTCAGTTCTCGGGCATGAAATTCACGCCCAAGCCCGTCCAGAAGCCGCATATACCGATCATAATCGGTGGCACCAGCAGGGCCGCCATCCGCCGCGCCGCCCGTATTGGGACCGTTTGGCACCCAACCGCCCTCGCACCCGACGCATTGGCCGAAGGCATGGACTATCTGAAAGAGCAAGCCATCAAAGCCGGACGTGATCCGTCGGAGATCGGCGTCTCAGTCAGCGCGGCCATGGGCGACACCCACAACCACAACCGCTATTCACTGGGTGAAGAACCGGAAGAAATTATCGAACGTTCCCTGAAATACGCAGAAATGGGCCTGGAACGCCTGGTCGTTTCACCCAACACTCGAGACCAAGACCAACTCAGGCCCATCATGGAGATGCTGGCAGAAGTTGTGCTACCCGCAGTCCAAAGCTAAGAGCAGACAGCTAATTTAAGGAGTTCTGATGACTACACACTCGTCCGAAGAGGTAAAAGCCCTGCAAGAATCGGCCCTCGAGCATCTCTGGGTCTATCTGCGGGAACCGGCCGATATGGCTGAAAAGGGAGACCCGGCCATTTTTGTTAGTGGCGAGGGCGTCCACGTAACCGACGCTAACGGTAAGACGTCCATCGATGGCATGTCCGGTCTGTGGCTGAAGAACGTCGGCTATGGCCGAAAAGAAATTGCCGACGCTGCCTACGAACAGATGCTACAGCTGACCTACATGCCACTTGGCACCACCACCGAGCCAACTATCAGGCTGGCCGAAAAAATCTCTCAGATCGCGCCTGGAGATATGACCCGCTCTTTCTTCACCAGCGGCGGCTCTGAAGCTGTTGAGACTGCGATCAAACTCTCCCGCGCCTATTTCAAGCGGGTTGGCGAACCCAACCGGACCAAGTTCATCAGCCGGAAAGGTTCATACCACGGCGCAACCATGGGAGCTATGGCTCTGGGCGGTTCCCATCTCTATCCGAGATTAGACTACGAACCGTTCATGCCCGGCGTGTTCCACGTCCCCCAGCCACTGCCCTACCGCTGTGAATATGGCGGCCAGACCCCTGAGGAGTGCGCGGAATTTTGCGTCAATGCCGTGGAGGAGATGATCAAGTTCCAGGACCCGGAGACCATCGCCGCCGTGTTCGCGGAGCCGATCTCCAGCCCTCTGGGATGTGCGGTGCCTGGCGACAACTACTGGCCCAGGCTGCGGGAAATCTGTGACAAGTACGGCGTTCTGCTGATTGCCGACGAAGTGATCACCGGCTTTGGCCGCACCGGCAAGATGTTTGCCACCGAACATTGGGGCGTGGTGCCCGACATGATGACAGTAGCCAAAGGTATTACCAGCGGCTACATTCCCATGGGTGGCTGCATAACACGGGGAGAGATTTCAGACGCCTTTATTGGCAGCATTAAGTCCTCTTTCAAGCACGTAATCACATTCGGTGGTCATCCCGTCGCCGCTGCAGCCGCCCTCAAGAACATTGAGATCATGGAGAATGAGGGAATGGTGGAAAACGCCGCCACACAGGGGGCGTATCTGCTAGACGGGCTAAAAGAAATGAAAGAGAAGTACCAGATGATTGGTGATGTACGTGGTCTGGGACTGTTCTGCGGCATAGAAATCGTCGCTGACCGCGAGACCAAGGAGTACTTCCCGCCCGAAGCCGACCTGGCCAACCGCATCACGTCCGCTTTCGCCGAGAATGGTCTGCTCCTGCGCGGCGGTGACCGCATGAACGTGGCCCCACCCCTCTGTATCACCCGCAACGAGGTTGATGATCTGGTCGGCATCATGGACAAGGTCTTTGACCAGGTATCCAAAGATATCGGGGTTTAGAGAAAATTAAGCGTTAGGGCTACCTGAATGAAAGTCGTAGTTTTGGGAGCTGGTTGATAGCCGGCCGCTTCCAGTTGGGGTCATATTCAGCGGGTCGGAAGAAGAAGCCTTGTCCGTGGTACAAGAGCTCGGCGTTCACTTTGAAACGCATGCCCCGAACCACCGGATGTCTCCCCTACAAGACCTGGAGCGGGGACCCCGGCTCAAAATTGACGAAACTTTGGGCTACGCGATTACAGAGGCCAAGAAACTGGGAGTTCCCGTCCCAACGCTCGAAGTCTGTTACGGCTTCCTTTTCGGAATTAACCGAAATATCTGAACCAGATGCGTCTGTAACCCTGTTTAACCACGAGACGACTTCTAAGCCTTGGCTGGCAAGTATTTCTGGTACCAGGCCACGGTCTCGTCCATGACTTGGCTGAATGCTGGCTCGGCGTAGACTTCGTAGTGGCCGACGCCTTTCAGTACGACCAGTTTCTTGGGCTCCCCGGCGTTGGCATAGAGTTCCTCGGACTCTTCCGGCGGCACCAGGCGGTCGTCGACGCTGGTGATGAACAGGATGGGCCTGGGAGAGATGTGGCCGACAATCCACTCCGGATTGAACCCAATAGTATCGTCCACGTACTCCACGGGGATGGTACTTACGGCAGCGGGGTTCAGCTTGCGGGCAGCAGCGGCCAGGTCAGCCGACTGGCGGTCTGGCAGTAGAATATCTGCCCGTTCCACCATCTCAGACTTTCCAGTTAGCGCCCGTTGTTCACGGTCCGCCTTGGAAAGTTCCAGAAGGTCAAACCACTCGTCCATGCGGCGCACACGGCTCATCCAACGGGCTCCGTGACCGATACCAACCACGCTGACAATGACCTTGGCCCGCTTATCCACCGCGCCCACCCAAGACACGGTGGCCCCACCGTAGCTGGTGCCGTAGATGCCAATCCGGTCTTCATCCACTTCGGGTTGGAGGCCCAGGAAGGTCATGGCAGCCTGGACGTCGGCCACCCGGCTGTATGGAACCAGGCGGTTGGGGGCCACGCCCTCGCTCTCGCCCCAACCCTTGTAGTCAAAGGTCATGACCACGTAGCCGGCCTCGTTTAACACCCGCGCGTTATCAGGGAGATACAGGTCTTTTACGCCGGTGTAGCCATGGCAAAGCAGAATTGCCGAACGGGTCTCACCAGCGGTCAGTCCGTCGGGAACGTAGACATCCCCTTGCAGTTTGAATCCCTCGCTGTAGAACTCTATGGCGCGTTTCATTTTTTAATTCCTGTTGTGAAAGTGGTTATTCGTCTACTTCGAGACCGGCAGACTGGAAGTCAGCATTGGTCAGGTCAGCAAATCGAGCGGGTAGGAACAAGTCGATGGAAGACGGCACCTGTTTGCAGCCGCCCTGGATGTATTCGGTCACGACCTGGGCGGTGGCGGGGGCCAGATGAATCCCCTTGGTGGTGTGTCCGGTGGCGAGCACCACACCTTCTTTTCCAGGAACGGGGCCAATGATTGGCACACGGTCGGGGCTCAAAGGTCTTGAACCAGCCAATTGTTCCACCAGTTCTGCGTTCTCCAGATCTGGGAACACGTCAATGGCCCGTTGCATAATCTCCAACCGGGCCGTTTCAGTGGTCACGCGGTCCATGTCTTCCCCCTGGTAGAGTTGGTCTTGATCGTAGTCACGCCCGCCGGTGGAACCCACGCTTAAGAAGCCGTCCAGACGACTAATCATGTGGCCGCGTTTCGGAGAACTGATCAGCACCTGAAGCGGGTCGCCAGCATACTTGAGCAAAACCCGTTCACCCTTGAGCGCGCCCACGGGAATGGGAAAATTGAGATCCTTCTGAAATTCAGGACTCCACAGTCCGGCGGAAACCACCACGGTGTCGCAGAGCACGTCTTCGCCATCGGTGTGTACTCCAGTGATGCGGTTGCCCTCGGAAATCAGGCCGGTGACCTTGCGGTTGATGGTTTGGGTTCCAAGTTTCTCGGCCGCTGCGCCTAGGGCTAGGTTCAAGCGGTAGCTGTCCAACTGAGCCGATTCATCTTCGTAGACCGCACCGATCAGCGAGGGGGTCAGCCGTGGTTCCAGTTCGTGGACCTCGGCGGCGGTGATCCAGTGCATGGCTACATGCTCTTGCTGCCAGACCATCATCTCTTTGATCAGCTTTTCTTCGCTTTCTTCCAAAGCCAGCCTGAGCGAGGGACGCCGCTGGTAAAGCAGGTCCATGCCGGTGGCTGATTCAAGTTCTTCCACCAATTTGGGGAAGGCGTGGTAGCTATCCAAGCCAAACTGGAAGGATGGACCGGGGGTGAATTCAGTGCCCAAGAGACTAATAAATCCGGTGGCGTGGGCGGTGGAGCCGCTGCCGAATGATTCACGCTCTAAAAGGGCTACTTTGATGCCTTCTTTAGCCAGGTAATAGGCGATAGAGCAACCAATTGCTCCCGCGCCAATGACAACAACGTCAACTTTCTCTGCCATAGGGAATTAGTCTCCAGGTAGGGGATGGCAGGAATTATGCGAGGGTCATTCGTGGCTGTCAACATCCAGGGAGTGCCGGTTGAAGCATGGGGGGAACTTATTAGTGGAGCGCAGGAGTTAAAAGAGGGACTAGGCGGCAACGAATTCGCGGACAATAGTCTCTAACGAGACCCCGGTAAGGAGGGCGCTCAGCTCCCATAGGGCGGCGGCCTGTTCTTCGTCGTAGCTGCTCTTAGAGGAGCGCACCGACCGCTTCTTGACCATGTATTTGCCGGTCAGTCCAACCATGTCCGGAGACGTAGCGGCGTAGACCGATGTCGAGGCTCCAGCTTCAACGCTAATTCCCCGCACGCCAAGAAAGAAGTTACAAAAGAGGCTCAATAGTCCGTTATTGGTCAAAAAGTTGGTTGCCACTAGTCCTGGGTGCAATGCGTTGACCGTTATTCCAGTGCCTTTGATTCGTCTGGCTAGCTCATAAGTAAACAGCACATTACAGAGCTTGGATCGGGAGTAGGCGCGCCAGCCAAAGTACCGATGGGGAGCGTGTATGTCACACATGTTGATACGGGCTTCTTTATGGGCCGAGGACGACACGTTGATGATTCGGGCTGGGGCTGAGTCCTTCATCACATCCGACAGTAAGTTGGTGAGCAGGAAATAGGACAGGTGGTTCAGGGCAAATGTCTTTTCAATGCCGTCAACGCTTTTTTCCCGTCCCAGGTAGATGGCTCCAGCATTGTTCACAAGAACGTCTAACCGCTGGTGGCGTTCTTTGAATGCCTTAACTACGCAGCGAATTTGATCTTGAGAAGAAAGGTCGGCCACCAAGAATTCCACCTCCGGGTTGCCGGTCTCCTCTCGGATGTCGATAGCGGTGACGGCGCACTTGGCGGGGTTGCGCCCAACGATGACCACGTTGGCTCCCATATGGGCCAATTCAAGGGCAGTAACGCGACCAATTCCTGCGGTTGCGCCGGTAACCAGGCACGTTTTCCCGGCCATGGCCTGGGACCTGCAAGATAGTTTCACGGTCAATTGCGCCTCCAGACTCTCTACAGGTCTGTTTATCTTATAGTTGTCTCGAAAATCGTACCCTAAAACAATCACTTAACCCAGTGCTGTTTGGCTCAATCTGATGGCCCAGGCGGGCCAACGATTTTGCAGAATAAGTTAGTTCCGTCGGCATTAATTGGGAACGAATTTGGCCTCTAAAATTGATTACCCTAGGCCCAGGGAGTAACCTGATGCTCGGTAAAGTCGGGCACACTCGTTGTCCTCCTGAAGTGCTTACTGGAACCGATACCCGAGCAGCCCTGAGAAATCAGCCGGAGATATTTAATGGATTTTGAACTTAAAGCCTTAACCGAAGACGGAAAAAAGATGGTTGATCTGGCCGAGCAGCACTCCGCGGACTTCGCTGTTAAAGCCCTAGAACACGACCGCAACGGGACCTTTCCAATCGAAAACTTCAACGCAATGAAAAAGAGCGGTTTCGCCGCAGCCGGTGTGCCCAAGGAATTCGGCGGCCTGGGCGTTACTTCAGTCCATGACTGTATCGTGGCTCTAAACCGACTGGGGCGGGGCGACGGATCAACATCATTGGCCTACATCATGCACCTATCCAGGACTCTGGGTACCGCACGGGCGTACCGTACGTCCATCGCCTCGGGCGACGAAGTGAGACAGAAGCGGTCTGAAGACATGCTGAAGAAAATTGGCGCTGGCGAACTTTTTATTACGGTTGCCAACTCGGAACCGGGCGCAGACGTCCGGACCTCAAAAACACTGGCAACCAAGACCGAAGGCGGCTGGCTGTTCAACGGCAGCAAGACCTTTGCCACCGGATCGCCTGCCGCCGACGTGTTGGCCATCCGAACTAGGTTTGTCAACGACGCTGGCGAGGAGCGCATGGGAGCTACCATCGCCCCCGTCGACCGACCCGGTGTTGAGATAAAGAACAACTGGGACGGACTGGGGATGCGCGCGTCCGGCAGCCACGACGTAGTCTTCACTGATTACTTTGTCAGCGACGAAGAGTTCGACGACATTGGCATATACGGCAAATTCAACGCCCAGTTTCTAGCTGTGGGCACGGCATCAAGCATGGGTCTTTCGTCCATATTCTTAGGCATCGCAGAAACGGCCCATGAGCTTGCCTTGTCTGCCATTAAAAGACGGGAACGCGGAATCGATTACCCCATGAACCAGGTGACCATAGCTGAAAATGAGATCGACCTGGCCGCCGCCAGAGGGATATTGAGTCGCGGCGCTCAGTATTATGATGAGTTCTACCAGACCGGGGCCGACGTACCCGTTGGCATGATCGACAACTCCAATGAAATGGCGTTCAAGATAATTAAGAACGGCGCCTGCACCAAGAAGTTCGTCATGGAAACCGCGGCGAACATCGTCGACCGCGCAGTCACGCTATACGGCGGCGGGGCATACGTAGCCAACAGCCTGATGGCCAAGTTGTACCGCGACGTCAGGGCCGGTCAGTTCATGCAACCTTGGGCACGGAATCAAGCAATTGAACTGATTGGAAAAGTCTCTTTGGGCCTGGACCCCAACGCAGATTAAGGACGAAAAATTATGGCTAAAAACAAGATTACTTTTGGCGTGAATCTGTCTGTGGACAACTATTGGGACGTACCCGAGTTCTCCCGCCGAGCGGAGGACATGGGCTACGGCCGGGTCACCATGGGCGAGCACATCATGGACGGCAACCCGCCTCGACCCACAGTATTGAATCTTCCGGCTATGGCCGCCGCGGCGGGTGCCACCAGAAACATTCGTGTCATGACCGGCATCGTTGTTGCTCCCCTATACCACCCAGTGACGCTGGCCAAGATGGTCGCCAGCGTCGACCAGGTATCGGGAGGCCGTTTGGACTTTGGCATCGGCATCAGCGGACAGCGCGGCACCAAAATCGAGTTCGACGCTGTGGGAGTTGATGTCCACACCAGGGGCAAACGCACCAACGAGATGATTGATGTTATGAAGCGTCTCTGGACCGAGGAGCACGTCTCGCACCACGGTGCTTTCTTCGATTTCGATGACGTGACCTTGCTGCCCTTCCCGGCCCAGAAACCATACCCGCCAATCTGGGTGTCAGGGCGAAGTGACGCGGCCATGCGTCGTGCTGGCGAGATGGGTGATGGGTGGTATCCCTACTTGTTCACGGTGCGCCGAATCAAGGCCAGCAACGAGATGGTGCGCCAGTTCGCCGCCGAAGCAGGGCGAGACCTGACCAACTACAACTGGGGTCTGAACCAGCCAACGGCTATCTCGGCAAACGGCGATAAGGCCCTGGCTCTGGCAGTTTCCAATGTGGGCGAACGCTACGTCACTCCGGACCGGAGCGCGGAGAGCATCGCCCGAGCCCTGTGCATCGCCGGTACTCCAGAAAACTGCATCAAGGCCGTGGAAGAAAGAATCGACGCCGGAGTGGAACACATCAACCTGGGCTTCCTAGCCTCGGAACCAGACGATTTCTACCGTCAGATGGAGTTGTTCGCCGACCAAGTGATGCCCCGATTTCAAGGCTAGTGCTCTGCTAATAAACTTCGGAACGCCAACCAAAACAGGAGCGGAATAATGCCAGATTTCATCTCTCTGAAGATCGAAAGCAATATAGCTGTCACCATGCGGGACGGCGTGACCCTGTATGCCGACATTTATCGACCGGATAGCGACGGCCCGTTCCCAACTATCCTGCAACGGACGCCCTACGACAAGTCCACCAGCATGACCAATACTATGCTGGACCCCATCAGGGCAGCCAAGGCAGGGTTCGCGGTGGTAATCCAGGACACTCGGGGTCGGCACATGTCTAATGGTGAGTTCTACGCCTTCCGTGATGACATTAATGACGGCTATGACACGGTTGAGTGGGCGGCCGCTCAAGCCTGGTCAACCGGCAGGGTTGGCATGTACGGCGCATCTTACGTCGGGGCCACCCAGTGGCTGGCGGCGATTTCCAGGCCCCCCCATCTGGTGACCATCGCACCTACAGTCACAGCATCCAACTACCACGACGGCTGGACGTATCAGGGAGGCGCATTTGAGCTGGGGTTCAACATGTCTTGGACTCTGCTGCAACTGACACTGGCCAATTTCAAGAACGTTTCCGGGGTTCAAAACGTGCCCAGGGAACGGCGCGGGAAGCTGATCCGCGATGTGGACAACATGACGGAGGGATTCGAGTTCCTGCCCACCAAAGACTACCCCGGCCTGGATTCTGGTCTGGCCAAGTATTATTACGATTGGCTGGCCCACCCTGATTTTGACGACTACTGGCAGGCACTATGTATCGAGGACCGCCACTCGGAGATTGATGTCCCGGCTCTGCACTTTGGCGGTTGGTACGACATCTTTCTCGGCGGCACCATCCGCAACTACCTGGGCATGACAAAATCCGGCGGAAGCGAAACCGCCAAAGCAGGCCAGAAGTTAGTCATCGGACCCTGGGCCCACGCCGCGCGCGCTTCGTTCATGTCCGGCAGTCGCTACTCGGGCATCATGGCTGACCCAGCGGCCATCGACGTAGACGGCATCCACCTGCGATGGTTCGACCACTGGCTGAAAGACGAGCACAACGGCATCACGGAAGAAGCTCCAGTGCGCATCTTTGTCATGGGTGACGATGCCTGGCGAGAGGAACAAGAATGGCCGCTGGCCAGGGCAGTTGAGACTAAGTACTACCTGCACAGTGGCGGCAAGGCCAACTCCAAGAACGGCGACGGCAGCCTAGCGACAGAGACCCCGCAGGCCGAACCAGCCGACGTTTTCCTCTACAACCCGGCCGACCCGGTGCCAACCACCGGTGGCGCGCTGTGCTGCAACCCCCACTTCGCCGCCAACGGCGCTTATGATCAAAGCCAGGTTGAAGACCGACAGGATGTGCTGGTCTACTCCTCGCCGCCGCTGGAAAACGATGTTGAAGTCACAGGACCGGTCACGGTCTCACTTTGGGCAGCAACATCCACCAGGGATACCGACTTCACCGCCAAGCTGGTGGATGTTTGCGAGGAAGGTTGTGCCCGCAACCTGACAGACGGGATTATCCGCGCACGCTACCGCGAGTCCATGTCCAACCCAACGCTGTTGGAGCCCGGCAAAGCCTACCGCTACGACATTGACCTCTGGGCCACCAGCAACGTGTTCAAGACCGGACACCGAATACGCGTGGAAATCTCCAGCAGCAATTTCCCCAGGTTTGACCGCAACACCAATACCGGCAACATCATCGCTGCGGACACGGAACTCAAACCAGCGCTACAAACGGTGTTCCACGACCAACAGCAGGCCTCGTACATCAGTCTCCAAATCGTACCCAGATAATTTAGGACCAACCATGCCTGAAGAGACGACAGAAGAATGGGAAGCCAATGAGCGGGTTTCCGGTGACCTGTTCAGAGAGTGGTACTCCAAAGAGATCTGGGGCCAACGGGCGATCGACGATGATGCCTTGTTTGAGGTCATGAGTCTGCAGGTATTCCAGGCGGGCCTCACTTGGCAGATGATACTTAAACGGCGTGATAGCTTCAGGGCCGCATTTGCCGATTGGAAGATAGATGATGTGGCGGCGATGGGCTCCACCGACATTGAACGTCTGCGTGAAGACACGGGAATCATCCGCAACCGACAGAAGATTCAGGCAGTAATCTCCAACGCCAGTGTGGTCCAAGAACTTCAAACAAAACACGGCAGTTTCTGCAGCTGGTTTTATGACGCGCTACCCGGCACTGATTACCCTTCACTGCAAAAGGAACTACGCGCCACCTTCAAGTTCATGGGGCCGGAGATCTCCCGAATGTGGCTGATGGCTTCAGGTCGCATCACCCGCCAAGAAGGCGACAAATATGACCCGAGCCGCTAGCGGCGTTTTGTAGCTGTTACTAACGGTAAAAATGTCTCATTTCAAGCCTACGAATACATCCTGAATCAGTATGTTTATCACCTTTTTAGAGCGGTATCTTAATGCTCCGGCATATCTCATACCCTCGCCTGTGACGTATATCCCAGTGACTTGCCGCCGGTCTATTCTGCGGGAACGAACTTCATGGACAGGGAATTGATGCAGTGACGGGCGTTGGTAGGTGTGAAACCCTCACCCATAAAAACGTGGCCCAAGTGTCCGCCGCAAGCAGCGCACTCCACTTCGATTCGATGGCCGTCCGCATCTGGCAGGTGCTTCACTGCGCCTTCCACCTCTTTATCAAAGGCCGGCCAACCGCAATGGGCGTCAAACTTGTCAACGGACCGGTATAGTTCGGCGTTGCACCGTCGGCAGATGTAGGCGCCATCCTCATAAAAATTGTCATATTCCCCAGTGAAGGGCCGTTCGGTCCCCTTGTACTCGATCACATACTTTTCTTCTGCGTTTAGGGGGTTGTAGTTTGGGTTGGTCATATCATCCCTTTAGTTTGAAGATTTTAATGGGTTGTGTCTGGCGTTGGGAAAATGGCTCATCCAAACCAAGGACACTGAGATTCTACGCCTAGAATCCCGTATTCGGTCAAGTCCATATTGTTGATTCGTAGCGGTATTGGACCTCCGGGTCCCACAAAATGGCCCAAATGGACCATTGATGTGACGGCGATGGTACTACCATTAGGTCTCCCACCGCTAAATACCAGGGCCAACAACGCTGAAGAAACCGTTCTAGAGTGCAAATAGGTTCTCAAAACACTAACACCGTCGTTATCAGGGGGGGGATAACGACGGTGTTCTCTTTTCTGGTGACCTCAGATTATGCATATGCTATCCTCATACTCAAGCCATTACGGCTAGACAATTACCAACTAAAACCGACAGGTCAACCAATGGTTACAGTCACAGATAAACAAACTGAACGGTCTCAAGGGACTGGTGGGCGCTTTTGCGAAGGATGCCCCAGATGCCGTGATGACGATGCTGGTTTTTGCAAGCAGCAACATCTCCAATACAACGGTCTCCACCCCGTTTGCCGAGTGTGCGGCCATTGCGCCCTAAGAGGGAGCCACTCCGATGACACTTCCGATTTGAAGTAGCCCGTTTGAACGAGTCTGTTTTGGCGGACGAAACCATCTCATACAGCTTGATCTTTGCCGGTGTTGGGAACCTGCGGCGCCCCACAAAACTTTTTCCGCGTTAGATAGGACGTTGTATTGGACTGGACCGTTTACATTTTGCAATGCGCTGACGGGTCGCTCTATACAGGCATCACCAATGACCTGGAACGCCGGTTTGCCGAACACAAGGCGGGCAAGGGCGCTAAATACACCAAGGGCCGCGGTCCACTGAAATTGGTTTACCAGGAAAATTGTGAAGACCGGCCGCAAGCCTTAAAACGAGAGAACAAGATCAAGGCCTTAGACAGACCTGCCAAGGTGACTCTCATTGCCTCTGCTCCTATCTCTGAACTATAACTCCACATACTCTACGGCTCCAGGACTCCTAACCGGCGGATTGAATTTCGGCATATCGTCGGGCCACAAACTATCCATATTGAAATTGAGGTGTTGAAGTTAACGGGCCAATTGTTAACCTGAATACAAGCGAATATTCGCTATGGAGGCAGGTTAATAATCTACGCACTGGTTGTCGAAGACGAAGCAGACGTTTGTGATTTATTGGCCGAACAGCTTTAAGACAAAGGCTGCCGAGTCCAAAAATCAGGCAACGGAAAACTTGCTTTACAGCGTATCCGTGCACAAACGCCGGACGTTATTTTCGTAGACATCATGATGCCGGTGATGGACGGTATCGACTTAATAACCGAATTACACAAAACCCTGCATTGAACGAGATTCCAGTTGTCCTGGTTACAGCAGTCAACACGCCAGACGTAACTATGAAAGCAGTGGGGTTGGGCGTGAAGTATAAGCTGGCCAAGCCCTGGGAACAGAGTCAACTTGATTTCGTATTTGAGAGCGCGCTGAATCTGAATAAGGCGCGCTAGCTATCCCAAAATCTTTGGGGCACGCCGCTCCATTCAAAAACCTAAACGGCCAAAACTTCAATGGCCGCTAACGATAACCCAAAGGTCCTGACCTCTTTGAATTTCTGTATCAAATGCCTGTCA
The DNA here is from genome assembly GCA_012959605.1 of Dehalococcoidia bacterium. GTDB lineage: Bacteria > Chloroflexota > Dehalococcoidia > Lucifugimonadales > UBA3495 > UBA9611. Next base: position 134 of record DUCU01000054.1, on the reverse strand, counting down.
ACCATCCGTGGTAGATGGAGGGGCAAAATGCCAGGCTTGGGCACAGGACTATGCAGGTCAATTTAGCTAACCTATAATCGGTACTGATTCATACGGCCGGGACAATAGCTGAACAACTCCTAGCAACTCACAAC
>DUCU01000053.1 GCA_012959605.1 Dehalococcoidia bacterium | reverse complement strand
CAAGGAATGCTTCACCGTCCAATGCTTTCATGTCGGCGAAGAAAGCGAACGAAATGGAACAGTTGTTCAACCCACAATTGCCTGGCGGCGAGCATCCGGAAATCCAGCTTTGCATCTTTCCGCATCTACCTGAATTTCTGGTCATAGACTCGCGGGAAGAAAACCCCCAGGTAATGCTCCTCAACACCGACGACGTCTTTGATGAGGAGTTCTACCGGGCGGTGGAAGCCGAGTTCTCTGAGACACTACGCTCCTCCAGCGAGTTTCTGTTTTCTCACTTCATCAATCTGCCTATTACCATCGAAGAAACGGTCAGAGACATCGCCATGACTTTCATCTTAGACCGGCTAGGCGTGCAGGTGGACGATGAAGATGAAATTCCCTCTGTAGTTGTTTACGTGGTCAGCGGCGGTGCTCTGACCAGCCACTCCGGCAAGATTCTTGACGGCCTAAACGACCTGGTCAGCAAAAATGTCCAAAACCCCGATGCCGAACAATGGGGCAGAACAATCGCTGACCTGATTGCCCGGGAGTCGGTCATCATGCAACGGTTGAACGAACAGCAGATGGCTGACGCCCTCAAAAGCGACTCCCCGGACTATTTCACCCTCTGGGAAAGCCGTAACTAATCGTCGGGCTTCTGGCGTGAATTGCGCCATCTCCCCTATAATCCTCCAAGCCCTTCGACCCTAGCCATTCGGCACATGAACCCTGGCATTTGACGCCTAAAGCAACTGATGGCTGATTTTGTGATTTTCCACTGTAGACTTTCGCTATGACAACGCTTTGGGAGGATGTATGAACGATATTGGTCTATCGATTAATGCCAGCCGGGAGACCTCAGACGACGAACTGATCGCCATTGCCAAGCAGGCAGACGACCTTGGCTACCACTCTTTCTGGGCGGCCGAGTCCTGGGGGCGGGATGCTTTCACTGTTTTGACGATGATCGCCTGCCACACAGAGAACATCCGCCTGGCCACCGGCATCATCAACGTATACAGCAGGACACCGGCGCTCATTGCCCAGACCATTGGCTCGTTGGATATCTTGTCCAATGGGCGGGCCATATTGGGGTTGGGCAGCAGTGGCAAGGCCGTCGTTGAGGGTTGGCACGGAGTCCCTTTCGAGTCGCCCCTGGCGCGGACCCGCGAGTATATTGAGATAATTCGGAAGGCCTTGTCCCGTGCTCCCGTTAACCACGAGGGGAAGTACTACCAAATGGACCGTTTTCGCATGTTGGCCCCGCCTTTGCAGGAGCGGGTGCCTATATACATCGCCAGCCTGGGTCCCAAGAACCTGGCATTGACCGGAGAACTCGCCGACGGATGGCTACCCATCTGGGCCAACCGGGAGAGACTGCCCGACTTGAAAGAACAGATAAGCGTCGGCGCTGCCAAGTCGGGCCGCAGCATCAATGACGTGACGATTGCCCCGTATTTGATGTGTTATACCTCAGAGAGTGCAGAAGACTTGAAACACGGAGCGCAACTGCTCCGAGCCCACATGGCGTACTATATCGGCGGCATGGGCAGCTATTATTTCGACTCGTTCAGCCGTGCTGGTTTCGAGGCTGAAGCCGCTGCAGTACGGGACGCCTGGGCATCTCGAGACCGGGAGCAGGCAGCCAGCGCAGTTTCGGACCGGATGTTAGAGAGTGTAGTGGTGCTGGGTGACGCCCAGCAGTGCCAAGACCAGATTGCCGGCTTCAGGAAAACAGGTGTTGACATGCCCGTAGCAACCTTCCCTTACGGTATGGAATTAAGCGCAATCCACCGCACCATTGCGGCCCTTGCGCCCCAAGCAGGAGATTAGTGAGCACTAAGATAGGCGTGATTTCAGACACCCATTCAGCCGGCAGCGGTAGGGACCTGCCATTGAAGATACTAGACGCTCTGCGCGGTGTGGATCTGATACTTCACTGCGGCGATTTGGAGTGCATCGGCGTGCTCAACTACCTGGAAGAAGTGGCCCCGCTCCTGGGCGTGCGTGGCTACGAAGACCCCTTGGAAGACGGCGAGCGTCTGGCCATGACGACCAGAGTGGTTCAGATCGAAGGCGTGTCCATTGGCATGATTCATGACATCCAGTGGCCGGGTCCCAAGATACCCACCACCCCAGACGGCACCGGCCTGGTGCTGCCGGACGTTAACGGACGAGAGTTGATGGCCCGCAAATTCAAAGAGCCGGTGGACGTGGTCTTGTTCGGCGACACACATGAAGAGGTAATCATGCATTGGGACGGGGTCATGATCATGAACCCTGGCAGCCCAACCTACCCAGGCAAACGCCACAAGCGGGGAATGTTAGGCACGATTGGCATTCTAGAAATCGACGGCGAAGAAGCCTCTGGCCGAATAATAAACCTGGAAGATTCCCTCATATAAGTTTCTGCTGCAAATTAGCTGATACCTCACCCCCCGTTCGTCCTGACAGCGTGTACGCAATTACTCCTCTGCGATTCACGTTGTCGATTCAGTTCCCTAGTTAGGATGCGCCGAATCTATAACGCGGTGGCTAGCGCGCGTCGTTCTGGACGCAGAGGCAGGAGGTTCAAATCCTCTCACCCCGACCATTTTCTTTACGAAATAAGTCGGTATAAATACCATATTTGATACCGTCCACTTCCATCAAACGGAGATTCCGCACCTAAAACTATGAATCCATTCGGCATAGCCCCTCGATTGAGGGGTTTTTGCACCCAAAGTTTATGCCAGACTCAGGGGCGAACCGATTACCAACTGATTACGAATCACTTATAAAATATACTCAGGTGTAAAGCCGTGTGTTGTAGAGGTTGAAGTGTGGCCTGTAACCCAATAATTAAAGGCTGGGCTCAACAGATCTGGCATCGTATTCGTGGATGTGCGGCCCAAGAGATCCACGAGAAGTGCCAGGCTGACCCAATTATCGGTTCCGGATGTCTTTCCAAAAAAATAATTGGCATTTGAATCATGCAGGAATTTAAACCGAACTACCGTCCATTTGGGTCAGAAGAAGACGATGTGATGGATTCCGGGTCAGAACAGACTGACGGGCCTTTTGATCATGAAAGATTCGAGACCTTGACTGTTTTGGCTCATGTAGCAGGCCAGGTAATGGACCGGTACGCCATCAAAGGTTTCGAAGGCTTCACAAAGAGGCAAGCAGATTGGGCATGTAACCTCCAATCGTTCTTCAACCTTTCCAACCCGTTCGAAACTCTGGTTCTCCTCCTATTCACCTTTCGGTTCTCCCAAAACGAACGATCCGACATTGAAATGGGTAACGCGAAACCGATAGACCGATCACACCCACTCAGTCAGGCTCTAATGGCCTGGGTCTGGTTGGATCCAAGTTCAGAAACAAGCCGCGGGGATCGGTTCTACCCGTGGGAATACGGAGAGGAGCGGACTAGCCGTATGGTGGCTATCGCGTCCGGGTTGTTACCCGAACCGATAGAGGCCACATCCCCGAGTGATACTCCTCGGTCTCCACCAAGAACACAGTGATTCAGCCGCCTGCACCGCCTGCCTCGATATCCCAGCGCTGATCTATAGCTAAGAAGAGAGCCTGGAGCCCCATCAACTGATCGCCTGTGGGATCTGTTCCACTGTGTCGCCATCTTCTTTGCTCATGAAACAGGCAGCATCTCAATTCTTCGAAGGAGCCCTGCCAGATACCACTTCTCTTAATAATCCATGAACCGTCGAGCAGAGCGGATTTCTTATCGACATCCCCTGCCATTGGGCTGTTGGCCTCGCGGAATCTGGTGGCGATGCGTCGAGCGTCGGGCCGCCATCATATTGCGGTGCTTAGCTTTTAGCTGGCGCCTGCCATTCCAGTAAAAAGCAAAAGCGGGACAACCGGAATGGAATCGTGTTCAACCTGTATCATGGCTAGTGGATCAGCGTCTTGCCCAAAAATATTATTCCACATTACCCGGTTCGTATTTTCCTGCAGTTATCAACCCTTTCCAGCGAAAGCAATCTTCCCGGCGAAATTCGTTCGACTTCGATTCAAAATCTGGTAAGCGGTAGGTTTAATTTACGGTGTCAGTTTGGTGATCTATGACGGTAAATGATAGTCCCAATTACGTACTGCAAATCACCGACTCAGTTACGGCCCGAAAGTGCGCAGTTCGCCTCA
>DUCU01000052.1 GCA_012959605.1 Dehalococcoidia bacterium | reverse complement strand
TGAGCTTCTTTTATTGCTCTTGTGTCTAGGACGCCAGAACCAGTGTTTGAGGCTGTACAAGCGATAGACAGGCTTACAATGAGGGTGGCTAATAAGTGGAATATCAAATCGTTCACCGATTCGGGTTGGGCGCTCGCTAGTGATCCGTGGGAAGACCTAGACCATTGGTTACCGCCTCGCCGGAAGTCGCTGAGCGGTCCTAGAGAAGGAAAGGTGATAGACCAAATATACAGTTTCACCAGGGAGAACGGTAAGGGCCGGTACGAAGTTGCTATGCAACAGACTGTTGACGATTAGCAGGTACCGTAGGCGAGATATTAGCCCTTCCCCACTTCAAAATGAATCCAATACGATGCAAGCTCTTCGCTGCCGGTCAACGCCGGTATTCCAGGTGGGGCAACATAGCCTTACGACACAGATCGAGTTCATTCCGGAACCGTAGGTAAAGTTCCCGATCTCGAATGGGTAGTCTCTGGAAGTCCTCCTCGATATTTGTGGTACCAGTTCTACGTGCGGCTCTCCCGGTGAGACCAAGCCAGTCCCCCATCCGGTCCACCGTTTCCCGTACGGGCGGGCCGGTATGCAGGATGGTCGTACGGTGCAGAAGGTGGCCCAGTCCGTTCTGCCCATGGCCAAGGTCGGCCCAGTGTTTCTGGAATAGAATCATGGGTGCGGAAGTTGGCCGACCACCACAGTACCTCCATATTCATCAGAAGGTGCGAACAATCGGCCTCTCTAGCGTGAACCGAAGCGGAGTAATTGCGTACACGTCGTCACCATGAGCGCACGAGTTCTTACAACATGATGGCGCAGCGGATTCCGGCCTTCGCCGGAATGACGGTTGGGGTGTGGCATTTCGTTTCCCGCTCATCCTGAGCTTGTCAAAGGAATCGCATCAGCAAAGTTTTGTTGGTTAGGTTGCTATGGTTGTTTGAACGACTCCTGGTAGTTTGGGTTTTCTAGCCACCAGGAACAGCACTGCTCCAATCATGTTGAGTCCGGCCAACACTAAGAAGGCCATGTCATAATCCCCCAACTCGTCTCGCATGAACCCGGCCATGGGCGCGGCAATCAACAGCAGGATATTCATAGGCACGGTGGATATGCCCAGTATTTTTCCGAACGACGCCCTTCCGAAGTAATCACCTCTAATCGCCGTGGTCAATGGGGTGCGGCCGCCAAACCCGATACCAAACAGCACCGCAAAGGCGTAGAAGTAGATTAGGTCCGATCCGAGGGTCAAGAACACCACACCGATGCCCTGAATCGCGGTGAAAATGAAAAGGGCAACATTCTTGGGAATCTGGTCGCCAAGCCAACCGCCAAAAACCTGGAACACAATGGAAACAGCGGTCTGGACCATGATTATCCAGGCCGCAGTCTGCACACCGTAGTTGAAATCGCTCAGCAGCAATCCCAAGTGCGACATTATGGCCAGCACGACCATGGAGCCAAAACCGTGACCAAATGATATGCACCAAAACGCCTGGGTGCGTAGGGCCTGGCCGATAGTCAGCTCTAATTCCTGGATTGAGCTGTCCGTATCTAAGTCTGCAACGGCATTCGGTACTTCACCATCAGGGAATGCACCTAATTCTTCGGGTTTGTTCCGGATAATCTTGGGCAAGACAATGGCCGAGACCAGGGCAACAACCGCAAAGATCTCTGCCGTATGCCGCCAGCCCAGCCGGTCAGCCTCGGGGTTAATCAGCCAGGCAATCACAGGCATCAACACCAACCCGCCAATCCCCATACCGACCATCGCCAGCCCCATGGCCATTCCCCGGTGGCGCACAAACCAATGGTTAAGTAGCGTCATCACCGTGAGCCAACCAGCTTGGCCCTGCCCCACAGACATGATGAAATAGGCCAGATAGAACATCCACAGGCTCTGTACCTGGCTGAATAAGAAGAACCCTACTGTGAGGATCATCAGACCGGTGAACACCATAAACCGCGTACCCATCCGGTCGACCAGGTATCCCGCAATGGGTCCGGTGAGGCTGCCTTCTACCCGCGTAAAACTCAGGGCCAGACCCAACTGAGTCCTACTCCAGCCGAACTGGGACTCCAAAGCCACCGCCCAGAGTGCCGAGGCCTGAAATATCGGCACGGCGGTGATGACCATGATGAAGCCACTGACGGCAACCATCCACCAGCCGTAGAAGACTCCCCTCGATTTACCAGTGGGGGATTCCTGCCAGGGGTTCCCCATGTTCAAAAGACTAAACAAGTAACTCCAACCCGGCGATGTTCGGTTTTTTATTATAACCAGCCCGGCTCTAGACCAATCAGCCGAAACTCGACGCCAAGAACATCAGTCTCCACTATGACAATGATCCATTAGACGCTAGAATGGGTGCTCTTGCCGTCCTATGACTAAGATATCGATACGAACGAACCTGGGGAGCAACCATGGATTACGGACTCTTTCTGATGCCATCCCATCCGCCGGAACGGGAACTTTTCCAAGCCCACCAGTGGGATCTGGACGCCCTTGTTCTTGCCGATAAGTTGGGTTTCTCAGAGGCTTGGATCGGGGAACACTATACATCGCCTTGGGAGCCGGTCCCTTCGCCAGACTTGATGATTGCCCAAGCTCTGATGTTGACCAAGAATATTCACCTGGGAACGGGCGTCCACCTGCTGCCCTACCACCACCCCGCCGAGTTAGCCTGCCGCGTTGCCTACCTGGACCACATGGCCCAGGGCAGGTTCATGTTTGGCATTGGGTCGGGTGGCCTGCCCACCGACTATACCATGTTCGATGTTGACGGCCTGAACGGTCAGCACCGTGAGATGACCCGCGAAGCCATTGACATAATCCTCAAGCTTTGGGCGGAAGACGAGCCCTTTGAATACAAGGGGGAGTTCTGGAACGTCAACCTACCGGAGCCCCAATACGGCACGTTGAAGCACCACATAAAACCGTTCCAAAAGCCCCATCCGCCGATTGGTGTTGCCTCGGTCAGCTTTGCATCTGAGACTCTCAAAATTGCAGGGGAACGTGGTTTCATCCCCATGAGCCTGGCCTTCAACCAAGATTACGTGATCAGCCATTGGGAGGCTGTCGAGGAAGGCGCAAAACGGAGTGGCAAGACTCCCAGCAGGAAGGACTGGCGGATTACCCGAGACGTTTGGGTGGCGGACTCAGATGACGAAGCCTACGACAAAGCAGTTAACGGCATGTTGGGTCGAGTCTGGGGCGATTACCTGCTGCCTTTGTTTGCTCAGTTTGACCTGCTCCACGTAATTAAACACGACTCCAGTCTGCCGGATTCTGTTGTGACGCCCGAGTATATGGCCGAGAATGTTTGGCTGATCGGATCGCCAGATACGGTCGAGAAAAAGATACTCAACCTGTACGAGATGTGCGGTGGTTTTGGCACTCTGCTCTCCCTGGTCTATGACAACATGGACAATCAACAGGGCTGGGAAAAGTCAATGAAGCTGCTGGCAGAGGAAGTGATGCCCCGGTTCGAGGGTATGAACCCGGACTAACATATCTCAAAACTAATCGGCAACCAATAAAAAAGGCCGCCCTTCCATAGTAGGGCGGCCTTTTTATTGGTTGCGGAAATTCTGAGGACTAGGCTTTTTTCTGCCTTAGGGGAGCGCTCACTTCGTGGAGGAACGTGATTATCTCCACATGGGACTGCCAAACCCCGGTCTCGTAGTAAGGTATTCCCTTTTCCTTGCAGAATGACCGCACTATGGGCTGGGCCTTTTTGAGGTTATTGCGGGGCATGTTGGGAAATAGGTGGTGCTCGATCTGGTAATTCAGCCCGCCGTACCAGAAGTCTGCTATTGGGCTTCCCTGGACATTGCGTGCGGTGAGAACCTGCTGGTGCAGGAAATCCATATCCGTATCGTTCTCCAGGATTGGCATCCCCTTGTGGTTGGGGGCAAAGACTGAGCCCATGTAAATTCCGCCCAAAGCCCGGTGCACAGCAATGAATGCTGCGCCGTACCAGGGACCAAGAAAGAAGAATATCACCGCTAAGTAGGCAACCAACCCAGAGACCACCAGGATGGGTTCGGTGATTGGATAGCGCATGCGTTCTTTACGTATCTGGTAGACAATTCCACCAAACAGCAAGCTGATGGCAGTCAACATCAACAATGGGTAGAACAATACTGCCTGATGCTTAACGGTGAT
>DUCU01000051.1:3650-4184 GCA_012959605.1 Dehalococcoidia bacterium | reverse complement strand
GCTCGGAGCTGGTGATCGACGGTGGCCGCACGGCCCAGTAGCCTTATTAAACCGGGCTCGAATTGCGGCTTAGCGACCTGTTGACGAGCGGCAAGCGATCGGGGCATAACCATGTTCCGGAAGCTGGTCTAAAATGGAATCCAGGCGGTCCAAGAAAGGCGCGATCTAGACGTGCTTTCCAGAGAAGAAAAACCAGTCGCGACCTTTTGCAATGACACTGTTGTTCACTCTCCCGCGTTGGATAATCCTGAGGAAGACATCAAAATGATGCGGGAGACTAGCCGTCGATTGGCGGAGGATTACATCGAAAATCCTCCGCTCTCATCGAAAAGCTAAACTGTCCACAATCGGCATCTCCTGAACAGATAAATCCAAGGGGGCTGGGACCTAAACCCAGACCCCTTTGTTGTTTAGTTAGTAATCAAATAGTTTACCCATCGCCCAAAAGCGTTTCAGGCTATAAACTAGGGAAGACCATTCCAAAAGAGTTCAAAACTAGGTGATGAAAGATGGCTAATGACACGCCGACAAATG
>DUCU01000051.1:0-3576 GCA_012959605.1 Dehalococcoidia bacterium | reverse complement strand
AACGTTTGGTCCAAAACACCGTCACCCAGCGCGACGTCAACGAGATTGCCCTGAGCCACAAGATCGTCAACGAGTCACCCCACGATTTCTCCATTGTTCTGGACGATTGGTCGGTGACTAACCAGGCCCGGTCTGGCCGTTGCTGGATGTTTGCCGGGTTGAACCTGTGCAAAGTGGACACCAAAGATGTCCTAAACGTGAAGGACTTTGAATTTAGCCAGAACTATCTGATGTTCTGGGACAAGCTGGAGCGGGTTAACTTCATACTGGAAGCGATTATTGAGACGGCCGACAGGTCAACCGATGACCGCACCGTGGCCTTCCTGTTGCGGAACCCGCTTTCAGATGGCGGCCAGTGGGACATGTTCACCGCCCTGGTCGCAAAACACGGTGTGATACCCAAGAGCGCCATGAAAGAGACCGAGAGCTCGGCCAATTCCGGTCGGATGAACGCGAGTCTCAACTACCAGACCAGGCAGGGCGCCAAGAGCATCCGCGACGCCTACGCTGAAGAATCAGGGCTGGTTGAACTGCGCCGGATTAAAGACTCGGTGCTGAAAGTCGTTTATGACATTCTCTGCATCCACCTGGGCACCCCGCCCACGGAGGTGGACTGGCAGTGGAAGGACAAAGACGGAGAGTTCACCCGCTCCGGAAAGCTGACTCCGCTGGAGTTTGCCGCAAGCTACCTGCAGACCGACATCCACGATTACGTCAGCTTGGTGCATGACCCCCGCGAAAGCAGCCCGGAGGGTGCCACATTCACCGTAGAGTATTTAGGTAACGTCGTCGACGCTCCGGCCATCAGGTATCTAAACGTTGATATCCAACTGATGAAGGACATCACCCTGAAGATGCTCCAGGACGGCAAACCGGTCTGGATGGGCTGCGACACCGGGAAGCAGATGCACCGTGACTTGGGAATCTGGGACGCAGACCTCTTTGACTACGCAGCGGTCTATGGCACTGAATTTGATCTGGACAAAGCAGCCCGGCTGGAATACCACCAAACGGCCATGACCCACGCCATGATGTTCACCGGCGTTGATGTGGTGGACGGCGTGCCTCGCCGCTGGCGGGTAGAGAACAGCTGGGACGACAAAGTTGGCAACAAGGGGTTCTTTCTGATGAACGACTCCTGGTTCGCCGAGTACATGTTTGAGATTGCCGTTCCCAAAGAATACCTACCCGAAGAACTACAAAAAGCCCTCGATTTAGATCCCATCGTCCTGCCAGCCTGGGATCCGATGGGATCACTGGCTGAAAACTAACAAAAAGGCAAAATAACTAATGGTCTTCAAATCAGACATCATCGGCCAATCTGTCCCACGAATAGACGGGCCGGATAAGGTCACCGGCGAAACACTTTACACAGCCGATGTCATCCTGCCTGGCATGCTCTGCGGCAAGATCCTGCGCAGTCCATACTCCCACGCCCGCGTGCGTAGCGTCGACACTACAAAGGCCTGGGCCGTCCCCGGAGTGAAGGCTATCGTCACCGGCGAAGACGCCAAGGGCGCTCTCCAAGGCAAGATTCTCCGGGATATGCCGGTCCTTTGTTGGGACACGGTCCGATACATTGGTGATCGAGTTGCCGCAGTGGCAGCGGAGACGCCCGAGGCCGCCGAGGAAGCGTTGATTGCCCTGGAAGTTGACTATGAGGTTCTGCCGGCTGTCTTCGACCCAATGGAAGCTCAGAAGCCAGACGCTCCGCTACTCCATGAAGACATTGCTTCTTACGTGGGTGCACCCTTGGAACTCATGGCCCCCGACGTCCACAACGGCCAGACCAGACTCGCCTGGACCAAGGGTGACCTTGAGCAGGGGTTCCGCGAAGCCGACCTTGTACTGGAGCATTCTTTTTCAATTCCTAGTCGCCACCAGGGATACATCGAGCCCTTTGCCAGCATCATCGCCATTGACGATGAAGGCCGAATAGAGGCCTGGTGTTCCAGCAAGGCACCCTTTCGGGCGCGACGCCAGATGGCCCAAGCGCTGGACCTAGACGAAGAAAATATCAGAGTCAACGTGACATCTATCGGAGGCGATTTCGGTGGCAAGGGCGATACCCGTGATCTACCCATCGCTTACCTGCTGGCCAAGATGGCTAACCTGCCCGTAAAAATAGTGATGAGCCACGTTGAGGAATTCACCGCCAGCAACCCAACCCACCCAACCTTTGTCACCATCAAGTCGGGAATCACCAGGGATGGCCGCCTGACCGCCCGGGACGTCCGCACGGTGCACGCCAGCGGGGCCTACGGCGCTCTGAAGCCGCGGGCGTATCTCTCCACCCACCACTATGTCGGCGGCGGCTATCGGATTCCGCATGCCAGCTTTGAATTCTTACAGGTGTACACCAACACTGTCCCCGGCGGGTATTTCCGAGCGCCCGGCGCCCACCAGTACACCTTTGCACTGGAGTCGCATACCGACTTACTAGCCAGGGAAATCGGCATGGACCCCGCCGAGTTCCGGCGTAAAAACCTGGTACTACCCGGAGAAGAAGACGCCCTAGGTCGTCCCATCCAATTGACCAAAGTTCACGAGGTCATGGAAGCAGCACTGAAGGCTGGCAACTGGGACCAACCCAAAGAACCGGGACAAGGTCGCGGCGTCGCCCTGTTTGGCCGCCAGATCGGCGGTGGTGTTGCCGGAGCGGTCCTGACCGCCGAGGAAGACGGGTCTTTCACCGTCATCAGCCCCACCGTGGACATTGGCACTGGCACCCATACCATTGAGAAACAGATGGTCGCCAGCGAGATGGGAGTCTCCCTGGAACAGGTCCAAGTCCGCGTTGGTAATACAGATGAAGTTCCGTACGACGAGGGGCCACGGGCCAGCCGTGTGACTTACACGGAAGGTCAGGCCGTCATGAAAGCCTGCGCGCAGATCAAGCAGGCAGTCGCCGACGGCGCATCGTTGCCCCTCACCGTGACCGTGGAGCACATGGCACCGGAACGAGAAGACATAACATACTTCGGCGCTCAGGTGGCTGAAGTCCAAGTTGACCGAGAGACGGGACAGGTCAAGGTTCTGCGGATAATCACATCCCATGACGTTGGAACCATCATCAACCCACTGGCCCATCAAGGCCAGATTGACGGCGGTGTCATCACCGGCTTCGGCCTGGGTGTCACCGAAGAATTTGTCACCGATGACGGGCAGGTCATAAACGGGAACTTGGGCGACTACAAACTCCCGACTATGGCCGACATCCCAGAACTGGAGACGGTTCTGATACAGACAGCGGGCGGCACCGGACCCTACGAGGCCAAGGCCATCGGCGAACTGGCCAACAACGCCACCGCAGCGGCCATCGCCAATGCCGTCGCCGACGCCGTTGGTTGTCAGTTGTTCGAACTGCCTATCACGGCTGTCCGAGTCTACAAAGCCATGCAAGAGAGCTGATTCCAACCGATTTGCCTGAAGCCAATAAAGCTGCCATCGCCCTAGACTTGGCCGTGACAGAGTCTGCTGCTCAGTATCTGGATGACATTGCAGGGTTGAGCACTTCCGCTTCATTAAGCGCTGGCAAGACCGTCGATGGCCAACTAATCGCCACCAAGGCTCCTG
>DUCU01000050.1 GCA_012959605.1 Dehalococcoidia bacterium | reverse complement strand
TGAGAACCGGTGATTAAGAAAGTATCCGCATGAAGTCCCTTCCATTGTCCCCATGGCATGGTCGTCACGGCCAGGGGCTTCAGCCTGGAACCCGTCATCGTGCCGACAACAGCCTCTCCAGCAACTTGGAACCAATACGACCCGGTCTGGTGGTCGGACATCACCAAGTCAGACTGATACAGGGCGCTGGTGTTGCCAAATATGAGAGTCTGACCGTCCAACTCCCGATTGAACACGACCCCGCTAAAGCACAAGGGGCAATAGGTGATTAGCACCTGAACGCCGCCAATCGTATCGTTCACTATCTCGTGAAAGTTCAGTATATTGATTGGATAGGCGTAGGCATCATCGCCAGACTCGTAGCCAAGCACCAGATCATCATCATCCAGCCAAGGCAGGGCGTCCAACGCCCCGTAAGCCGGTAGCGCCACCGGGGTGATGGCACCTCTAAAATCAGTTTGAAGGGCGTCTGAAACCTCGCTCAGGGGAACGAAACGGGCTCTAGTTGTGCCAAAGGTGTCGAAAAGAATCTGATCCAAGGGGGCACTGTGGATGCTCCGGTCCAGCTCCGGCACCGTCCCGCTTGGAGAAGATGAATCTCCGGCCACAACGGGCTTGCTAACGGCTTTGCAGCCTCTGACCCCGACGTGCTGCGAGTTTTAACCAGAGTCTGGTTAGCGCCGCCGCAGGCCACGGCCAAGAACAGCAGAGCCGTTAGCAAGCCCGCCCAGCGGTATTGAGTGATCCAGTTCAAGGACAGTTTCAAGTGGGCACCCTGCGTATATTTTAGGTTCCAGTGATTTATTTGTGCCTGAACTCGGCAATCGGGTACATCCGCCAACATGAGTGTCTGAAAACCTGGTGGCAATGCTATAATGCGCACTAGTGGGGCAGGCGTGTTTATACTGAACGGCCCAGGCCAGCCCACTCCAGATTAGCAATCAACAAAAAGGAAATAGCTACATGTTTATCGGCTACTTCACTGAACGGCCCTACCAAGACCCCGCATCCGGGTTCTTCGGTGCCACCGGTACGCCTATCAAGGACTTGACCCTGAGTAACGGCGTCTATGACCCGGAACTGGGCGCCGGTCTTTATAACCGCTATCTAGACGAGAAGGTTTACGCCGAAGAGATGGGCTTTGATGGCCTGATGCTGAACGAGCACCACAGCACTCCGTTCTGCATGGGCGGCGCGATGAACGTTGAGGCGTCCATCCTCGCCCGCATCACCAAGAAAGCAAAGATCGTTCTCATGGGTAATATCCTGCCCATCTGGGATGACCCGCTCTGGCTGGTGGAACAGCTTTCCATGATTGACCTGATATCCCACGGTCGCTTGGTCTCCGGCTGGGTCCGGGGCACCGGTCGTGAGAGCGTTGCCCATAACGCGCCGCCGCCCTACAACTGGGAGCGGTTCAAAGAGGCCCACGAGTTCATCATCAAGGCATGGACCACCCCCGGCCCATTCCGCTGGGAGGGTAAACACTACCAATACCGACACGTTAACCCGTGGGTTAAGCCGTACCAGACTCCGCATCCCCAGGTCTGGTTGCCCGGCGTGATTAGCCGCGATTCATTGATGTGGGCCGCCGAACAGCGCATCCCTTACGTGATGCTCTCCACTGAATTGGAGCCCACCAGGGCCGCGTTCGAGGTCTACCACGAAACCGCTAAAGAGCAGGGCTACGAGTCCGGCCCACAGAACCTGGGTTATCTCTGGAAGGTTCACGTGGACGAGACTGAAGAATTGGCGGAGAAGACCGCCCGGAAATACATCCAGGGACCAAGCAACCCGTTCTTGGCCGGTAACGAAGGTACCAACAACCCAGCTTTGCTGAAGCTCCCCGGGTTGACCAACCGACGCCGCACACTACCCACACAGATCGCCGCCACCGCCAACCGGGGCGGCCGGGCCGATGTCCTAGGTCGACCTTACGAGCAACAGATTGCGGACTACACGATCATCACTGGAACGCCCAAGACCGTGATTCCGAAGATTCGTCACGTGCTCGAATACCTGAGGCCTGGTAGCGTGTTCTTCTGGGACGGCGACGGAGCCATGACCCACGACGATGCAATGCGCAGTCTGAGGTTGATGGGCGAAGAGGTAATACCAGCCGTCAAAGAGATTGCCAAAGACCTGGAACTGCCAAGTTCGTTCGAAGTCGACACGGCAACCGGTAAACCATTCCCGCAAACGCCGGCGTCCACTGCCAGCACCAATGGCGGTCACGGGGAGGACTAGACCTACCGCCACCCACACCCAAGCGAAGCAATCCCCCCAGGCTTGATAAAACTGGCCGGGGGGATTTTAAGTTGCACTAAACCCAAATAATTGCAGGGGAAACGCTGACCGGCGAATAACACTTCGCGATGAACAACAACGACCAAACTGCCGAAGAAACCCTAGACCTGACCGCTGACGTTATCGTGATTGGCGGCGGCCCGGCCGGTAGCGCCGCCGCGACTATGCTCGCCCGCAAGGGGTGGCAGGTGATTGTCTTGGAACGAGAGCAATTCCCACGCGATCACGTGGGAGAATCCCTGCTGCCAGCGTCCATACCGGTGCTGGAGGAGTTGGGCGCTCTGCCCGCTGTGGAGAATGCCGGGTTCCTACCCAAATACGGCGCAACCATGGTCTGGGGCAGCGGCGACGCTCCCTGGAGTTGGTACTTCAAAGAAACTAGCCAAAGGTACTCCCATTCCTACCAGGTCTGGCGTCCCGAGTTCGACAAGATTCTGTTGGACAACGCCAAGGAGCAGGGTGTCACGGTGCTGGAAGGGCACCAGGTAACTGAGGTGATCTTTGACGGCGATGAAGCCATCGGTGTGGAGTTTACCAACAGTAACGGAGTCCCTGGCGAGGCCCAGTGCCGCTTTGTGGTCGATGCCAGCGGCCAGTCCACCTTGCTGGCCCGTCATTTGGAAACCAAAAAGTGGGACCCGTTCTTTCAAAACCTGGCGGTCTACGCGTATTTCACCGGTGCCAAGCCGCTGCCGGAGCCTGACCAGAACAACATCTTTATCGAGTCTTATCGCTATGGCTGGCTCTGGAGCATCCCGCTCCACACCGGCCGCACCAGTGTGGGAGTGGTAGTGGATTCAAAGATCGGGCAAGAAGGCATCCAACAGAACGGCGCCAAGGCGTTTTTGGAGGCCCAATTAGCCCAGAGCAACCACACCAAAGCCATGCTGGCAGATGCCCAAATGGACTCAGAACCAAACGTAGTGATGGACTGGTCATATACTGCTGAAAAACTGTTCGGGCCCGGCTACATCATTGCCGGGGACGCAGCCTGTTTCGTTGACCCTCTGTTCTCGTCGGGAGTCCATCTGGCACTGATGTCCGGCGTTCTGGCAGCAGCCTACGTGACCACGGCGCTCAAAAGGCCAACCATAGCTGAAGCAGCCGGAGAGGTGTATCAGGAACTCTACCTTAAGGAATACAACCAGTTTCGGGAGATGGCCCGGTTGTTCTATTCCAGCAACCTCAGCGAGGAGTCATATTTCTGGGAGGCCCGGCGCATCACCAACACAGACGAATACTCCCCGCGCCACAGCTTCATCCAGGCAGTGGCCGGGCAACCACCTCGCGGATACGAACGGGTGGTGTTAGACCGAGGACAAGCTCCGGAAGAATTCATTGAGAGCGTCCGCGCCGTGGAATCGGAGCGAGTGTACCGCACCCAGTGGCTGGCAGCCCTGGCGGCAGACACCCAACGCAACCAGATACTGAACGCAGTCCCCAGACTCGCCGATGGCGTAGCAGTACAACGCAAACCCGTGCTGGCCGAAGGCGAGTTTGTGCCCGGCCAAGTGCTAAATACAGTGTCACAGCCGGAAGGCACGCCCTGCAGTCCGTTGGTGGCCGCGGTCATCAGCGAGATTGACGGACAGAAATCAGTGGCCGACATCGTAGACGGCCTGGGACAACACCTAGACCAGGCCGGTCATGCCCAACTAGAAGAAGCCGTGTCCCGCACCGTGGAGATACTCTACGTTGACGGCACAGTAGCCGGGCTCGTCACAGAGTAACTTCAAAGTTAGAACAAAGTCCCTTCTCTCTCCGGGGGAAGGTTAGGTCCGACAAAGTCGGGACTCTCGACTACCCGAAACAACCAATAACAATCTAGGAGAGAACCATGGCCACACAGATACCAACAGAGGAACAAGTCATCGGTTGGATGGACTCACTCAGCAACTGGGGACGCTGGGGCAAAGACGACCAGATGGGCACTCTGAACCTGATTACCGACGCCAAACGCTCCGAAGCTGCTGCCCTGGTGAAAGAAGGCATCAGCGTTAGCTGCTCCAGGCTGATCGTCCCGGAGCTTGCCTCCGATGTCACTACAATTCCCCCATTGCACTACATGATCCGCGCCGGAGATACGGTTCCAACCGAGGGCGGCGGCGGTACTTCGGACTTCTTGGGGTTCTCCTACCACGGTCTGACCATTTCCCACTTGGACGCCTTGTGTCATCAGACCTGGAACGGCAAGCTCTACAACGGCTTTGACCCTGCTGAGGTCAACAGTGAAACCAAGGCCAACGTGCTGAATATCGACGTTGCCAAGAACGGCATCATCACTCGCGGTGTCATGCTCGACATCGCCAAGGTGCGCGGCGTTGACTGGCTGGAGTCTGGCGAAGGTGTGTTTGTTGAAGACTTGGAGGCCGCCGAGAAAGCGCAAAATGTCAGGCTTGGCGAGGGTGATGCCCTCATGCTGCGGCTGGGCTGGTACAAGCGTCGCTTGGAAAAGGGAGCTCCCGCGTCAGGTCGCCCCGGCTTACATGCGGAAACTCTGCCCTGGCTAAAGGAGCGTGGCATCTCTATAGTGGCCGGTGACGCCTCCCAGGACGCCGACCCTAGCGGCTATCCGACCATTGGTCTGCCGATTCACCGAGTTGGTATCGTGGGCATGGGCCTGTGGCTCATCGACGCTGCAAACTGTGAGGAACTGGCCGCGGTCTGCGAGCGTTTAAACCGCTACGAGTTCATGTTCATCGTGGCCCCGCTGCGGTTCAAGAACGCCACCGGCTCACCCACCAACCCACTGGCGGTCTTTTAACCATCCAAAATTAACGAATACGTTACGAAAAAAGGGCTGCGGGTAATACCCGCAGCCCTTTTTTATTTTCTGTCGCCCAAACAAGAGTCCCTTCTCATTTCAGGGAGAAGGTTAGTATGAGGGTGCATTGCTTGTCCGCCAGTCTTTGGTGCTGCGATGGGTCTCCCCCACCCTAGCCCTCCCTCGGTTCGCGGGGGAGGGGACTTTTTGTTGCCCCCATGATGTGTGCTTATTTGCCTTGTTTGATCCACTCGGCAACGCGCTCACCAATCATCATGGTGGTTACGTTGGTGTTGGCGCGGATGCAGTCTGGCATGATGGATGCGTCCACAACCCGCAGACCTTCCAGCCCGTGGACTTTGCCGTACTGGCTAACCACGGCCATCGGGTCGGATTCCGGGCCCATCTTGCAGGTACAAGAAATGTGCTGCGAGGTGGAAACCTCCCGGTACAGGAACTCATCCAACGCCTCGTCTGAAGCCAGTTCAGCGTCGGTGGGCTCCATGCGCTCGGCAATGATGTCCTTGAAGGCCGGGTCTTCGCCCAAGGCCACGCAGATGCGGACTGTCTCGCGCAGCCGGTCTCGGTCAACATCCTCTTCCAGGTAACGGTAATCCAGGAACGGCTGCACAGATGGGTCGGCAGACTGGAGCCGCAATTCTCCGGCGCCGGCGGCCAGTTGGATGCCGCTGCTCATCCTGATTCCCAAAGGCACCATGCGGTCTCCACCTTTATTGATCCGTTCCGTGGCGAAGGACTGCATGGATACTTTCATGTCGTTTCGCAGGTTTGAACCGCCGGCGGTGTACCGCAGGGTTGCCTGCATCCGCGGAGCGTAGGCGTCCAGATCGACCTCAGGTTTGGTGCGCCAGGTTACGAAAACCAGTGGATGGTCGCGCAGGTTCTGGCCCACGCCGGGAGCGTCATGCACCACGGGGATGCCAAACTCTTCCAATTGTGTCTTTGGACCGACACCCGACAGCAACAGGGTGTGGGGCGAGCCGATGGCTCCGGAGCTCAGGATAATTTCTGTCCCTTCTACGGTGAAGACATCGCCGCCGCTTTCAACCTCCACACCCGTGGCTCGCTTGCCTTCAAACAGTATGCGTTGCACGCGGCAGTTGGCACGGATGGTCACGTTTAGTCGGTGTCTGATCTGGTCCAAGTAACCCAGAGCGGTGCTCATTCGGATGCCGTTGGGGTTATTCAGCGGGGTTGGGCCCACGCCAGTGGAATCAGGATGGTTGTGGTCTGGGGAGTCGGGGTAGCCCGCCGCTCGGCAAGCCAGGTAGAAGGCCTCCGTGGCCGGGTGCCAGGTATCTCTGGCGAACCGGTGCATCACGATTGGCCCTTCTGAACCGTGGAAGTCGTCGCTAAAATCGGTGTCTGTCTCTATCTTGCGGAAAAATGGCAGGCAATCTTGGAAGCGCCATTCATCATTGCCCATCGCGGCCCAGGAATCGTAGTCCTCGGGCACACCACGGAGGAATACTTGTCCATTTATGGCGCTGGAACCGCCGGTAACCTTGCCCCGAGGGACCATCATCTCCGGCGCTGATTCGGTCGCCTTGCCAACGAACTGCCAGTTATGGTCGCTGACCATAATGTCAATCTCGGTCGCGTAGCCGAATTTGACCTCTTCTGGCAGAGTCTCAAAGTCCGGATAGTCGGGTCCCGCCTCCAGCAGAAGAATATTCTTGCTCGGGTCTTCAGATAGCCTGGTTGCGATAATGGATCCGGCTGAACCGGCGCCCAGAACGATGTAATCGTATTTCATGTTCCCTCCTGTAAAAGTACAGTCCTTCCCAGACACGTATTTCGTGTCTGGGAAGGACTGAATCGATTGAACATACCGAAACGTCTCGGCGAGACTTGGAACCCCTTTAGAACAATGCTTCTGGGGTTTGGATACCCTCAAAATCGGCCTCGGAAGCGGGGTTCACCGGCGTAATCCCAAGGTTAGTCTGCATGTAGTGGTAAACCTGCTTCAGGTGGTGGGTGCTGTGGCTCAAGATGATGTTCAGCAACTCCAATACTGTGACCTCGCCGCCGTAATGGGCAGGAACCTCCCGGTCAAATGCCTCGGTGTTGCCGCTATTCAGGAAGGCGACGATGTCCCGGCGGACTTTGTTGCCATATTCAATCATCTCATCAGCGGTATAAACGTCTTTTAGGCGATCGTCAGAGGCTCGCATGTCATCTTGGCTCATGCTGCCCACCTCGTGACTCAGGTAGGCCACCTCGGGGAAAGACATGATGTGCAGGATCGTCTTGCGCCCGGTCCACGGGCGCCACGGCACGTCCATATCCAATTGCTCCTGGGAGAATTGCGGAGTGGCCCGGCAAGCCGCGCTAAGAATTTGTTCGTATTTGTCGGCCAACCATTCGGTCTTGCCTGAAAGGTCAATTTTTACGTCTAGCTTGAACGCCGGGATCAGCTTCTTGGGGAAGTAGCCAATGATTATTTCTTTGCCATCGATAATGGTCACAGGCAACGCTTTAATGCCCCGGCTGCGCAGGTCTTCCATGGCCTGCTTATCTTCCAATACGTTGTGGTGCTCATACTGAACACCGTTGGACTTTAGGAATTCTTCTAAAGTCCGGCAGCTGAATCAACCAGGCTGTGTGTAAACTTGGACATCCATAGCATCCTCCAGTCGTAGTAGTCCATTTTATTATCAAATAATCGGCCCGGAAAACGAGCCTGAAAAACCAAACACATCCTAACACGAGATTCAGCTTAAAGGTTAGGCCTAAAAGTCGCAGTTCAGGGCGGTTACCTTGCCCTTAATAAACCCCCTATGACAGACTAGATTGATGTCTTTTTTATCAACTCCTTTGTGGCAATATTAAGAGGTTACCACTTGAGACTGACGAGTTTCTTATCCGGAAAGCTGACCTAGATGATTTTTATTGCGGTCTGGCTATCACTTGAACTGCAAGCTGCAGAAGCCTTTGACAACGGACCGCTGATAGATGCCAACAACATGATCCCAGAAATAAACGCGCGCGATTTCGCCCTCAAGCGCAACTTATCCAATCTCCAGTTCGTCCTCAACCTCCCAGTCTAGTTCCCCTAGGGCCACTACAAGCACTCTATCCACGCCAATCCGCAGATGCCGTAGCCGGTCTGATATGCGATAATGCCGTCTGCCCACGAATGACGCCCAGACAACTATGGTCATGCACGGCTGATTTGAATTTCTTTGCTGTCGCCTGTGCAGTCGTGCATGAGCAAAGCCTTGGAGACTGAACTAAGAGGAACGTTGATATGAAATACGACTACATCATTGTTGGAGCCGGTTCCGCTGGCTGTGTCATCGCCAGCAGGCTCTCAGAAGACTCCAATAAGTCCATTCTACTGCTGGAGGCAGGCCCAGATTATCCAACCTTTGAACAGTATCCGGACGACCTTAAATTTGGTTACAACCAGACCGCCTCAGCAGTGGGCGCACCCCATAACTGGTCGTTCCAGGGCAACACCACTCCCGAGCAGCCCAATCCCATTCCAATTCCCAGAGGCCGGGTGGTCGGCGGTTCCAGCGCCATCAATGGTCAGGTGCTGCTCAGAGGAATACCCGAGGACTATGACGCCTGGGCCGCCATGGGAAATGACGAATGGGGCTTCACCGATGTGCTCCCATTCCTGAGGAAACTGGAGACCGATACTGACATTCACGACGACTTCCACGGCAGCGATGGACCCATCCCGGTACGGAGACACGCCAAAGAGAATTGGCTACCGGCCCAGAACGCTTTTCACGCTGGTTTCAGCGCCCAAGGCCATCCCCACGACCCAGACATGAACCACCCTGAGTCCACGGGCGTGGGCCCGATTCCTATGAATAACCCCAACGGCATCCGCATGAGCACCTCTCTCACCTATCTGTCGGAGGCACGGCATCGGCTAAACCTGACCATCAAGCCCAATGTCACAACCCATCGGGTGATTTTTGAAGGCAAACGAGCAGTCGGCGTTGACGTTGAAAGCGACGGAGAACGCTTCACCGTTGAGGGTTCCCAGATTATCCTGACCTCCGGCGCTATTGGTTCTCCCCAATTGTTGATGCTATCCGGAGTTGGCCCGGCCAGTGTTTTGAGCGAACTGGGGATTCCCGTTGTATTAGAAGTGCCTGGAGTCGGCCAGAACCTACGCGACCACCCCAACGTGCGTGTGCCAATTGAGGTCCAGGACGACTTCCCCCTTAATCCCGAGGAGCCGCGCTCCCAGGTGGCCCTGCGTTACACCGCCGCCGGTTCCGACCTGAGAAACGATATGCAGATTCTTGCGTCGTCGTTTTCATCGCCCATCTCCGGAGACCCACTGGAAGCCGAGGGCATACGCTTCACCTGCATTCTAGAGCTGGCCTACGGCTCCGGAAACCTCCGGATCACATCCACTGACCCTAACGTGCAGCCGGAGTTGAACTATAACTACTTCCAAGACGACCCTCGCGACCTTTCCAGGATGCGGGAGGCTGTTAGGAAGTGTGTTCAAGTCTTGGAGCACGACGATTACAAACCCATCGTCAAGCAACTGCTGGAGCCTCAGCCTGCTGACATGGAATCTGACGAAACCCTGGACCTGTGGATCAAACGCAGCGTAACTACCACCCAGCACATATCCGGCACCTGCAAAATGGGGCCGGACTCAGATCCCATGGCTGTGGTGGACCAGCGTGGCAATGTTAAAGGCCTAGAGGGTCTGCGTGTGGCCGATGCCTCAATCATGCCTGACTGCATCCGCGCCAACACCAACTGCACGACTATTATGATTGGCGAGAAAATTGCTACCTGGATTAACGAGGCGTGATTGGCGAGAAAATTCCCAAAATGATCAATCATGGCTAAACAACCAGAGGAGTAAACATGAGATTCGGTAGCTTCGTTTTTTCGATTAGCACCGACCCAAACAGCGACCAGCAGATGATCGAACAAACCCTGAGTGAGGTAGAGCTGGCCGAGGAGGTGGGTTTTGACGCAATCTGGCTCACCGAGCACCACTTTGACGGCGCAGTGGCCTACGCAGACCCAGTGGTCTTTGGTGCCGCCGTGGCGGCCCGCACCAAGCGAGTGCTCATCGGCTTTGCCGTGGTAGAGATGGCTCTGCACCACCCAATACGCCTGGCCGTCCAGACATCGTTGCTGGACAACCTGAGCAATGGCCGACTCATCATGGGCACGGGCCGCGGCTCGGCGTACAACGAGTACGAGTACATCGGCTTCGGCACTACCCTGGAACAAGGCCGGGAGATGCTGGAAGAGGCTGAGGAACTGCTAATCAAGGCCTGGACCGGCACAGACGTAGTGCACAAGGGCAAATTCTGGGACCTGTCATTCCCCGGACTACGACCCCGCCCGGTGCAGAAACCCCATCCGCCCATAGTCCGAGCCTGTATCTCTGAAGATTCAATGGTCGCCATGGGCAAAGCCGGAAGGCCAGTGCTCATCGGAGTCCAGACTATCGCCACGCTCCGTCACCGGTTTGGCCGCTACCAAGAAGGGCTGGAATCGTCGGGGCTGAACGAAGTAGAGATCGAGAAAATCTTGGACCAGACTTGGGCGCAACGTGCCCTATTTGTCTGTGACAGCGACCAAGAAGCCCTCGATATTGCCGAAGCAGCGCTCTCGAAATACAAGGCCCACCTTTTTGATGCCAGAGTAAAGTTCAATCCCGGCGGCGCCCAACTGCCACCTCCCGGTACACCGCCACCAGATAGCGAGGTCGTTGAACACGCTTTTTTGGCCGGCACACCCGCCACCGTAGCCGGAAAACTGGAAGAATTGCGGGACATTGGAGTGCGCAACGTATTGCTAAACCCTAACGTGGGTCAGATTGATTCGCAGAAGGTGAAAAAATCCCTGCGGATGTTCGGGGAGACTGTAATACCCAAGTTCAGGGACGATTAATATGGCTACCCAAAACCTCTTCGACCTGACCAGCAAAGTCGCGGTGGTCACCGGCGGCAACGGCGGCCTGGGCCTGGGAATCGCTATGGGCCTGGCCAACGCTGGCGCCAAAATCGTCATTGCAGCCCGCAGCGTTGAGAAGACGGCCCAGGCATTAGAAGACATACGCGCGCTGGGTGTTGAGGCCCACGGAATCACAGTCGATGTGACTAAAGAACCGGCAGTGCAGCGGATGGTCACCGATACCATTGACCACATGGGGCGTCTCGACATTTTAGTTAATAACTCGGGGATTGCCGTGCGCGCCCAACCCCAGGACCTGACTGTTGCCCAATGGGACTCAGTCATAGACGTGAATCTCCGTGCAGCGTTCCTGGCCTCCAAAGAAGCCTACCCCCAAATGCTGAAGAACGGTGGCGGCAAGATAATCAACATTGGCTCCATGTACTCCCTGTTTGGCAGCGACTGGGGTTCGCCCTACGCCGCCAGCAAGGGTGGAATCGTGCAACTTACCAAGAGCCTGGCCGTGGCCTGGGCCAAGGACAAAATCCAGGTCAATGCCATTCTACCCGGCTGGTTTGTCACCGACCTAACGCGTGGCATAGAGCAAGACGATCCAGCCCGGCACGACAACATCAGCCGCCGCATCCCCACTGGCCGCTGGGGCGAACCGTCCGAGTTGGGCGGCGCGGCTGTTTTTCTGGCCAGCCAAGCATCAGATTACGTAACCGGCTCCACATTGACCGTCGACGGAGGGTATTCTTCTTCTTAAGAAGAATAGGTATTTCAATAATGACAAAACGATTGATGCCGATATTGCTTGTGGTTTTACTGTTAGCTGTATCCGCAATCTCGACGACGGCGATACTGGCCAGCGGAGACGCCGATTCGATCCCAACCAATATCTCTACACTGGTTGAAAGCGGTGACCTAACCCAAGAACAGGCCGACGGGAAACTTGCGGTCATTCAGTCAGGGACTCACGATTCAGGGGTCTGGAACGAAAAGAAATCAAGCTTCTCAGCCGATGACTATCAGACAAAGTTAGCTGACCTGGTCGACTCCGGTGAATTAACTCAAAAGCAGGCCGACGCCAAGCTCAAATGGCTGCAAACAAAATTGACCAACAAATACTAATTCGCAAAACCGACTAGCCGAAACCTTGGGGGAGTGACTAAAATGGCCTTCAAATATCCACAGTTTTTGGTAGATACAGACTGGCTTGCCGAGCATCTCAACGACACCGATATACGGGTTTTGGACTGCACCGCCTTCAACATGCCTAATGGCAACGGCGGCATCCGTGCCGAGAGCGGCCGCGAATCCTGGGAAGCTGAGCACATACCAGGCGCAGGCCACGCCGACCTGGTAACTGACCTGTCGGACGAAAGTGCCGCCTTCCGGTATATGCTGCCCCCGGTTTCCCAATTCGCCAAGGCCATGTCCGGCTATGGCGTAGGCGCAGGAACGCGCGTGGTGTTATACGACTCGACATCAGGGTCTTGGGCAACTCGAATTTGGTGGATGCTCCGGGTGTTTGGCTTCGATGACGCCTACATCCTGAACGGCGGACTGCACAAATGGAAGCTGGAGAACCGCCCGTTGAGTACCGAGGCACCGGCCTACCCGCCAGCCATTTTCCACGCCAAACCAAGGGCTGGGCTGATGGCCGACCAGAGCGAAGTCTTGTCCGCCATCAAGGACGGCGCGACCTGCGTGATAAACGCACTGAGTAGTGACCAACACCTGGGAAAAGGCGGCGCTAATTACGGACGGGCCGGACGCATCGCCGACAGCGTGAACGTTCCGGCAGGGGACCTCATGGATACGGTCACGCATGCCTATCTATCTGCGCAACAACTGGCAGAGCGATTTTCCAGCGTCGGCGCGAATTCCGAGTCTCGGGTGATTGCGTACTGCGGCGGCGGAATTGCCGCCAGCAATGACGCTTTTATCCTGACACTGCTTGGCTATGAGAACGTGGCAGTCTACGACGCGTCAATGTCCGAGTGGGCAGCCGACGCATCACTGCCGATGCAGACGGGCTAGTCACACTCAAAGTCGGATTCCGCCATGGCCTGCCCATTCACGATAATCTCTATCTTGCGCCTACCCCGATAATGTTTGTGGGTACTGATTGTCTTGAATGGCTGCTTTCTTGGAATCTCCCCAACATCACCCGCTATGACCGTCCGGTCAGCCCATTTGAACGTCTTTGGCGCTTGTTTCCCGTTCGACTTCATATAGTAAATTCGGTAGTCGATCATCAGCTTTTGAGATTTCTCAGACACAAAGCTGAACCGGAAAATCAGGCCCCCTTCTTTCAAAACCCGCTGGTTTTGCAAGCTCAGGGCTGCAACCGACACCCCGGGCGATTCATATCCCTATAACCCAAGTGCCCCGACATTGCCCTGTTTCAGGAGCGTCCGCAGAGCGCGTCGAATCAGCCTTTGCATCTCTTCGCTAGAACTTTGGCCCCACCTGGTCAATGTGCTAACGACGATTTCTGAGTTGTCCTTGGAAATGTCATTCAGATTGTTGGCCACCGAGCGCCGGACGTATAGTTCAGCATCGTCTTTCAACAACTCCAGAAGATCCAGGACTAGCGTCGGGTCTTTCTTGAAGCTGCGTAGGGGGCAGCCAGTGGCAATCTGGGCCGGGTTCCTTCAGAAACTAGGCGCCGCACATGGACATTTGGGTCTGCCGCCCACTCCCGGAACAGAGCCAGTGATTCTTCTTGGTATCTATCTATAAAAGCCCTGATCGCCCCTTCAGACGAGAACCTTTTGGTCATCTCCTTAAGGACATCCATGGCTAGATCAAAGTGGTTGATTCCAGATTCGGCCACAAATTCGGTCTCGGGACAACTATGAATCCGTCCCAGGGGGTCTCTTCAGGATGGGCGGCAAGTTCAGGCTCCAAGGAATCCATGAGTATCTGGGCCGAACGCGTAAAATCTCCAGGCAGATGTGCAGTTAGCGCGTCCCGAATCAGCCGCCAGCGTTCACCAAAACCAAGCGCGTCCAATTCGGTTTTGATTCCTCGGCATAATCCCGGTTCGTCGAATTCTTAGTAAACACCCTTGATACGTTTTGCGAGGTTGCTCGGAATGCGCATGTTGTAAACATCTCGCAGCTGATTTTCCGCGCTAAGCCCAGCCATCTCGTACCTCTTCGTCTATCCGACTACTTCCCTTCAAAGAAACGGCGAGGATTCTGAACCATGATCTGGTTGATGGTCTCGTCGGAAACGCCCAGTTCATTCAGTCTGGGGAGGACGTTTCTGGTGATGAAGTTATAGCCGTCCGGGTTGTACTTGAACCGCGCTTCCTGAACGTCGGCGCCGTGCCTGGCTTTGGGCACCGAGTGGTCGTGGGAGAGCATGATGCGGTCGGAGCGGCCAGCGTCAATGAGTTGCTTGGTCAGCTCGGTGCGTTGCTCCCACAGCGGAGTGCCCGCGCGGCGTCCTCCGGGGAACCGGTCCAACCCCAGCCAAACACCCTGGTCCAGTAGACCCAGCAGGTAGCTCATGTCGGTGTCGTCGTTGCTATGGCCGATGTATACCCGGTTCATGTCCACGCCCTCCTCCTTGAGAATCCGCACCTGTTCCTCGCCAACTCGGTCCGGTGACCAAGTATGGGTGGAGATGGGTGTGTTGGTGCGGACAGAAGCCTGACCGGCCGCGCGCAGCACAATCTCCTGCTCAGTAGTGATTCCACCCGCGTCGCTGGCTACCTTGATGATGCCCGCCTTCACTCCAGTGCCCTCAATCCCGACCTCGATCTCTCTGACGTAGAGGTCGGCAATAACCTCCGGAGCTAGGTCGGCGAACGGTCGCGGCACGGCCAGGTGGTTGCCGGTGGCGGCGACGATCTGCACGCCGGTAGCCTCCGAAACCTCTTTCATCATCTCCACGTCGCGTCCTAGATCAATTGTGCTCACGTCGATGATGCTGCGCAGTCCTTCATCGTAAGCCTCTTTCAGCGTGGCTTTGGCCTGCTCCATGATGCCAACGCGGTCGATCAACTCCGGAAAAGTCTTCCAGATTCCAGCGGCGCTGGTGGCCAGGTGCTCGTGGCTAAGGGTGAAGCCCATGTTCTCGGTCTCAATGAACCCCAATACTGAATTTATCGTGGTCATGAATCTGTCCCCTCTCTAGTTTTCTGCCCAGCTATTCTAATACCAATCATGCGCGGCGACACAGATTTCTCATGAGGCCTCCTGCACACGCTATAATTGCGGCGCAATTTTATGTTAGGCACGAGGTTCCCATGAATTATGACGTGATTATAGTTGGCGCCGGCTCGGCCGGCTGCGTCCTCGCAAATAGGCTATCTGAGAACCCAAGCCGGTCGGTTTTACTCCTGGACGCCGGTCCCGACTACCCCAACATCGACCTGATGCCGGACGAGATCAAACACGACATGAATCAGAGTGCTTCCAAGGCGAACGCCCCGCATAACTGGTCGTTCATCGGCACTACTGACCCAGCGGGTAGCAGGAACGCCGAGGTGGCCCGAGGCAAGGTATTTGGTGGCACCAGTTCCATAAACCACCAGATTTTTCTGCGGGGTATACCCGACGATTTTGACCACTGGGCCGAGTTGGGGAATGACGAGTGGTCATATCTGAAGGTGCTGCCCTATTTCCGGAAGCTGGAAACCGACCAGGACAATGACGGCGATTTTCACGGCACAACTGGCCCAATCCTGGTCACCCATCACAAAAAAGAGGCCCTACTACCCCTCCAGCGTATCTTCCATGCCGCCTGCCTGGCCGCCGGCTATCGCGACGACCCAGATATGAATAGCCCTGACGGTGAAGGCATTGGCGCTATTCCTCTGAACTATGTGGACGGCGTCCGGGTGAGCACGGCCATTGGCTATCTAACGCCCTGCCGCAGCCGCCTCAATTTAACCATCAAACCCAACGTGACGACCCACAAAGTGCTGTTTGAAGGCAAACGGGCGGTTGGTCTTTCGGTGGAGAGCGGCGATGAGATGTTCGAACTTGCTGGCGAGACCATCATATTGAGCGCAGGGGCCATGGCCTCGCCCCAACTATTGATGCTCTCCGGAATTGGTCCCAAAAAATTACTTGAGGGCCTGCATATACCGGTGGTCCATGAATTGCCTGGTGTGGGTCAAAACATGAAGAATCACCCTGCGGTGTCCCTGCGGTTCAAGCCGGTGGACGGCTATTCACTGGAGAGTGGCTCGCCGCGCAATCAACTTGGCCTGCGGTTTTCAGCTAAGGGCTCCATCCACAAGAACGACATCCAGGTTCAAGCGCTGACATCCGGGCCGCCGGGCCACGAAGCCGATGAGATTCGGGTGGGTTGCCGTCTGGAGTTCCCGGTGGGCGCGGGAGAACTGACCATCACCTCCGCGGACGCCAATGTTCAGCCCAAGCTGGACTACCAGTTCCTTAGCGACCCGTCAGACAAAGACCGACTAAGAGAGGCCGTCCGGGAATGCGCCCAGATATTTGAAGACGCCAACTTCAGTGAGGTTATCGACA
Source organism: Dehalococcoidia bacterium (assembly GCA_012959605.1). Classification (GTDB taxonomy): domain Bacteria; phylum Chloroflexota; class Dehalococcoidia; order Lucifugimonadales; family UBA3495; genus UBA9611. Next base: position 8,687 of record DUCU01000050.1, on the reverse strand, counting down.
ACCGGATTGCGCCGACAGGGGAGGCCATGGAATCGGATGAATTGCTGGATGATTGGATCGCCAGCACGCTATCAATCGCTGGCCATACCTGCCGCACTTGCAAGATGGGACCGGAATCAGACCGGTTAGCGGTGGTTAACCAGTTCTGCCAGGTCTACGGGGTGGAGGGTCTAATGGTAGTTGATGCGTCTGTGATGCCGGATATCACCACCGCAAATACCAACGCCACCACCATCATGATTGGAGAGAAAGCGTCGGACTATATTATTGGAACTAACTAAGGGGGAAGCAGCCTACCTGAATCGCCTAGTTGATCGTAACCTGACGAAAAGAAACCCCAGTTTGCGGGTCTAGGTCGACCACGGTAACCTCACCGGCTCCTGGGTTGCCAATCGGCCCCAGAGGACAGCCAGAGTACACGGCAGTGGTGCTTCCCTGGGAAACGTCCACATGGCGGTCCCAGTGGCCTAGGGCCAGGTAATGGCAGGCAACGTCGGCTATTTCTTGGGGATAGATAGGAGAGGAGCGTTGGTCACGGTCGTCCTCATAGTGGAAATGACCGTGGGCCAGGGCCACCAGCCAGTTGTTCTCAATCGGCGTCGGCATACCTTCGAGGGGTTTGAACTGCGGGGTGTGCATGGTCATTGCCCGACCCCAAAGATCGATTCCCAACCCTGGAAAAGACATTGTCTCGCCCTCTGTGCTTCGGAAAACAAACAGGTTATCCGGAGCGTGCTTAAACGCTTCCCTGTGGTAAACCGAGGTCTCGTGGATCAGGTCGTGGTTGCCGGGTAGCAGCACTGCCGGAGCCTGCATCTGGCCAATCTCCTTTACGAACCACTCCAACACGTCGTCCTTCACGCGCTCGTTGTCGAACACGTCACCAACTATCAGCAGCATATCTGCTTCATTGTGAGACACGGCTTCCACCACCGACACCAGCGCGTCCGCCGACTCTGGGTGACCACCGGGATCACCCAGGTGGGTGTCAGACGTATGTACCAGGCGTAACTTTTTTTCAGGCATATCTAAATCAAGGATGAGAGGCGTTGGAGCTTAGGAATAAGCCCAAAAACCTCTAGCTCCCCAGTACTCCACGCTCCTTAAGATCGGCGATGATATCTGCCGGATAACCGGCTTCAATCAAGATTTCTTCATTGTGCTGGCCCAGCAACGGCGGCACGCGGCGGATGGTCGCTGGGGAGTCGGTTAGTTTCAACGGAGAGCCAGGGAATTTCAGGTTGGGAACTTTGGGATGGTTCACTTCAGCGATCATGTTCCGCGCCAACACCTGGGGATTGGACACCACGTCCGAGACTGTGTTGATTGGGCCGCACGGCACACCAGCCTCAACAATCAGGTCGACCCAGTGGTCGGTGGTGTTAGTGGCGAAGACAGCATTCAGTTCGCCGACACACTCCGACCGGTGCTCAACTCGGTCGGTATTGTCGGTGTATCGGGGGTCTTTCAGCATGCCTTCTTGACCAATGGCAGTGCACATGCGCTCCCACAGACCCTGGTTGGCGCAGCCGATGATGAATTGGCCGTTATTGGACGTAAATGCTTGGTAGGGAACCAAGCTGGGGTGGCCAGAACCCATCCGTGTGGGTTCGACTCCAGTGCCCATGAACCCAGTGGCGTGGTAGCTCAGAGCAGCTACTTGGCCGTCTAGCAGGGCTGCCTCAACCCACTGGCCGTTGCCCGTCTGGTCCTTCTGACGGAGTGCGGTGAGAATGGTCCCGTAGGCCATCATTCCGGTGAACAAATCTACTAGGGAGAAACCGATTCGGAGGGGAGAGCCGTCCGGGTCACCAGTCAGGCTCATCAAGCCGCTGTACGCTTGAATCAGAAGGTCGTAACCCGGCATGTTGGCCATTGGACCGCTCCGGCCATAACCGGAGATCGAGCAATAAACTATGCCTGGATTAATCTTTTTAATCTCTTCGTAGCCCAGGCCCAGGCGCTCCAGGGTCCCCGCGCGAAAGCTTTCAATCATGACATCGGCGTCGGCCGCCATACCTTTTACAATCTTGAGGCCCTCAGGTTCTTTCAAGTTGACCGAGAGGCTTCGTTTGTTACGGTTGAAGGTGAGGAATTGGGTACTCTCCCCGTTAACGAAGGGAGTCCACTTGCGCGTTTCGTCGCCGCCGGTGGGCTCTTCAATCTTGACGACTTCAGCGCCCATATCACCCATCAACATGGTACAGAAGGGTCCGGCCAGTGTGCGGGTCAGGTCTACTACCTTAATTTTGTCCAACGCGCCAGCCATATTGTTTCTCCTGAAAACTAGTTTTGTTGCAGTTTATCCCCGATTTAAGGCGCTCTAAAACGCCTGCGCGATTATAGCACGGGCACAGTATCAAACCTCCAACTCGTTGATTAAAACCCACGTTGACCCCTCCCGACAGGTGGTGCTAGCGTGAACGCCAGATGTCAGAACAACCTACAAACATAATCGTCCTCGGCGGGATCAACATGGACCTGGTGACATTTGCGCCTAGGTTCCCCCGGCCCGGCGAGACGGTTGTCGGAAACAGTTTCCTCACCTACGCGGGTGGCAAGGGCGCCAACCAAGCAGTCGCCGTCTCTCGCATGGGCGCTAGGTCAGCTATGGTTGGGCGGGTCGGCGGAGACATCTTTGGCCCCCAACTGTTAGACGGACTCACCACCGCCGGGGTAGACATCACAGGTGTTGGCATCAACCCCAACGAGATGTCTGGCATTGCCGTGATTGGTATTGACGAGACCGCCCAGAATTGCATCACCCAGATACTGGGAGCCAATGACACCTGCGGTCCGGCAGAAGCCGCCGAAGTAAAGCACCGGTTACCCAGTGCCGCAGCCCTTCTGTTACAACTGGAAGTTTCGATTGACCTGTCGTTGGAAGTTGCCCGTGAAGCCAAGACTCTAGGCGTTATGGTCATGCTGGACCCTGGGCCGGTCCGGCCGGTGCCGAAAGAACTTCTTAATCTCTGTGACGTAATCACCCCCAACGAGACCGAAGCTCAGGCTTTGGTGAATTTCCCGGTTACCGGCCCGGAATCCGCAGCCGAAGCAGCATTGGTGTTATTGGACATGGGCATTGGCACGGTGGTGGTTAAGTTGGGTGCCCAGGGAGCTTACTTCGCCAACAGTTCTATCGGAGGGCTGGTGTTGCCGTTTGACGTTGCTGCCATGGACTCCGTGGCAGCCGGAGATGCCTTTAACGGGGCGTTGGCCGTATCACTGACAGAGGGCAAGGACTTGCGAGAAGCTGTGACCATTGCCTGTGCGGCCGGAGCATTGTCAGTGACCAAGACCGGTGCCCAAGACTCCATGCCCGAACGCGAATTGGTGGAAGAGCTGGTCCGAAATCAGCAGCGCTGAATTCGCCGCGCAACGTAGCCGATCGCCGGGATGGTTACAGTCGTTACCCAAGCGATAACGGCCAACGTAAAGACCCACCAGTAGGGCGGCCAATTGATTCCGCCAGCGATTCCAACGCAGCCAATCAAAGTGGCCAGCCCAACAGCCTTGGCCTGGACGCTGAGCGACAACCGACCCGCTTCAGAATCCACCACAGCCAAGAAGGCGAGCACCAAGGCCAGGATCGTTACGATAGCAGTGCTCTTCCAAAATGCGTCGGAGTTGGGCGTGCCCCAGAGTCCAATCAGCAGTAGTAGCAAGGCCACTACGGCGGCCCCAATTGCAACTCGGGAGACCATCGACTCTGGCCTCCGTTCCGCCACCCAAATCGGGCCGAGACTGCAGAAGAAATACCCTTCTACCATCAGCGCGCTGAGTAAAAATCGCCCTCGGGTCTTGGTGTATTCACCCACGACAACGATGGCAATCACGATCAAAACAGCCACCACCGACGAGATCAAAAATCCCAACCCGTAGGTCTTGGCCGTCATAAAGTGTCTAAATTTCTGTACTGGTTGAAAAATTATCTGACTCGGCTTTTGAAATTATCAGGTCGATTAAGCTCGGTTAAGTCGCCTTCGGTAGCGCCACAAAAATGATGCCAGGGCATATTATAATCAGCGGCACCGATATCAAAAGGGTAAAACAAGCCCGGCAGACCAGTTTTTCGTATTTATAGAGAGTGGTTTCTTGAACCAAGTAGATAAATTCTGCCCTTCCTGCGCCGCCGCCTTGGAAATCAAAGAGGTATTCGGGCAGCAACGACCCATGTGCCCGGATTGTGGTCGGGTAATATTCTACGATCCCAAAGTCGCAGTGTTATGTATCGTTCCAAGAGACGGCCAAGTGCTCATGATGCGCCGGGCGACTGACCTTGGTTATGGGCTATGGGGGCTCCCCGGTGGATACGTTGACCGGGGTGAGGTGGTGGAGAAGGCCGCAGCCAGGGAAGTATGGGAAGAGACCGGTTTGGTGGTGGAAACCGGCGACTTGATTGGGCTGTTTTCTGAACCCGGAGACCCGGTGATGGTCGCGGTTTATGAGGCCAAGGAGACTGGCGGCACCATGGAAGCAGGGCCAGAGGCCCTTGAAGTAGGTTTCTTCAGCATTGACGCCCTACCTGAATTGGCCTTTCCTAGAGACCAGGAAGTGCTGGCCAAATGGCAATTAATCAACAACAACGGTTGAAACAAGACCCGTGAAACGTAAAACGCCGTCTGGTGATCCTTCCAGACGGCGTTACGGAGGAAGGAGACGTTATGTCTTCTTGTTATGTTAAGCAACAATCGGTCTCACGGTCAAGTCTTGTAACTAAAAATGGGAATTCGCGGAGCTGGTAACGCGCAAGGTTACTCTACCTGGGTGAGTAATCCGGGTGGAGTGGGTGGCGATAGAAGGGCAATGATCTACCCTACTTTAGTTATGTTAATTAGGTCTCCAGCCACGGTCAAGCCTACCGCAGACCTGCTCAGATCCAGGCCATCGGTCCCAACACCAGAAAATGCAAACCCCAGACAACCTATACTCATGCAAACAAATACACACGGAGGAACGAATGACGATATATCGAGTTTATGCGGGAAGTGACGGAGAGAGTCACATCGAGAAAATGAAGCTGGAGGATCACCCTGAACTGGGCGCACTGACCGGCCTAATAGAGTTGCAGGTGAAAGACTTTGACGGGACCAGGAACATGGACTTCCACCCACTGCCGGAGCGGCGGCTGATTATCCACACAGCAGGCGAAGTGGAGATCACCGTCAGTGACGGGACAAAACAAATCCTCCGCCCCGGTGATATCAGGCTAATGGAAGACACAACAGGGAAGGGCCATCAGCACCTAGACCTAAGCCCAAACGCTGCGGTCTATGTGGTGCTCGAAGACTAGACCTCAGCGAAAGTAGCTGGCGATTGCAACAGGTCGTCAGGATTGCTCAGAAAATGAAAACTAGCCGGACTGAATCAGTCCGGCTAGTTTAATTTGCGCTTCGGTTCATCAGTGGAGCCGTTAGCACATTCAAATCTCGCGTGTTGGGCAGTCACTAGGTAATCAAAGAGCCATATACAGGTTGTTGATTCCAGCGTACGGTCTCCGAAGATAGACTTGCCAATTGACAAGGCACTTCAGCCTGCTCAAAATGGCTCCATCCTGAATAGGAAATCGTAAAAGTTTCGCCCGGAGGGAATTTGATATGCCAGGAAAAACATTTATATATGTCGGCGCGGAAGCAGATGGTCTCTACCGCAAGGAAGAATCGGACGGCCAATGGCAGAAACTAGCTAAGGGAATGCCGCCTGCACCTCAGGTCCGAGCCATAGCAATTCACCCCAATGACACCAAAACTGTGTTTGTGGGCACCCAGCGCGGCGTCTATCGCAGTAAAGACAGTGGCGACAGTTTTGAGCGCATGAACATGGCTGAGGGCCGCCATGTTTGGACTATTAAGTTTCACCCCAACGACCCTAGTACCATGTTCCTGGGGACGGAAGGTAGCGAAGTGTTCAAGTCCACCGACAGCGGTGCAAACTGGGACCACATCTCTACCATCATCAACCAAGATTCAGTGCAGATGGCCTTTGCCACTCGCATCTTGGGCATTGGTATTGAAGCTACAAACCCAGACCAGATGTATGCCGCACTTGAAGTTGGCGGCGCCGCCCACAGCAGTGACGGTGGTAAATCATGGACGATTAGGAACAAAGAGTTCGACGGTGACGTGGATCTGATGGATCTGCACGGTGTCACCGTAGGCGCGGCTGACTCCTCGGCTGTGTTCATCTCCAACCGCACCGGAGTTTGGCGAAGCCGTGACCGAGGCGCAAATTGGGACAACCTAAAGTTTGAGAATTTCACGGATATCTTCTACTCCAGAGGCGTGGAATCGGCCCCTGATAACCCTGACACCCTCTACGCCTGCATTGGCTTGAACTTTGGGAGTAAACAGGGCGGAGTCATGCGTTCAACCGACCAGGGCGACACCTGGGAACGGTTCGACAAGGGCATCAAGCCATTGAGCACTACCTTTGGTGTGACGATCAACGAACACGCTCCGGAGCAGGTGTATTTCTGCACCCGTGAGGGTGAGGTATTTGGCACTCGTGACGGTGGCGAGAACTGGTCTTCCCACGCATTGCCGGAGATAGCTGGCAGCGTTAAAGCGATCGCCTGCGCATCGGCCTAGGCGTCAGACTATTTTCAGAGGCTCAATGAGCAACATCCAAACCCACGACCCGGTGGCCGCGGCCAAGGCGCTGGCATCCCAGATCAGAGCAGCCAGAGCAGAGATCCAGTCTCAGAGTCAATTGCCAGATTCCTTGGCCGAGGCCATGGCCCAGGCCGGTCTCTTTCAGCTATACGTGCCTGCGGCCATCGGAGGACCCGAGACCGACCCGATAACCGCGTTCAAAGCAGTGGAGGAGCTTTCCAAGGTGGACGGCTCAGTGGGCTGGTGCTCGTTCGTGGCCAGCGCCATCTCCATGTACACCGCCTGGGTCCCCGGCCAACTTGGCCGCACGCTGTTTGGGCCACCCCTAGACGTGCGGGCGGCAGGGTCGTTTCGCCCCACCGCCGATGCTCTGCTGGTGGACGGCGGCTACAAGATTGGCGGACGCTGGAATTATGTGAGCGGAGTTGACCACGCCAATTGGCTGTTCTTGAACTGCAATATCGTCAACGAATCGGGCCCGGTGCATGACGACCAGGGTGAGCTGGTAACCAGGATGATGATCGTGCCTCGTTCTGCTGGAGTGGTTGAAAAGACCTGGTCAACCATGGGCATGCGCGGCACCGGTAGCAACGACGTGGTGATTGAAGAAGAGTTTGTGCCCAACGAACGCACCTGCCTGCTTTACGAACCTTCTGCCCACAAAGGCATCCACTACAACCCAAGGTCGGTGACCATGACCAGTTGGATCCTGGTTGCTGCTAATGCCCTTGGTATGGCCCGTGGGGCTATGGATACATTTGTGGGTCTGGCAACGTCGTCAGGCTCCAACACCACGCCGGTTTTGCTGCGGAACCGGACGATAGTCCAGACCACAGTAGGCGAGGCTGAGGCTATCATCAGCGGCGGGCGCGCCTACATTTTGAATTCAGTGGGGAAGCTCTGGGAGGCCGCCACCCAAGGAGATACCGACCTTGGTCCTCTGGTCTTGCAGGGGCGATTGGCCATCACCCATGCCATCCGTGAATCGGTGCGCGCGGTGGACATGCTTTACTACGCGGCAGGCACCAATGCTATTCACCAAGAGAACGGTCTGGAACAATTCTTCAGGGACATCCACACAGCCAGTCACCACATCTCCGGCCTGCACTCCAATTACGAGTACGGCGGCCAAATTCTAATGGGCCTATCCCCCAGCGCATCAGGCTGGTAGCACCGCAGGTGCCTCGGCCGGCACGGGCAAGTTTTTGGGTGGTAATACCTGGTTTTAGTTGCCAGGCAGCGCGAGCTTACTCTTAGCCCAATTTGATGATGTTATCGGGGGAGTGGTGGATTAGAGCGACGATTTTCCAGCCGTCATCGGTTTTGCGGACGGTGAAAGCAGCGCCTCTGCGCTCCATCTGCTTCCCCTCTTTGTTGAACCTGGTGGCCAGGCTGCTGGCAATGGCCGTGTCATCGGTCAACACTTTGATGCTGGCCTCACCACGTTCTGTATGGCCAAAGTCCTGAGACTTTAAGTCATCAAACCTGGGCCGCCAAAACGCATCCACCTCGGCCGTTGTCGTAAATACGAACACCCCAACCTGCGTGGTAAACATGCAGGGCAGATGAAAATATCCAACGATGGCTTCTAGATCGAGGTTGCCAAAATCACGGAAGTAGTCATCAAAAAGCTGGTCAACCTCCTGCTCAGGCTCAGTCATGCTTCACCTCTTTAACATCTGGTTATTCACGCTGTGTCCCAGCCATCCCAAATGTATGGATTGCCAACCTGGCCCATATCCCACCAATCTCCGCGCACAAAAGGCCTATTCGAATTGGTGAACCAACAGTGAGTTACAGCTTGCCTACCAGATTTTTTAGCAAAGCGTGTGACCTGGCTAAAGAGGCTTCTTCGTCCTTGCCTGAAGGGAAGACTGAGGCCAGGAAATCGGTGGCACCGGCGTCAACGTAGGCCTTCAGCTGCTCAGTAACTTCATCTTCGTTACCAATCAAGGCCACTTCCGAGGGGCCTTCAACCCCTTCTATGTCCAGCATTCTGCGGTAGTTGGTTAATTGGCCGTAACGCTCGTAGATCTTTGCGGCGTATTCTCGTCCCTCTTGAGCATTATCGGTCAC
>DUCU01000049.1 GCA_012959605.1 Dehalococcoidia bacterium | reverse complement strand
GTGTATTTGGGAGGGCCATTCTTGGCGGATTTGAGATTTGAGATTTGAGCGCGAGGTGCGCACACCCTAGCCAGAGGCGTACTTGGTTATGGAGCAAGACCGGCAGGTTGGCCGGGTAGACATCCATTTCATCCCAGAAATGGTGCATGTTGCGGTCTCAGTGGATGAAAGCCTGACTCAAGAAACCGTCCAGCAGATTATTGACACCGTAGATGAAGACCTAGTTGACGCTGTAGGTATCAACCGTGGTAATTTCGTGGTCCGCATCTTCCAAGGGCGCGAGACCGGAGTCCTAAGCGATGATAATTAGTCTAACGAAGACGGCAGCGACCACTAATCCCTCGAAGGGCAGCCAAATGGACCGGCGCACCAACATGCACCCCCACGATCCGCTCCGCATCAACCCTGTATAACCCAAGCGACCAGGGTTGCCTAACACCGCTGGCCAACCAGGCAAGAAATCCTAGGCATCCAACTTTGCAATCAGAGTCGCCACAGACGGCCTGTCTGACGGTGCTTGCCCTCGGAATTCGTAGAGCACCGTCCCTTCTTCGTCCAGGATGAAATCCCCGCCCAATTGCCGCCAATCACTGGCCGAGTGTTCGTATTTCTGCAGCCTTGCGAAGTGCTTGATGTAGGTCCAAATAGTCTTGGGCGAAAATATCTTCAGCAAACTGCCCTGGGTCAAACTGTAGGCGAAATACACGTCTCGCTCAGGGTCAGACAAGATTGGGAAGGGTAACTGGAGTTGCCGGACAAGTTGAAAAAGACGGTCCCTAGGCTCAAAAGAGATCGCCACCACCTCGGTTCCCTTGGCCTGTATATCGGGGTACTGCTGCCGCAACTGCGACAGATGCTGTCTTCAAGGCACTCAAGCAAGATGCCGCAGAAAGACCAACAGAACTTTACGTCCTCGTAATTCCTGGAGAGATAGGTATTCATTTTCCGGCAATGCCAGAGTGAAATCGGGGGCAGGATGGCCTTTTAGGAGTGAATCAGAGCCGGATGGTTGGTCGCTCATATCCTGCTCATAATAAGGGCATCATTTTCATGGTTGGTTGAAGTAAATCTGTTTGCACTGCGCTGATGGGATTTAGTGTGTCACCCTGAGAGAAGCGAAGAGTCTCGTTGTTCTTTATCAAGGTTATTGCCAGCAACGAGATTCTTTCCCGACTGGTCAAGACTGCCTCAGCTTGAGGGGCATGAAAGGCTGACTGGGATTGAGGGGAGCATTTTTTAGCTAAGCTGCTAATCCGCGATGCTATACTCGTCTCCTGACTCTTGGCCCATTGGCACTTTATCGATGATTGTACAGATTTAGCCTTGATAATAGACGCTCACTGCCACATCCTTCCACCCTCTTTCTGCGACCGCCGTGACGAGATCGCCCAGCGTGATGCCACATTTGCGGCGCTGCTATCTGATCCCAATGCTCGTATGGCCACTGCGGAAGACCTGATCGCCGCCATGGACCGCGACGGCGTGGACCGCGCCGTGGTCATGGGTATGGGGTGGACCGACTTTGAAATAGCCAAGGAAGTCAACGACTACATCATCCAAGCAGTGGCCGACAATCCTACTCGCTTGTCCGGCTTCGGTTCCGTGAACCCTGTCTGGGGCGAGGCGGCATACGCTGAAGGAAAACGGTGCATCGCCGCCGGGTTAATTGGTATTGGCGAACTCCATGCCGATTCCCAGGATTTTGACATCACCGATGTCGCAGCCATGTCTCCAGTCATGGAGCTGACCCGTTCAGAGCACCTGCCAGTGCTGATTCACGCGTCAGAGCCGGTGGGCCACCAATATCCCGGCAAGGGCACTACAACGCCCGACAAGTTGTACCGATTCATTCAGAACCATCCTGGCAATGTCATAATTTGTGCCCACTGGGGTGGCGGTCTCCCGTTTTACAACCTGATGCCCGAAGTTCGCGAAGCCCTTAAAAGCGTGTACTTTGACTCTGCAGCGTCGCCGTTCCTCTACCGACCAGATGTTTTTAGAGCCGTGTCAGAGTTGGCTTGGTCCAGAAAGGTATTATTCGCTAGCGACTACCCGTTGATGGAAATCTCCCGCCCTCTGGAACAGGCAAAGGCCGCAGGATTGGCTCCCGACGTTGAAGCCGCCCTGCTGGGTGGAAACGCAGCCAAGTTGTTTGGCCTGTGAGCACTGATAAAACAGCGTCTGAAGACTGGGTAACCCTGCCTGACCACCTGCGTGAGGGGCTGGATCTGCTTTTTGTGGGCTTGAACCCATCCGAATACTCTGCTCAAGTAGGGCATTACTTTGCCAACCCTCGCAATCGGTTCTGGGCGGCTTTTAACCTATCGGGGCTGGTGGATAGGCAGGTCACATCCGACGAAGACGCCACACTGCTGGAAGACGGCATCGGATTTACTGATGTTGCCAAACGCCCCACGCCCATGGGTTCTGGACTGCGCGCCGCCGATTTTCGCCAGTGGGCCCCGGCCCTGAAGGAAAAGATTGAGCGGTTCGCACCGAAATTGGTCTGCTTCCACGGGCTGATGGCCTATAAAGCCTATCTGCAGCATGGCGAGGGTGTAAAAGAGAAACCGGGCCTGGGCCTGCAGGAGCGAGTCATCGGAACATCGGCCGTGTTTGTTGTTCCCAACCCCAGTCCGGCCAACGCCAAGTACTCCCTCAATGACCTGGCTGAGTGGTACGGACGCCTCAGAGAGGCCAGCCAACGGTGACGCAAACCAGACAAACCGAAAAGCAAATCAGGTCATTCATCGCCATTCCGGTGCCTGATGAAGGTATCCAAGCGTTGGAGACGGTGGTCCAGGATTTTGATGCCGAGATTGGCCGCCACGTGCGTTGGGTGCGTCTGGAAGGCATCCACCTGACCCTGAAATTCATGGGCAACATCCCCGCTGGGATGGTGGATCGAGTTCTGGCTGATTTGCCTACTGTGACTGCCAAGTTCAGCCCCTTCAAGGTCGGAATCTTTGGATTCGGCGCCTTCCCCAACCTGCGCCAACCAAGGGTGTTGTGGGCAGGGTTGGACGGAGATTTGGCGACCCTGGCCTCTATGCAGTTGGCCGTGGACGACGCCGTTGGGAACCTTGGGCTACCCAAAGAACAGCGGGGTTTCTCGCCCCACCTGACTTTGGGCCGGGTCCGCCGTGAAGTTGCTGATGGACAGCTACGTAAGATTGGCGCGGTCGTTTCCGCCGCCAAGCTAGCTGTCTCGCCATCCTGGACCTCCAGCGCCATCAACCTGATGCGCACCGAACTCGATCCCGCTGGGTCCAGGCACTATTTGGTGGGCAGCGCCACAATAGGGGGTGGCTGATGACGACGGATCGATTAACCGCCAACATTAAACCCGTAGCGCCCTTCAATTTTGAGTTGACCGCCGGTTATCACACCTATTTTCAGAGTCGGTATGGCACCGACACCATGGAAGACGGCGTCTATCGTCGGCTTTTGGACTTGGACGACAAGTTAGTGTTGGCTAAAGTACGGTCTGTGGGCACAGTGGACGCTCCCGAGCTGTCCATGGAGTTGCAGGGTACTGAATTGAGCACGGAAGACGTTGACCTGGCAAAGTCCCGAGTGTCTTGGCTTTTGGGAGTGGACCAAGACTTGGCCCCGTTCTATGAGTTAGGTCGGGCAGATACGGCCATGGCCGGATTGGTTGAAGAATTCTACGGCCTGCACGTTCCCCATACCGCCACGGTCTTTGAAGCGTTGATACTGGCGGTGTTGGGACAGCAGATATCCACTAAAGTGGCCCGGATAATCCGCATTTTACTAATTGAAACGTTTGGTACCAGCGCCGAATTTGACGGCGAGACCCATTACGCCTTCCCGAAACCGAAGACGATCTGGGCGTCTTCTCCCGCCGAACTGCACACCATGAAGCTGACCCAGCGCAAGTCCGAGTACGTCCATGGCCTGGCTGGGACGGCCCTCGATACTGCGGTGAAGCTGGAACAGATGGGGGAATTGACCGACAAAGAGATCATCGATAAATTAACCTCCCTGCGCGGAGTGGGAATCTGGACCGCCCAATGGGCTTTAATCCGTGCGGTGGGTCGTCCGGATGCCCTTCCATTGGGCGACCTGGCCCTTCGTAGGATAATCTCGCGCCTGTTCACGGGCGGCTCAGATGTGGACGACGCCCAGGTAAAAGATATTGCCCAGCGTTGGTCACCCTACCGCACCTTTGCCACGGTCTACCTTTTCAGCGCCCTCAGAACAGGAGCCGGCTGACCTCAGGTCGGG
>DUCU01000048.1 GCA_012959605.1 Dehalococcoidia bacterium | reverse complement strand
TTCGTCGTACTGACCTGACAGTGGATATTCGGCCAGCGGGCGACCCATTTCGTGACTGGGACGGCAGATAAATCGCAGACCTCTGGTGGCCACCGGGATGGCGAAACCGATGCAGTACTTCCGGTCTTCTTCCATGTCGGGGCGCAGGGGTCGGTATACCGGACAGAAAATCTCATCGGCGAACGGTGCCAGCGTCGCCAGTTGTTTGGCACCCCGTACGATAACGCCCTCGCTGGTGTGGTCGACAACGCCGAGTGCGGTGTATGGGTCCGGTAATTCTGCCAGCGACAGAGAACGGTTCACTTGCGGATGGCCAAAGGCGTGGGTCAGGCACAGGTCTCGCTCGCGGACGTACTCGTGGTAGTTGCGCAGGTTATCGGCGTGCCGTTGGTCGTTGAGTCCGTAGAGGTGAGCCAACTGACGCGATGCGGTCACCTGAATATTTACATAATCAGGAGTTCTGCCCAACATCCCGTGACAGTGTTGGGCTACTATCTCTAAAGCTGTGCGGCGTCGCAGCAGGTCTTCCGGGGTTTCTGGAACCAGGTAGGAGAGCGCCACTGGCTCACTGCTGGTTGGCGACTTGAACGTCATGCGTTCGTGGTTTTCCGGGGTGTGTTGTAGGTCGTAGATACCGGCCAGAGTTTTGGCCATACCGGCGGTCTTGGGGTGGGTGGTCACGTCTGCAACCCATTCCCCTTCCAACCAAATCTCTCGATCGTCTCTCAGGCCTTGCAGGTACTGTTCACCGGTCCGTACCGCCATCTGGTCCTCGTCTTATCCGATCATCCACCAGCTATTATTGGGCCGGTGGATGATCGTTTGTTGAAATATCGGTCCGGGTCCGGATTTTTTACCGCGATTTGTTCAGCTACTTGTAGGGGTTGTCCCAGGTGTCCAACCCGCAGACCTCATTCAAAGGCTTACGGGTGACTGAGCCAAACTCGCCCCGTGGGTAGCCCAAGGGCATGCAATACACAATCTCAGCGGTCTCCGGGATGTTGAGTAGTTTCTTGACCCGTTCGTCCACCACAGCGTGCAAGGTGGCGATTGTTCCGCCGATGCCGTGGGACCGGGCTGCCAAGAGCAGGTTCTGGGCCGCCGGTATGATACCGCCCGAGCCGCCCTTGGAGAGGGCGCAAATCAGGACCATCACCGGGGCATCGCCGAACTCGTTGGCTAGCCGCATCGCTGACCGAGTGGAGTTCTTACCTGGGGGAATGTCTTCGGGGCCCATGATTCCCTGGTCCTTGCGCTTGGCCCACCAGGCTTCATGGTAAAGCTCGCCGATCTGTTTTCGTTTCTCGTCATCCTTCACCACAATGAAGTGCCATTGTTGGGTGTTGCCGCCGTTGGGGGCGCGGATGGCCGCCTCCATTAGGTCTCGCATGACATCTTCGGGGATGGGGTCTGGCTTCAGGCGGCGAATGGCTCGCTGGGTGAACATTGCCTCGCCAAGGGACATTGTTAAACGGTCTGCAGTGGTCATTTTGGCTCTCCAAGCTGAATTTTATGAGCTAATTAGCGCTGGTTATTTAGGTGACTATTTTCTGCGAAGGTCCGGACGGGTTTCTGCCAGCAGACGTCCATAACCCAACAGTGGTTTCGTCTCTCCCGCCTGGCTGAGGACTCTCCAAAGGGTGGCTGTATGTGATGTGACAACCGGTTTGCCAATCTCATCTTCCAAAGCCTGGGCTGCGGCCATGCCGTCATGGTTCATGCAGCTGATGAACAAGCCGTCGGCTTCATTGGAGTGGTCTTTCCAAGCGTTCATCGCAAAGTCGAATATCTCTTGGGGCGACACCGAGGCAAACCCATCCGCTGTCTCAAAACCCATGCCCTGCATGGTGAGGGCCTCAATCCCGGCTTCTTTCAAGTAAGCCCGTTCGGCCACGTGATGGCTGTCGGGATAAGGAGTGGTTACCACGATTTTCTTCAGACTTAGGTGCTGCAATGCTTCCGCCACCGCCAACATTGTAGAGGTTATGGGGGTGTCCCACTCGGATTCCAGCTCTTGGCAGAACTGCCGGTCGCCCTCCATGCCCCGAAGCGCACCGCTAACTGTGCAGCAATAAGCCACCGAATCTACCTGGGCGCTCGCCAGCTCCCCCACCGCGCGGGAGGCGTTGCTCTCCATCTCTCTCAAGGCCTCGATGCTTTCCCCTGGGGCGAGCATCATTCGGCTGGTGAGAAATGCCACGCCGGGAGGAGCTGCTTTGGGGTATCTCAATTCAGAGACCGACGATGCACTCACCACTACTAAGCCAATCTTGGTCTGCACATCAAGCTGATCCATGTTCCCTCACGTCTGCCCGGAAGTATTTAAGAATAAATAAATTGCAAAGTTTTGCCCGAATTACCCAGTGGGTTTCGGGTGCCAATTTTAGCACACCGTCTGCCTGGCGGATCTATCTTCTGGGTTAAGTAAACTGCGTATCTGATTACCAGCACCAGAATTGATATAATGTGGCCCAACTTTCCCGTTACTGCGACAAATTCTCAGGAGGCCCTTATTGGACGCGATGCAAGCCTACGAACGACTGGGCGTAAAACCAGTTATCAATGCCGCCGGTTCCATAACAAAATACGGCGGCACTAGGACCAGGCCAGAAGTGCTAGAATTGATGGCCGAGGCTGCCAGAATTATGGTCAACGTTGACGAACTCAACCGCAAGGCGGGTGAAGAAATTGCCCGACTGACCGGCGCCGAAGCCGGATTTGTCTGCAGCGGCGCGGCCGGTGGGCTGGTGCTACAAGCAGCCGCAGTTATCGCCGGTAAAGACCCGGTGAAGATGCGTCAACTGCCCGACACCACAGGCATGAAGGATGAAATAATCATTCAGAACATGCACCGCTTTCCGTACGAACAGGCCTTCAGGGCCGGTGGTGGCAAGCTGGTGGAAATTGGCGATTCCAGATACTCCCACCCCTGGGAATTGGAAGGCGCCATTGGCGAGAACACGGCTGCGGTGGCTTTTCTTTGCGCCCCGCTGACCAACCGCCGGGCCATTTCCTTGGGCCAGGTCTGCGAGATTGCACACAGTCGTGACGTGCCTGTGATAGTTGATGCAGCATCCATGCTCCCGCCCCGGGCAAACCTCAGAAAATACTTAGCTGAAGGGGCTGACATGGTCGCTTTCAGTGGTGGCAAGGGCATACGCGGCCCTCAGGGTACCGGTATCCTCTGCGGTCGAGCTGATTTGATAGAGGCCGCTGCCGCCCACGCCAATCCAGCCCAATTCTTAGGCCGACCAATGAAGGTGGCTAAGGAAGAGGTATTGGGGTTGGTAACGGCGTTGAACATGTTCATGGAAGAGGATGAAGCAGCTGAAATGGCTGCCTACAGGGCCTTGGCGGAGCAGGTTGTGGACGCCCTAAGTGAAGTGCCCGGACTGACGATAACTTTGGAACATGATGAATTCGACTACCTGATCCCCCATGCCCTCATGAAATTTGGCCCGGACTGGCAGGGACCAAGCAAGAATGAGATCGCCAAGGCACTGGAAACCGGAGAGACGCCCATCATCCTGCACCAACTGGGCCAACCAGAGGAATTGGCGGTTGACCCGCTAAACCTGACCGAAGAAGAGACAACAACGGTGATCAGACGTCTTCGAGAAGAACTGACCCGCTAGCAACCTTCCTAATTACCGCCTGCAATCGTCGCATCCAACAAGCATCCCAAGGAGATTTAAATGGCCATCAAGATTGACCTACGAGTGCCCCCGTGCAAACCCCTGCCTGAGATTACCGCCTTTGTCAAAGAATGCGAGGACGCCGGATTCGACGGCGTTGGCATGCTGGATTCCCAAATGTTGGAAAGAGACGTTTTCGTCTCCATGGCCCATGCGTTGATGAATACGACAACGATCAACGTAGCATCAGCCGTGACCAACCCAGTGACCAGGCATCCGTCCGTCCTGGCATCGGCAGCATCGACCCTTGCAGAGGTGGCTCCTGGCAGGGCTAAGATCTGGATTGGACGCGGGTATAGCTCGGCCAACGTGGTGGGGATACCTCCAGCCACTGTCCGCCAAATGCGGGATGCGGTGGTTATGATGAAATCGCTTATGAGCGGCAGTGAGGTCGACTTTGGTTCCATCCAAAGCCGCATGAAACACGGCGGTGAAGCGACTACCCCGGTCTACATCGCAGCAACTGGCCCTAAGGTCATGCGAGTTATCGGAGAGGTTGCTGACGGAGCAGTGTTGATGACCGGCATTCACCCCGCTCAGGTAGCAGAATCACGAGATCTGATCGCCGAAGGCGCCAGAGCTTCGGGAAGGAACCCTGACGACATCGAGACAATCTATACCTGCACCACCATCATCCGTGACACCCTCGAAGAAGCCCGTGAGGTCGCCCGACCACTGGCAGTCGCGCGGTTGATGGAACCTACCTACAAGCGCTGGCTGAAGGCTGCCGGCATGGACTTCTCTGAGTTTGAACTGCCTCGCGGACTGTGGGACCTGTATCCTGACGTCCCCCATGCCGAGGACTGGGAGAAGGCCCGAGAACTGTGTGCCTTCCTGCCCGACGACGCCTTAGCTGAATTGTGCGACAGCATGGGTCTGATTGGCACACCAGAATACTGCGCCAATCGGATTAAAGAAGCCGAGAAAGCGGGCATGGAGCATCTCTATCTAATGACCGATCAGTCCTACGAGTTCCCAACGGGAGAGTTGGAAGCTTTCAGGGATCATATATTCCCGGCGTTGGGTAGGTAGCGGAGCAGGTTTTTGGGCTCCTTGGGCTGCAAAGTGGTTGCTTCAGCGGAGTTGGTTTCCCAGTGACGAGCGTTACATGGTCGACGGTAAGGCGATGCGGATGCTGAGCGATAGTTCGGAAGGCCTGACATTAGACCTACGCGCCGCCGTTGTGCTTAGAGACATCCAAGGGCTCTCCACTGAAGAAGTAACGAAGGTGCTAGAAAACTTGGTTGCATCGCTAAAATCCCGCCTTCACCGCTCCCGAATTCAGCTCCGGAAACATCCGGTAGAGTATTCAGCATTATCTCTGTCGCCTGCCTCGGACATGGATGTCGAGTCCGATTCCTAACCCTTTTTCCTACCCAATGTTTTCCGGCTGACCAGTACCCAATTTACCTCACTATTTACTAGTGACAACACGCCTCCCGTTCGCTAACATAACTTGGGGATTTCAATCCCCATTGATACTAGAGCGCAGGCGTCTGAATTTCGGCGCTCGGATAGTGTGATTCTGACGATTTAGTCCCGCGGACCTTAGGGGGTTTCACCTTGGCCGACCAGTCCCTAGACCAACTTTGTATCAACACCATTAGATTTCTGGCCATCGACACTGTCCAGAAGGCAAAATCAGGTCATCCAGGAGCTCCCATGGGGCAAGCGGACATGGCTTACACCCTCTGGGATCGGTTCCTTTCACACAACCCAGCCGACCCGGCCTGGCCCAACAGAGACCGCTTCATTCTCTCTCCGGGGCACGCTTCTGCGCTGTTGTATTCCCTGCTTCATCTGACAGGCTACGACCTGCCAATGGAAGAGTTGAAACAATTCCGCCAATGGGAAAGCAAAACCCCCGGCCACCCGGAGTACGGTGTCACACCCGGCGTTGAAGCCACAACCGGCCCGCTGGGTCAAGGCTTTGGCAACGCTGTGGGCATGGCCCTAGCCGAGCGCTGGCTGGCCAGCCGGTACAACCAACCCGGCCACGAGATCATTGACCACTACACCTACGCCATAGTCTCCGACGGCGACCTCCAAGAGGGCATCACATCTGAGGCCGCATCCATGGCCGGTACCATGGGGCTCGGCAAGCTGATCATGCTCTACGATGACAACAATATCTCCATCGAGGGCGGCACCGACATCACCTTCCGCGAGAACGTGGCCAAGCGATTCGAGTCCTACGGCTGGCACGTTATTGGCACCATCGAAGGCACCGATACCGACGCTATTGCAACAGCAATCACCGCTGCAAAAGCAGAGTCCGAACAACCCAGTATCATCGTCTGCCGCACGATAATCGGCTACGGCAGCCCCAACAAGGCCGGCAAGGCCTCGGTTCATGGCGACCCGTTGGGCGACGATGAGGTTGCCCTGACTCGCGAGAATCTGAGGTGGGAACCCACCGAGTCGTTCACCGTCCCAGCTGAGGCTGGCGCGCATCTAGGGTTGGCCATTGAACGGGGAAAAGCCAGCCAGGATCAATGGCGCACTGCGTTTGTCGAATACCGCAAGGCATTCCCAGACGAAGCACAGCAATTGGAAGACGCCCTTCGCGGCCACCTGCCTGCCAACTGGGAAGACGGATTGAACGGTCTATTTGAAAAATCCGACCCCATTGCCACCAGGTCTGCTTCCGGCGTGGTGATGAATGCTATCTCAAAAAGCCTCCCAGTGTTGATCGGCGGGTCTGCCGACCTGGCACCTTCCACCCGGACAGCGTTGGATGGCCGTGGCGACATCGGCCCCGGCGAGTTCGTAGGTCATAACCTGCACTTTGGCGTGCGTGAGCACGCTATGGGCGCCGTGGCCAACGGAATTGCACTACACGGCGGCGCGATTCCCTACACGGCGACGTTCTTGGTCTTCTCCGATTACATGCGGCCATCCATTCGGTTGGGCGCGCTCATGGGTCAGCAAGTGATCTACATCTTCACCCACGACTCCATTGGAGTAGGCGAAGATGGCCCCACCCACCAACCCATAGAACACCTGATGTCACTGCGTGAGATACCCGGCCTGGTCGTCAGTCGGCCTGCCGACGCCACCGAGACAGTGGAAGTCTGGCGCGCGGCAATCGCCCGCCGCAACGGCCCTACCGTCATGGCGTTCACTCGCCAAAATCTGCCGGTGCTAGATCGGTCCGAACTGGCCTCCGCTTCCGGCGTTCTAAAGGGTGGTTACACCCTCTGGGAGAGCAGCGAAAACCCGCAGGTCATAATTATCGCCACCGGCTCAGAGGTACACGTTGCTCTGGAGGCCGCAAAGACACTGGGCGATGAAGGAACCGCAGTCAGAGTCGTTTCCATGCCGTCCTGTGAGGTATTCGACAACCAGCCCAAGGAATACCGGGACCAGGTCTTGCCGCCATCGGTGCGGGCACGAGTCTCAGTCGAAGCCGGCAGCACCAAGGGATGGGAGCGGTACGTTGGCCTAGACGGCGCGTCCGTCGGCATGACTGGCTACGGAGCATCGGCCCCCGCCAGTACGCTCTACGAGAAATTTGGTATCACCGCAGAACGGGTCGCCGACGAAGCCCGCACATTAGTCGGTTAGTCCGTTACCGCAGGCCAATTTGGCAACCTGCTAACGGCAATTTAGCAGGAGCGTTTGATGCGTAAGTTCGATTTTATAGTGATTGGCTCCGGCTCTGGACTGGAAGTGTCGGCGGGCCTATCTCACGCCGGCTGGTCGGTGGCAATCGTCGAAGAGGGCCCCTTTGGCAGCACCTGCCTAAACCGAGGCTGTATATCGTCCAAGATGCTGATCCACTGCGCCGACGTGATGTTGACGGTCAAAAAAGCCGCTGCCCTCGAGATCCACGCCAAAGTTGAGGGCATCGATTGGCCGTTTATCGTGAAACGGGCATTTGAAGAAGTGGACGCCGATGCTGCCATTATCGAACGTGGCAACCGTCAGGCTGACAATGTTGAAGTCTTCAAAGGCACTGGCCGGTTCACAGGACCAAAAACGATTGACGTTTCCGGCCCTGATCTGGATGAAGAACTAACGGCAGAAACAATCCTGATTGCCGCTGGAACCAGACCCTGGGTGCCCGATATTCCCGGTCTGGCCGAAACACCGTACATTACCTTTGATGATGCTCTGCGCCTTCCTGAACAACCCCGCAGACTCACCGTAATCGGCGGCGGCTACATTGCCGCTGAGTTCGCCCATTTCTTCGGCGTACTGGCTTTCTGAGCAGGCAGTTATCACGTCATTTTGTCGAATTGAGGAGTACAACCTTTGGAATTAGGAATGATCGGCCTGGGGCGCATGGGTGGCAACATGGCCCAGCGATTGGTCGCCGGCGGTCACAGGGTTGTGACCTACGACCGGGACTCAGAGGCGGTCACGTCGAGCCACGGCTATGGCGGTGAAGGCGCATCCTCTCTAGAGGATGTTGTATCTAGTCTATCAGCTCCAAGAGCGCTCTGGGTCATGGTTCCAGCGGGCCAACCCACCGAACATACGATAGATGCTCTGTCTGAGTTACTCAGCCCTGGTGATGCCATCCTTGACGGCGGCAACGCTAACTATAAAGACAGCATGCGTCGAGCCGAGAAGATGTCCGCCCACGGAATAGACTTCATTGATGTTGGCACCAGTGGCGGAATCTGGGGACTGACCGAAGGCTACTCCCTAATGGTCGGCGGTGATGAGGCGGCTGTTAAGAGACTCGAACCCATATTCCATACCCTAGCCCCGGCCCCTGACAAGGGATACAGCCGCGTCGGCCCCAGCGGAGCAGGTCACTTCACCAAGATGGTGCATAACGGAGTGGAATACGGTCTGATGCAGGCATACGCCGAGGGTTTTGAACTGCTGGCCGCCAAAGAAGAGTTCGGCCTAGACCTTCCAGCCATTGCCGAGACGTGGCGCTACGGCAGTGTCGTCCGTTCCTGGCTATTGGACTTGGCTGCCGACGCACTCAAGGAAGACCCTCGATTGGAGTCTCTCGACTCTTATGTGGATGATTCTGGTGAAGGCCGGTGGACTGTCGAAGAGTCCGTGGAACTTGCCGTGCCGATCCCGGTGATTACCCTATCGTTGCAGGCCCGGTTCCGTTCTAGGCAAAAACAACCGTTTGGCGGAAGACTGCTGGCGGCACTGCGAAACCAATTTGGCGGACATGCCGTGCGCAAGTCCAGTGACGACTAGTACCGCGACTCAAAGAACCAAAATTGTAATCTTCGGCGCATCGGGAGACCTCACACCCCGCAAGTTAATTCCTTCTCTGTGCAGCCTTTTCTGCAAGGACAAGCTGGGGCTTGAAGTGAACATAGTAGGCTTCGCGCGCAGCAACATCTCCTCAGAGGAGTATCGAGATTCCCTTGTACAGGAAAAACGTTGAACGACAAACGCACCGAGATTGTGATTCAATTCAGAAGGCCGCCCCATCCGATATTTGGCTGAGACATCAGCCAAAACATTTTGGCGATTCAGGTACAGCCCGATGAGAGTCTGCACCTGGAATTTCAAGCCAAAGCGCCGGATGAGAATATGGAGCTTAAGCCGGTGGACTTTGAATTCCATTGCGATGACTCATTTGGCGGACAGGCCATCCCGGACGCCTACGAACGACTCCTGCTTGATGCCCTGAACGGCGATGCTTCTCTGTTCACCCGCAGCGACGAGATTGGAGAAGCCTGGGAGATTATGGCTCCGATTATTCAGGGATTGGCCCTGCCGGACGCTCCTCAGCCATCGTCATATCCCATCGGCAGCCGCTGACCAGAAGCAGCAGACATATTTTTGGCCAAATTCGGAAGGCACTGGCAACACCGTGATTGGCAGCACTAGGCGTTTAATACAAATCACGGCAAATAAATTTCTATCAAAGCATAACTAAGGCATTACGGATAATTTCCCTTGACCTATAAACGAATAGGCGACTACGGGCTGATCGGAGGCATGCATGGATCAGCCCTGGTCAGTTCTGACGGTTCCATTGATTGGTGCTGCATGCCCAGATTCGATTCGCCAGCTTTATTTAGCCGAATATTGGACTCCAATAAGGGCGGATTCTATAAATTGGCGCCGGCCAAGATCAGTTCTTCAACCCGCCGCTATCTCCCCAATACGAACGTTTTGGAGACCAGCTTCTCCACCAGCACTGGCACCGGTGTTCTCATCGACTTCATGCCGGTCCATCGACACTTGGTCATGTCAAGAGAGCCACTGGAGGTAACAGACTCCCAACGGGTGGTGCGTATTCTCCACTGCACCAAAGGTCGCCTGGACTTTGAGATGGACTGCTACCCCAAGTTTGATTACGGCACCATTGTGCCGCACGCTTCGCTCAGCAGTCCCACCACCGGAATGGCTCACGGCGGATCAGAAGCAGTGTCGGTCTACTGCTCATCCCAGCTGACTGTGGTGAATGACGGCTTTCGTTCACGGGGCGTAATTTTCGAGGGAGAGAAAATTTATTCCACAGTTTCCAATCAGGTGTCTTTTTCCCGCCGCAGCGAGCCACTCACCCCAACTGAACTGGATGAAGAACTGGCTGATACCACAGCTTTCTGGGAGAATTGGGCAGCTCAATGCACTTTTCAGGGTGAACACCGGGAGGCCGTGCTGCGCAGCGCCCTCACTCTGAAAGCGCTAACGTATGCTCCTTCCGGCGCACTGGTGGCCGCGCCGACCACTTCACTCCCTGAGGTCATTGGCGGCGAACGGAACTGGGACTACCGATACACCTGGATCAGGGACGCCACCTTCGCCATTTACGCGCTATCGATTATTGGCTATACGGGCGAGGCCAGAGCCTTCAAAAATTGGCTAGAGTGGAGCACCTCTGGCCGCGCCAGAGACCTGCAGGTGATGTACGGTCTGGGTGGAGAACGCCGGCTGACCGAGACTGAAATACCAGAACTAGAAGGCTACATGAACTCCAAGCCAGTGCGAATTGGCAATGGGGCGTACGACCAATTCCAGTTGGACATCTACGGTGAGATCATGGACTCGGCACATATATTCCGCAAGTTTGGTGGCGCGGTCGACGCCGACTATTGGGAGTACCTTCGGCGGGTGGTGAACTTCGTCATCGACCACTGGCGCGAACCCGACGAGGGAATCTGGGAGACTCGGGGCGGCAGGCAGCATTTTGTTTTTTCCAAGGTGATGTGTTGGGTGGCGATGGACCGTGCCATTAAAGCGGCAACCGACTTGAAACTGCCGGGCGACGTTGAAAACTGGAAAAAGGTCCGCGACGAGATCTGCAACGATGTCATGTCCAAAGGGTATTCCCAAGAGCGTCAGGCGTTTGTACAGTCCTATGGTAGCGACAACCTGGACGCCGCCAATCTGATGCTGCCATTGGTCGGCTTCATCCCAGCCACGGACCCGATGATGCGCTCCACCATCAAAGCTACCCAGAAAGAACTAACCAACAAGCAAGGGTTTGTCTATCGATACACAAAATTTGACGATGGTCTGAACGGCAGCGAAGGCTCGTTCATCATTTGCACTTTTTGGTTGGCGGATAACCTAATCCATCTGGGCCAGATTGATGAAGCGCGCGTGTTACTCAATTCACTGCTGAAT
The DNA here is from genome assembly GCA_012959605.1 of Dehalococcoidia bacterium. Classification (GTDB taxonomy): domain Bacteria; phylum Chloroflexota; class Dehalococcoidia; order Lucifugimonadales; family UBA3495; genus UBA9611. The sequence continues at coordinate 14,628 of DUCU01000048.1, read as the reverse complement.
TGCGCCAATGACCTTGGTCTGCTCAGCGAAGAGTATGACTCGGCAACCGGAAACATGCTGGGCAACTTCCCCCAGGCATTCTCCCACTTGGCATTAATTAACACTGCTGTGCAACTACAGCAGGCCACCCACGGCACAGTGCCAACGCCAGGGTCTTGATATGCGCGAGGCCATTTGGCCCTTGCCAGGCGTATACGACGCGAGTATTATTCCCCTACCCTATGGCTCTGGAATATATTGGGCCAGGTTATATTCATAAATTAATGGTTCTGGTAGGCAATCTTGTTGGCCATTTGCAGAAATGGCCAATGATAAGTTTCCTCGACCAACACGGAATGCGTCCAGCCATTCTCCCAATCTGAGATCGGCTCCGCTAATACATGGCTGACACTTCTAAAACCGAATCATCAACCGGTCCGGAAACCGAGAGTAACCGCCAGCATTTGCTTGGCTCTCTCGTCTTTGGGCACACCATAATCCACTGGTATCAGCAACTTTTCCCGGTCATTTTACCGGGTATCAAGGACACGCTGGACCTCAACGACGTCGAACTGGGGACGTTGTCCACTATAAGAGAGGGATCCAGCGGACTCCTGATTATGCCGTCAGGATTTCTGGCGGACTCTTTCTACAAATACCGCCCGCTGCTGCTGGCCTTTGCCCTCGCCAGTAGTGGCCTAGCTTATTTCATGGTGGGACTAGCTTTCAGCTACTTCTGGATACTGCCAGGCATCGCCATGATTGGTGTGGCATCAGCGGCCTGGCATCCCGCATCAGTTGGTTCTTTGTCGGCTCGCTTCCCCGACCGCCGCGGTACCGCACTGGCCTTACACGGAGTCGGTGCCAGTATTGGCGACACAATATCGCCATTGATTATTGGCGCGTTGTTGTTGGTCGTCAGTTGGCAGACATTGATGCAATATCACCTGTTGCCCGCGCTGGTCCTAGCGTTCATCCTCTGGCGCAGTCTGGGATCCCACTACAAAGACGCAGGCCCGCGACCCACCGTCAAGAATTACCTGAGCGGTATCAAGGACATGCTTAGCCAGCGCAGTGTGTTGGCGATCATGTTTGCCGGTATTTTCATGAGCATGGGACGCCTGAGCATCTTGACATTCTTGCCCATTTACCTAGCTGAAGATTTGAACTACTCCACGTTGGGGCTTGGGTTCTACCTGATGCTTCTCTATTTGATGGGGATGGTCTCTCAGCCGATTATGGGAGTCGTGTCAGATAAATTTGGCAGAAAGGTCGTCTTGCTCCCTGCTTATGCCGTTCTGGGGTTGCTGTATTTCTTGGTGCCGGTCACCGGCAACTCCTTCGAACTTGGCTTAGTAGTAGGAGCCATGGGCATGTTCTTCTACGGGACCAGCAACATCGCCACTGCCGCCGTAATGGACCTTTCATCGTCTGCGATACAGGGCAGCACTATGAGCGTCCAGAGCGTATTCAGGCACATATTCACATTGCCGTCGCCAATTATCGCGGGTGTGTTGGTCACCTGGAAAGGAATCGATGCCGCTTTCATTTACGCCGGCGTCCTACTTCTGTTGGGGTCCTTGGTGATTGCGGCTATAAAATTCCCCCGTCGACCAATTCAAGACCCAGCCCTAAGCTAGTCGACCCTTCCACCCCGCGTCTAATTTGGATTTGCCTGGCCAGATAGACTCTTGCCTCTGAATTCCGACGCCAGTATCATGCCTATTAAGTAACAGATTGTGAGTAATTACGTGCAGAATTTTCGCGTCGGCGTAGACATTGGCGGCACATTCACCGACATAGTATTTCTGGGGGATGATGGCGAGGTACTGGCCCGCAAGATAGCGAGCACCCCCAACGATTACAGCGAGGCCGTGCTGAACGGCATCAAGAACGGGGTGGCGGAGCTTGGTATTACCTCCAATTTGATCTCTGAAGTGAGCCACGGCTTCACCGTGGCCACCAATGCCATCATTGAGCAGAAGGGTGCCAAGACTGCCCTAATCACCACTGAGGGGTTCAGGGACATCTTGGAGTTTCGGCGCAACCGGATACCGCGACTCTACGACCTGGACTATGAGAAGCCCCCGCCTCTAGTCAAACGTCAGTTCCGGTTGGAAGTAAGTGAGCGCCTTAACTTTCAGGGCGAGGTGCTAAAGCCCCTGAACATGGACGGTGTTGACCGCGCCGTCCAGTATGTTCTGGACAACGGCGTTGAGTCTGTGGCGGTTTGCCTGCTGCATTCCTACGCCAACCCAGAACACGAGCAAATTATTGCCCAAACTTTGGCTGAAAAAGCGCCCGGCGTGAACCTGACCATCTCCTCAGAACTTCTGCCGGAGATGAAGGAATACGAGCGCACCAGCACCACCGTGATCAACTGCTACGTGCGCCCGGTGGTCGAAAGCTACTTGATCCGGCTAACCGACGGTCTATCGGATATGGGCGTTACAGTGCCGTTGACCGTGATGCAGTCCAACGGCGGTTTGGCCACCTCTGACATCGCAAAAGAACGCCCGGTTTACTGCATCGAATCCGGCCCAGCAGCCGGAGTTGTAGGTGCCTATCATCTGGGCAAACGGTTGGGGATACCCAATCTGATGACCCTGGACATGGGCGGCACCACCGCCAAGGCATCGATCATCGAAGACGGAGAAATGCTGCAAGCCCCCGAGTACGAAGTTGGTGGCGAGATTAGTGTGGGTCACCGGCTACTGCGCGGCTCCGGCCACATTTTGCGGGTGCCGGCCATCGACTTAGCGGAAGTTGGCGCTGGCGGCGGTAGTATTGCGGCCGTGGACCGCAGCGGCTCTCTACGCGTTGGCCCCCAGAGTTCCGGAGCGTTCCCCGGCCCAGCATGCTATCAGCTGGGTGGACAGGACGCCACGGTGACCGACGCCAACGTTTTGCTGGGCTTCCTACACCAAAAGCATCTGCTGGCGGGAACTTTTGAGATAGACGCAGAGTTGGCCCGCAAAGCGATCTCCGACAACGTGGCCAAACCCTTAGAAATGACGGATGTGGAAGCAGCCTTCGGTATCCACACGCTGGTCAATTCCAACATGGGGCGGGCCTTGCGCGCTGTCTCCAGTGAACGAGGCCGAGACCCAAGGCGGTTCGATCTCATAACCTTTGGTGGCAGCGGCCCCGTCCACGCGGTCGGCCTGGCCGAAATGCTGGATATAACCCGTGTGGTGGTGCCACCGTTCCCCGGCGTTTTCAGTTCCTTCGGACTGTTGGTCGCCGACGTCGAGCATCATTTCGTTCAGACTTATTTCAAGACCTTTGAACAATTAGATATAACAGCATTGTCCGAACTACTGAACGGACTCTGGAACCAGGGACGCAACCAACTCCGGGCAGAGGGGTTCGATGACAGCCGTCATGAGATTTTGACCCAGATGGACATGAAGTATGATGGCCAGGTGTCTGACTTGACCGTCCCCTACCCGAGCAACGAGGTCAACCGCCAGACAATCAACGCCGTTATCAAGTCATTCGACGAAGAACACGAGCGCAGCTTTGGCTATAACTCTCCCGGTACTGGGTACCAGTTGGTCAACGTCCGAGTTATCGCACGGGGGCTGCCGGAAGTGCCGCGAATGCCCGAAAAGCTTGAGCTTCCTGTAATGGCTACCGGTGCCAGCGAGCCAAATAGGGACGTGTACTTTGGCGCCACAAGGGGCTGGGCCAGCGTCCCAATCGTGAACCGCCAAGCCTTGATCGGAGCAACGACCGACGGGCCATTAATCGTAGAAGAATACGACTCCACCACGGTGGTGCCTCCAAATTGGAACGCCACCATTGACAAATGGAGCAACATAATTCTCGAGAAAGTCGACTAACTAACATAGGAATTGGTTTCCAACCAGTCCTGCTACCCTGAATCACATCGTACTGCCCGCAGCAAGCAAAGGAGTCGCCCATGCAACAGACCACCGACCCAATCACAAGAGAAGTCATCAAGAATGCGCTTATGAGCGCGGCCGACACCATGGCATTAACCGTGGTCAGAACCGCCCGTTCTGCAGTGATAAAACACGGCATGGACTTCTCCACCTCGCTGTTCAACGCAGAGGGCCTGCAGGTGGCTCAAGGGCTGACTCTGCCGCCCCATCTGGGTTCTATGGCTCCCGCTCTGGAAGGGGTGATGAATGCCTTTGGTGACGACGTGCTGCCGGGGGACATCTTTGCCAATAACGACCCTTACGAGGGCGCCAGCCATTTGCCGGACATCTTCCTGTTCAAGCCCATCTTCAAGAATGACGTGTTGGTCGGCTGGAGCTGCTGCATCGGTCACCAAACAGACATTGGAGGGCGTGTGGCCGGCGGCAATGCCTGTGACAACACTGAGATTTACCAAGAGGGACTGATCATCCCTCCCATCAAACTCTACGACCAAGGGGTACTGAACAAAGCGGTCTGGCGCATCCTGGAGAAGAACGTTCGTGTGCCCGACAAAGTATTGGGCGATGTGCAGGCCCTCCTAGCCGCAGTGCGCTTTGGCGAGAAGGACATGCTCCGTTTGGTGGACGACTACGGCCTGGAAGAACTCAAAAGCTACATGACCGACATTTTGGATACCACGGAACGCCTCACCAGGGCCGAGATTGAACTTCTGCCCCAAGGAGAGTGGGAATTCACTGATTACATCGACAATGACGGCATTGACCTTCACCCCATTGCGATCCATGCCAAGGTCAAGATTCAGGGCGCCGAGATTTTCGTTGACTTTGAAGGCACCTCGCCTCAGGCCAAGGGCTCCATCAATCCTAACTTTGCCTACACCAAATCCAACGTCTATGCCGTGCTAAAGTGCCTGATAGACCCGGCGATCCAGTCCAACAGCGGCTTCTTCCGGCCCTTCAACATCACCGCGCCGGAGGGCTGCTTCGTCCACCCGCAACACCCGGCACCAGTGGCGGCGCGTGGCCTGGCCGGGTTCAGAATCTGCCAGACTATCTTCGGCGCAATGGCACAGGCGATGCCGGGCAAGGTCCCAGCAGCCTGGGGCGGAGGCGAGATTGGCGTTAGCTGGGGTGGTTACGACTCCAACCGCAAGGCCTGGGTCTACCTGGAGTTTGCGAACGACGGACCTCGCGGCGGCGGACCCAATCTGGACGGCGCCGATGGACTGGCTGCTCCCATACTGAACATGGCTAATACACCCATCGAGAGCATTGAGTCGGAGCAGCCGTTGATGGTGGAACGCTACGGGTTCGTGCCCAATACCGGCGGGGCTGGCAAGTTCCGGGGCGGACTGGGAATCGAGCGCGAGTTCCGTCTTCTTGCGGAGGACGCAACATTCCAACTGCGCTCTGACCGCTCTGACTTCACACCTTGGGGAGTGCAGGGAGGCAAACCGGGCACGCCCACCGAGAACTATCTAAACCCCGGCACCGGCCAAGAGGAAAAGCTTCCTGGCAAAACCCTTCGGCAATTGAAGAAGGGAGACCTTTACCGGGTAGTGCAAGCAGGGGCCGGCGGCTTTGGCAATCCCTTAGAACGGGACATGTTCGCTGTAGCAGATGACGTTGACCAAGAGAAGCTGTCGGTGGACTACGTGCGCCGGGAGTATGGCGTGGTGATCAACCTTAAAAACTCAGCTCTAGACATACCAGCCACCGAGAAACTGCGAGCAGAGATGCAGGCGGCAAGCGTTTAGCGGAAACCACTGACCCACTCGCCCTGACTGATGCACTTATTTCAGTAACATAGCGAGTACCTTGCAGGCGCGTTTATGAGTCAAGATCAAAATAATGCGCAAGGCAAGGTACCTATAGATCAGCCGGAAATGGTGGGAGAGAGACTTCGGGGGTAAATTTCGTTAGATATCTCGCGATTCGCCCAATCGCCGACCCGCTTCGGCTTGACGACATGTTCCACTCTTTCGTCTTCTGATTATTGTTCGAGGAATCCTCGCCAAACGGGATTAAACAGATAATCAATCCCTATGTCCGAGTGCCTTCGCCAACCGGCCGGGTTTCGGTAATGAATCAACCCAACTATTCGCATTTGCCGGGTTGGCGATAACATGCGCCATCCGATGGTATTTCCATCAATCCCGAGCTCCCGCATATTGCTAATTCTAGTAAGAATATGGGTATTTTGCCCAATAGCGATTAATATGGTAACTTGGCGTCGGTCAACTCACTGTGAGCCTGATTCAAATACGATCCATGGGCGATTTAGATGACTGAAAAAGACATTGTTCTAGAGGTAAAGGACCTCCATACCTACTTCTTCAACCGCCGGGGGGTCACCAAAGCGGTGGATGGAGTAAGTTTCTCGGTTCGTGAAGGTGAAACCCTTGGCATCGTAGGGGAATCCGGCTGCGGCAAGACGATGACTGCCCTTTCGCTTCTTAGGTTAATTCCAAAGCCCGCCGCGCGAATCGTATCCGGAGAGATCCTTCTAGACGGTGAAGACTTGGTTTCACTCTCTGACAAAGATATGAGACAGGTCCGCGGTCGCAAGATATCGATGATTCTTCAGGACCCACAGACCTCCCTGAACCCTGTGTTCACCATTGGCAACCAATTGATTGAGGCTCTTGGAGCCCAGGGCAAAAATAGCCGGAAAGAGATGTTAACCAAGGCTATGGAAGCCCTCAGAAACGTGAGGGTGGCTGCACCTGAACGCCGTCTTGATGACTATCCTCACCAGATGAGTGGAGGCATGAAGCAACGGGTCATCGGAGCAATAGCCGTTTCAGCATCACCCAAGATTATCATCGCCGATGAGCCCACCACAGCCTTGGATGTAACCATCCAACTGCAGTACTTGAGGCTTCTGAAAGATATTCAAGCGGAGACTGGGCTGGCTATTATATTCATCACTCATGATTTTGGGATTGTGGCCCGGATGTGCGACCGAGTAGCGGTAATGTACGCTGGCAGAATCGTAGAACAGGCCGACGTAAGGGACCTGTTCAACAAACCTCACCATCCTTACACACAGGCGCTGATGGACTCGGTCCCCAAGATGGACCGGACCGACCGTCTCCGTGCCATTGACGGTCAACCACCGTTCCTTTGGGACTTGCCAGAAGGTTGTAGGTTTGCTCCTAGGTGCATCAACGCCAGAGAGGTCTGCACCAAAAGCTACCCCGAAATAACCATGCACGAAAATAACCATTCAGTGGCCTGCTTTATGTCGCAGCCTGAGTGGGATAATTAGGCGCAGGGAGGGCATCGTTGGCTGAAGGACTGTTGAGGGCCGAAAACCTTCAGAAATACTTTCCCGTGACCAAGGGTCTAGTCTTTATGAAGACTGTTGGCCAGGTTCGGGCTGTGGACAGTATCGACTTTACCATCAACGCCGGGGAGACCCTGGGATTGGTCGGCGAGTCTGGTTGCGGCAAGACCACTACCTCCAAACTGCTCCTGCGTTTAGAAGAGCCAACTGCGGGCCAGATATTCATGGAAGGCACAGACATCCAGACTTTCTCCGGGCAGAGCCTAAAGGAATACCGGACTCAGGTCCAGGCCGTGTTCCAAGACCCATGGTCATCCTTAAGCCCCAGAATGAAGATTAAAGACATTGTTTCGGAAGCCTTGGTCGTCAACAGGGACATCTCTAAAAAAGATGCTTACGACCGCGTAAAAGAAGTGATGGAGCAGGTGGGGTTGGCGCCGGAACAGGCTGAGCTATATCCCCATGAATTCAGCGGCGGCCAGAGACAAAGAGTGGCAGTGGCAAGCGCACTGGCTTCTTATCCCAAATTGATCATCCTAGATGAGCCCGTATCGGCGTTGGACGTTTCTATCCGGGCGCAGGTTATGAACCTGCTCGTAGACCTCCAGGCCGAGACTGGGGTGTCTTTCATGTTGGTGGCCCACAACTTGGCCACCGTGCGTTACATGGCCCACCAAACGGTTGTCATGTACCTGGGCAAGATAGTGGAACATAGTCCCACTGAGGAACTGTACGACAACCCACTCCACCCCTACACCAAAGCCTTGTTTTCAGCAGCCCTACCAGCCCATCCAGACGATATAGGCGATGAGATCATCCTCACAGGCGAGGTACCTTCTCCGATCAATCCGCCGTCGGGTTGCAATTTCCACCCCAGGTGTCCATTCGCCATGGATCGGTGCTCGGTGGAAGAGCCTGTGATTAAGGACATGGGGAACGGACACCTACTGTCCTGCCATCTATACGAATAGACGGACAGGCTTCTAAAACCATCGCGTCCGGCCTCTCAGACTGATACCCGTTTCCGCTGGCCGGCGATTCCACGGATGCAGCTCCAAAAACAAAACAGACGCCGCGTGTACACGCGGCGTCTGTTTTAGATTCTACAATCTGAGCGAATAAAGTTCTTCGATATACTTGCGCCTAGATGCTGCGCTGTTTGGGGTCTAGCTTTTCCCTCAACCAATCGCCGCAGAGATTGAACGCCATCACGACCAGCATGATTGCCACACCCGGCGCAGTAGTGACCCACCAGGCGGTGGAGACATACTCTTTCCCTTCTGACAACATCCCACCCCAGGCCGGAGTCGGCGGCGGGATGCCAGCGCCAAGGAAGCTCAATGAGGCCTCGACGATAATGACCCAGCCAACCTGTAGCGTGAGCAGAACGATGAGGGTCGGCATCACGTTGGGGAGGAGATGCCGCATCATAATCCGCCAGTCAGAAGCCCCGGAAACCCTGGCCCGAGCGATGAAGTCACGCTGCATCAAACCCAGGGCTTCCCCTCTAATGACACGGGCATAGCGAGCCCACAGCACCAGAGATATGGCGATGATCACGTTCATCATGCTGGGACCTAGCACCATTACCAACAAGATAGCAAAAAGTATCAACGGGAAGGCCAAGGTGATATCGGCGAAGCGCATCAGGATGGTGTCTATCTTTCCACCGTAGTACCCGGCCGTAAGCCCGACCAAAGTTCCGAACCCACCGCCGATCGCCAACGCCGCACCAGCGATTATGATGGAGACCCTGGCCCCGTAGATAATCCGGGTTAAGATGTCGCGACCAAGAGGATCTGTCCCCAGCGGACGGGACCAACTGCCTCCCTGCCGGACAACTACCTCTATCCTATCCCCCACTTGCGAACTAGAATCTATCGCCGACGCCTTGGTTAGGGTTATCTTCTTTTCCAGTTCATCTATGGCAACCGTCTCGGAGACGGTTTTCATTACGGTGGTATCACCGACCCAGGCAGGGGGAACAAGACGTTCCGGCAGCTTAACTTGGTACGCATCATGAAACGTGACCAGGTCAGCCAGAAGCGCCGCGAGAACGAACACCACGATGATGGTCAGTGGTATGACCGGTGCCGCCTTAAATGCAGCGAAGATCTTGGGCAAACGGCTGACCTTTACCGGTTGAATCGCAGCGGTATCTATTACATTGGCCATCATCACTGAAGCCTTATTCTCGGATCCAGATATGCGTAGGCTATATCAACCACTAGGCTGCTAAAAATAACTATTGCGGCTGACATCAAGACAACAGCTTGAACCACAGGGAAGTCCCTGAACACTATGCCCTGGAACAACAACCGTCCCATCCCTGGCCAGGCAAACACCACCTCCACCAGGATTCCCAGTGTGACTAAGATGGCGATATAAATTCCGCCCAGTGTGATTACGCTGATCAGGGAGTTTCTCAGTGCGTGCTTCCAAACAACTTTGAATTCAGACAGGCCTTTGATTCTGGCCAGCTTGATGTATTCACTGTCCATTGCCTCCAGCAAGCTGGACCGTAGCAGCCTTTGAATAGCCGCAACCGTGAAGAAACCCAAGGCGAAAGCCGGCATAATGTAGTGGTCCAGTCCGCCCATTCCAGAACTGGGCAACCACCCTAACTTAATAGTAAACAATTGGATCATAAGGATCCCCAGCCAAAAAACGGGGACCGCCTGTCCAAGTACCGCAAATCCCGTGGCTAAAGTATCAATCCATGTCCCTTTGCAGACCGCCGACAAAACACCCAATGGCACCGCTATCAGCACCACAATCACCATCGCCGTCCCAACCAACTTAAGGGAGTTGGGAAGTCGGTCTTTGACCTCATCGTATACCGGGGTTTGCGTGCGGAGAGAGTTTCCGAAACTCAACGTGGAATAATCCCGGACAAACAACCCATACTGGACAACCAACGGTTTATCCAGGCCCATGGAATGACGTATCTCTTCCAAGCGCTCCGCACCGGCGTCTGGCGGCAGCATTAGCAGAGCTGGGTCTCCGGTCATGCGGACCATCAGAAATATGATTATTGAGAGTGCGAAAAGGGCTAATAAGGACTCTCCGACGCGTCTGATGATGTACCTTTGCATTCTCTGCCTTGCCCGTTCAGGTTTTGATTGCGAACTTGGGGCTGGGTCGCAGCGCTAAGTTCGCAATCAAAACCACCCTGGGGGTAATCCCCCAGGGTGGTCTTGCAATTTACGGCTGGACCAAGTTGCTGAAACCGTCGTCCCAGACCCTCTTACCCAGGTCCCAGGACTCGATCCTGTCGTTGGTCGCGTAGGATATGTTCATGTTGCAGCAAGTTAGATGCGAGAACTGCGAGTACATGTACTGATACAGTGCGATGCTTGCTGCCTCTACATCTGCTGGAGATACTCCTGCCTCTAATGCTTCAATGAGGCGGTCAATCTCCGGATCATGAGTAGATGTGAACGTTCCTGTCGAGTGGTTCAGGACACGCATCAACCCCACGAAACCCGCCAACGGCCGGTTGGGCGCCGCTAGGTAACCACTACCGTTATCCAGTGTGTGGGCCAGGCGCTCCTTACGGTATGAAGCGTATTCAGTGGGAATAATCTTAACGTTAACACCGATATCGGTCAGATAAGCGGCGACGGCCTCGATGAACCGCGGTCCCTCGGGAACGTCAGCCCTGGGGTACGACCGGATAGCTAATTCTTCTCCGTTGTAGTCCGACGCATCCAGTAGTTCCTTCGCCCTTACCGGATCAAACGGCAATGGCGTCAAGGATTTGTCGGTTCCGGGGGCGATGTCCGGCCAAGGATAGACCTTGGCAGGCGTGCATTGCCCAGCGAAGACGAATTCGCATATCTCTTCGCGGTTGATGGCCAGGTTAAAGGCCTCTCTGACATTGATGTCTTTCCAGATTGAATCGTCACGCCATTGTTCGTGGAAATAGAGGCCCATTACGCTGGCCCCTTCCTTGCTGAAGATATTGAGACCATCTTCTCTCAACTGAGGCGCCCGCTCACGCGAGACGGATATGACATCCACCTCACCAGCCTTGAGGGCTGCGATCCGGGTGCTCTCTTCTGGGATGATGCGCCAGAGGACGGTCTTGAATTTGGACCCCCCGTTCCTCCAATGATCGTCCATTGCTTCCATTTCCATGAAGTCGCCCTTGCGCTGATCCACGAATTTGTAGGGACCACTGCCGATTGGACTCTTGGCGAATTCATCATTGCCTACGGACTCGGTGTAATTCTTGGGTTGAATCAACCCCTCAACGCCTTGAATATCCGAAATAAACCAGTTCAAGAACCCCGACGGCTTGGAGGCGTGAATCTGCAATTCGGTTGGAGAAACCACGGTGATTTGGTCTGGATCGGCGATGGCGGCTCGAACGGTGCCTGCATATGAGGCGACCGAATCCTCGCTGCTAGTCAAAGCAATCGAGAATTTGACGTCTTCAGCAGTGAGAGGATCACCGTTATGGAACTTGATGTCATCTCTCAAGGTGAAGGTCCAATCCATGGCGTCGGCAGACATGGACCAATCTATGGCGGCGCCAGTGGTTTTGTCCACTTCGCCCGCGTCATTTGTGCCGGTAAACGCGTCGTAAAGGAAACGCATATAAGCCTTTCCGAAGGCGTATTCCTGCCAAACAGTTGGGGTCTCGTTCCCCATGTCTGTTATGGCTATGGTCAGCTTTTCTTGCCGTGTTACGGATGCTGGTACTGATGCCGCAGGAGCGGAAGTGGCTACCGGCACACTTGTGGCCGATGCCTCGCCGCTAGAATCCTGAGTGGTTTCTGACTCTGAAGAAGACCCACAGGCGACTGCCACGACCAACATCAAAGAAGTGAGCGCAGCGATGAGAAACGGAATACCAAAAAATCTATGCCTGGACATTAACTCCACCTCGTTACCTATGTTTGGTTGATTACCCCTCTAACAAGCATCCAAACTGTTGCCAATTTAGACGATGGATGTCGCTAGCATCCCAAGTCCCGACGGAGAGTAAACGACGCGGGAAATTAAGTCAACTGTGTTTGGCCGAATCAAAATGCTAATAATGATTAATACCGGTTTAAAACGAAGAACCGGCTAATTCTGTAGGCGTTCAGTGATAATGTGACACTTTTAAGGGAGAAAAACATGAGGGTGGTGGTGTGTTTGGACTCCCGGTGCAGGGTATAGATCTACCGCACCTAGAAGGAAGCCGAAAGTGTCCCAAGACAAGATCCGCATCGTGCTGGAGGGTTTCCGAAGGGAGGTCACGGTTAGTGACCTCTGTCGGCGGGAGGGGATCAAACCGGGCGTCTTCTATGCCTGAACCAAAGAGTTCATGGAAGCGGGTAAAGAGCGTCTCACCCGGGATACGGTCCGAGATGCCACCCGCCAGGAGATCGAACACCTCAAACGGGAGAACTACGATCTGAAACAACTGGTTGCAGATCTTAGTTGTTCAATCTTGTCAATCTACCTTTAGGCATCTCAGCCGAATTAAGAACAAACGATTTAATCTAAACATATTATTCGCAATCGCGCTTACTGGAACCCAGACCGTAAACCCGCTCAATCAATCAAAAAGGACGAGTCATCCTTTGGCTATTCTAATGGGACGCTGCGGATTTTACTCAACGATGAATCCCTCATACCCATTGGCCGTGACCTCTGCACGCTTGGCCCTCATGGCTGGCGCTGTATCCGGAGCGGTAAGCAACGCCCTTGCCTTCCCAGGAATATTTGCTCCCACAAACCAGGAATTTGCCTGTGTCCGCAAGATATTTGCGCCATCCTCATTGACGTGTTTAACCCAGGCGTCTTCAGCCTTAATGGTAGGCGCGATGCGTTTGAAATCGTTGTCCCGAAGATAACCCATCGTCTCGCCAACCCAATCTATCAGCGGTTCAGAAGCCCTGACAAAGTTCCCCACTGACGCTGCGTTTACTGTAAACAGGTTCGGGAATCCTGCTGAGGTGATGCCCATGTAGGTCCGCGGCCCCGCGGCAAATTTATCCTTCAGCGTTTGACCGTTTTGCCCAGTGATATTCAGATTAATCAACCCGCCAGTGATGGCATCGAACCCAGTGGCATAGACGATGACGTCTAATTCGTACTCCGCATCTCTGGTCTTAACGCCCTTGGGTGTGATTCGCTCAATGGGGGCTTCGCGGACGTCAACAAGCAAAACATTGTCTTGGTTATAGACCTCGTAATAACCACTCTCGCAAGGCAGTCGTTTGGAGCCAAACATGTGGTCCTTGGGAACCAACATCTCCGCTATGACCGGATCATGGACGCGCTCGCGAATCTTGTTGCGAACAAACTCGGCGTAGTCTTCATTGGCCTCTCCCGGGACCATCACGTCATGAAAATTGGAGAGCCACTTTTTGAATCCCGGCTCGGCCCATAGCCGTTCATACTGTTCAAGACGTTCCTCTGGAGAAACATCCATGGCCGACCGTTTGTCGAATTCATGCATGAACGAGCCAGGGGTTTCCTTGCAAATCCTGAAAATCTCCGGATAACTGGCTTTAATCTGTTTCTGGGTCTCATCGTCGATCAGACCGTTGCGGAGGGGAGCGCAGTAGTTCGCTGTCCGCTGGAATACTGTCAGGTGGGCAACCTCCTTGGCGATCTCCGTGATAAGTTGCACGCCGCTGGCGCCGGTCCCAATGACTCCAACTCGTTTTCCGGCCAGATCAATTCCTTCTGCGGGCCATCCTCTAGTGTGAGATGTAATCCCTTTGAAGCTGTCGATTCCCTCAAAGTCCGGAACGTAACCAGCAGAAAAACTTCCGACCGACGTGATCAGGTACTGGCCACGGGCTTTGCTCCCGTCCTGTAAGACTATTTCCCAGCAGCTTTCTGCCTCGATAAACGTTGCCGACATAACTCGTGAATTAAACTGTATATCACGCCGCAGATCGAACTTATCAGCCACATAGTTAAGATAGCGTTCGGTCTCTGGCTGGCTGGAGTAATGTTCTTTCCAGTCCCATTCCTGCAAAAGTTCGTCGGAGAATGAATATCCGTAAGAGTAGCTCTCAGAGTCAAAACGGCAACCTGGATAGCGGTTCCAGTACCAAGTTCCACCCACCCCACTAGCGTCGTCGAATGCACGGACCGAGAACCCTAGTTGGCGCATACGATACAAAGAATATAACCCCGTAACACCAGAGCCGATGACAATAGCGTCGAACTTTTCAATCCCCGCTTCCCGCTCAGAAATAGCTGCCGATGTTTCGTTTGGGGAATCAGTCATCTTTCTGCTCCTTCAAATGTTTTCATTGCCTGCTTCTCGGCGACGAGAGGTAGCTCTCTTTCATATGAACCTGATTTTATATTCAAAGCGAATAAACTACAAGAATGATTATTATAAAATACCCTTGCCATCTGCCGTACCTAAACGGGTAGGCAGGGCTATTCAGCGACGGTCTCTACACGGGCAGGTAGTGAAGTAGTGCTGATAAAACA